>JANRJP010000043.1:0-2004 GCA_033763905.1 Gemmatimonadaceae bacterium
CAGATCACCGGCAGCAAACCGATGCGTTGCGCGAGCGACAGCGAGAAGGCATCGCCCAGCTCGGCCGCCAGGAATGGCGACATCACGCGTCGGCCCGCGCGTCCGCCGAGCAAGTTGACGCCGGCGCGGTGCAACGAACGTGCGCTCGAGCCGGTGAGCAGAAAGCGTCGGTCGGGTTCGCGGTCGAGACGTTGGTGCACCGCATCGAGGATCGCCGGCACCCGTTGGACTTCGTCGATGACGACCCAACGGTTCGTCGGGACTGCATCCAAGGTTGCGTGCAGTCGCTCCGGCTCCGCCGCCAATGCACGCGCCGTGGGCCCCGTTCGCAGATCAATGAAGAGGGCGTCCGGGAAGCACTGCTTGGCGTAAGTGGACTTGCCCGTCCCACGCGGTCCGAAGAGGAACGCGCTGCGCGCAGGCGGCGGCGCGAGCCGTTGGACTGGCGGGAAATGGGGGACTATCGGGGCCACAAGTGCAAAATAGACGGCACTGGCGGCCAATTCAAGCCAAAATAAACGGTGTTACAGTCTATAATCCTCGACAAATCTCCGAATCCGCCGAATATCCGCCGGCGTCGTCCGGCAACAGCCGCCAATCCAGGATGCCCCGGCCTCGATCCACTCCCGCAGAGACTCGGTGAATCGCGCCGCGCTACCCTCCCAGTAGCGCGCCTCGGCGTCCCACACCTCGCCGGAGTTCGGATACACCACGATCGGCTTGCTCGTCCCCGAGCGCAGCGCGGCAATCAGCGGTGTGACCAGCGCCGGTGGCACGCAGTTGACGCCCACGGCCACCACCTGCGGCTCGGCGTCGAGTTCGCGCGCACATTCGGCAATGTCGTCGCCCGCTGCCGTGTGCGTCGCGTCGCGGCAGGTGAACGACACCCAGGCCCGGGCCGCCGGTGACTCGCGGAGCGCACGCACGACAGCTCGCGCCTCGAGCAGTGACGGCAGCGTTTCGCACGCGAGCAGATCCGGCTCGGCACCCAGCAGGGCCGCCATTCGTGGCCGGTGGAAGTCCAGCAACTCGTCTTCGCTCAGGCCGTAGTCGCCGCGGTATTCGGAGCCGTCGTGGAGAATGGCACCGTAGGGACCCACCGACGCTGCGACGCGCAGCACGCGTCGTGACTCGGGGTGCCGCGCGTGAAACTGGTCGCGCGCCGAGCGTGCGAGGGCGACTGAGCGCTGCAGGGCGCGATCGGTATCGGCGCGCGAGAGCCCACGCGCGGCAAGGCCCTGATAGCTGGCTTGGTAGCTCGCGGTAATGGCGACGTCTGCGCCAGCCTCGAAGTAGTCGAGGTGCACGGCGGTGATGTCCTGGGGCGCGTCTTCGAGGAGGCGTGCCGACCACAGGGCGTCCGAGAGATCGTGACCGCGCGCGGCGAGTTCGGTGGCGAGGCCACCGTCGAGGACGATCACGAAGCGGTCGACGGCGTTGCACCGCGCGCGCCGTGCGCGAGCCGAAGCCCAAGATAGAGCAGCAACCCCACCGGCCCGAACATGAACGTCAGAGCCAGACACGGCACCACGAGCCAGCGATTGATGCCACGATCGGCCGAGTCGATCACCTCCCAGCAGCCGATGAAGAGATCGAACGCCAGATAGTGCACCCAGCCGGCCAGCACGGCGCGATCACTCGTGAACAACGCCTTCACCTGCGCCAGCGAGCCGAAGCCGCCGTCGGGATTCTGCGGAGCGGTGCTCAGGGCCCAGATGTACAGCACGGCGAACGCCGCTGGAATCACGAAGCGGAGCAGCGGCGCCACGCGCTTGGGTTGCACCACCAGGGCTATCCAGCAGACGAGCGCGGTGGTGTTGGCGGCTTGGAAGAGTTGCGCGTCAGACATCGTCAGCTCGCGGCAATGGAAATGAGCGGATGGCCTTGGAGGGCCTGCACCAAGGTGGCGAAGAACAACGCGGCGCAGGCTGCAGCGGCACCCCACACCGCGCCGCGCTCCACGCCGTCGTCACGACGCGAGCGCACTCGGCGCAGCGCCAGCAC
>JANRJP010000055.1:0-2201 GCA_033763905.1 Gemmatimonadaceae bacterium
CGCCGAGGCGACGCTGCGGCTTGAGCGGGCCGAGATCCGCTCCCCCGTGGCGGGTGTCGTGATGACGAGGCTGATCGAGCCAGGGAGCCGCATCACGATGGGGTCGAAGGGGGGCGAGTCATCGGGTGCGGGCGGTATGTCAGGCACCGTGATGCGGCTGTACGACCCCGCGAAGCTCCAGGTGCGGGTCGACGTGCCGCTCGCCGACGCGGCGAAGATCGCGATCGGGACGCCGGCGCAGGTGACGACCGAGGCGCTCGCGGGCGCGAGCTTCGCGGGTACGGTGACCCGTGTGGTGCACGAGGCCAACATCCAGCGGAACACGGTGCAGTTCAAGGTCGCGATCAAAGATCCGTCGCCGCTGCTCAAGCCCGAGATGCTGACGCGGGTGAGGTTCCAGCCTCGAGCCGAGACCGTCGCCGTCGGGGCGAGTGATCGGCCGGGATCGCGAGCGGAAACGAGCAGCGGCCTCGGGCTGTACCTACCCGCGGGCGTGCTCCTTGATCGCAAGGACGGTATTGCGAAGGTTTGGATCGCGCGGCCCGTCTCGCCCTCGGTGACAACCGCGGATCTTCGTGAACTCACTCTTGATCCGGCTGATTCAACCGGTGACGCGGTCCGCGTTCTGTCGGGCGTCGCAGCGGGAGAACGGGCCATCGCGAGTGCGCCGGCAACGCTCAGGCCCGGTACGCGCGTCCGTGTTGTCGGCGAAGCGCCGAGTGCCAATCCATGAACCATTCACCGAGGCCCACCACGCCACTCATCGAATGCCGAAGGCTGACGAAAGCGTACAAGAAGGGTGATTCCACGATCACGCCGCTGCACGAGCTCGACCTCGATGTCGACGCCGGGGACTTCCTCGCGCTCATGGGGCCTTCCGGCAGCGGAAAAACAACACTCCTCAATCTGATCGCGGGCATCGACAGCCCGACCGGCGGGCGGCTCAGCATCGGCGGCGTGGACATCGCCTCGTTGTCACGGTCAAGGCTCGCGGACTGGCGGAGCGACAACGTCGGGTACGTCTTCCAGCTCTACAACTTGGTGCCGGTGCTGACGGCGTACGAGAACGTGGAGCTGCCGCTGTTGCTCCATCGTCTATCACGCCGCGAGCGGCACGACCGGGTGCAGACGGCGCTCCAGCTCGTCGGCATCGCCGACCGCCACGACCACTTCCCGCGACAGCTCTCGGGCGGGCAGGAACAGCGCGTCGCGATCGCCCGCGCCATCGTGACCGACCCGAAGATCATCGTCGCCGACGAGCCGACGGGCGACCTGGACGCGGAGTCGGCCGCGGCGATCATGGCGCTGCTGACCCGTCTCAATCGCGAGCTGGGCAAAACGCTCATCATGGTCACGCACGACGCGAAGTCCGCGGCGTACGCCCGGCGCGCGCTGCATTTGGAGAAGGGACGGCTGGTGGAGGCGCAGGAACTTGCGGAGATGCGAGCTATAGAAGCTGATCGCTCACTGTCGGGGCGAGAGAACGCCCGCCAGGGGGTGCCGGCATGATCCCGATGAAACTCCTTCCGGTGGTGTTCAAGCAGGTCTGGCGGCATCGGACGCGGTCGCTGCTCACGGTCGGCGGCGTGACGGTGGCGATGTTCCTCTTTATCGCGGTGCAGGCGCTGCAACGCGGCGTCCACGAGGCGACCAGCGTCTCGGCGGCGGACCAGACTCTGGTGGTCTTCCGCGCCAACCGCTTCTGCCCCGCGACCAGCCGCCTGCCCGAGCACTACGCCGACCGCATCGCGAAGCTCCCGGGCGTCGCGGCGGTCGTGCCGATGAAGATCGTCGTCAACAACTGCCGCGCGTCGCTCGATGTGATCACGTTCCGGGGGGTGCCCAGCGGCGACCTCGCGGGGCTGAGCACCAAATGGCGGGTCGTCTCCGGCTCGCTCGATGGATGGGGGTCGCGCTCAGATTCTGCGGTCGTGGGCGAGCTGCTCGCGAGCCGCCGCGGGTTTAAGGTCGGAGATTCGTTCGATTCGTCGGGTGTGACCGTCACGGTGGCCGCGATCATCGCCTCTCCGGAGCCCCAGGACCAGAACGTGGCGTACGTCCACCTGCCCTTCCTGCAGCAGGCGGCCAAGGGCGCGGGGCTGGGAACCGTCACACAGTTCACCGTTCGGGTTGCCGACCCGGCGCAGATGGACGCGGTGGCCCGGGCGATCGACGACGAGTTCCGCACCGAGGCCGATCCG
>JANRJP010000065.1:0-10733 GCA_033763905.1 Gemmatimonadaceae bacterium
AGGGATCACCGGTGGCAATGCCGGCTCACCCATTCCGGTGGGCGGGAACTCCGTCTTCCGGAAGTGCACCTCGACTGGCGGCACTTCGGTGATGCGCAGCAGCTCGAAGTCGTCGAAGCTGTTCTGCATCACTCGACCGCCATCGATCGTGATCTCCTGCCGCAGGGCCTCGGACAAGCCATCCAGCACCGACCCCTGCACCTGCGCCATCGCGCCGCTCGGATTGATGATCTGGCTGCCCACATCACCGGCGACCCACACCTTCTGCACCTTGAGATCGCCGCTCCGGCTCACCGCGACTTCCACCACCTCGGCGAAGTAGCCGCGATGGCTGTAGTGCATCCCGACGCCCATCCCTGAACCCTTCGGGAGCGTGCGCTTGCCCCAGCCGGCCTTTTCGGCGACGAGTTCCAGCACGCCACGCATCCGCTCGGCGTTCATTGGTGGTGCCTCGCCGCGGGACACGGGGGCCGCGCTGTCGAGCTGCGCGAGCAAGGCCAAGCGGAAGGCCACCGGGTCACGTCCTGCGGCGTGCGCGAGTTCGTCGATGAACGACTGGAACACGAACGCAATCGCGTTGCTTGTCGGCGCACGCAGGAACCCCGTGGGCACGCCCAGAGGCATTGCCGAGACGCCGAACGAGAAATTCGGCACGTAGCCGAAGGGAAACTCGGTGCCGCCGATCGACGCGGCGCGGGCCAGTCGCGTCGGCGTGTCGCCGAACGTGACGAAGTGATCCTGCCACGCCGTCAGTCGGCCGCTTCCGTCCACCGCGCCCTTGAGCCGGTGGAAGCCGGCCGGACGATAGAAGTCGTGCTGCGTGTCGTCTTCGCGTGTCCACAACAGCTTGACCGGCGCGCCGACCTCGCGTGCGATCCACGCTGCTTCGACCATATAGTCATTGTTCAGACGACGGCCGAAACCGCCACCGCCGCGAACGAGATGGATCGCAATCTTGTCCTGCGGAATCCCCATCGTGTCGGCCACCAGCTGCCGTCCGCTCTGCGGATTCTGCGTCGGCGCCCAGATCTCCATCGCGCCATCGGCGAAGCGCGCGGTGCAGTTCATCGGCTCCAGCGATGCGTGCGCGAGGAAGGGATACTCGTAGGTCGCCTCGACCACCGCCTTGGCCGTCCCGAACGCCGCCGCCACATCGCCAGTGGTCTTGAGCACCGCCTGCGGCGGGGCCGGCAACATTGTGGCCGCGCGCGCCGCGTAGCCCGCTGAGCTCTGCTGTGCTGTCGGGTGCTCCGCCCACGTCACGCGCAGGCGACGGCGCGCTGAGCGCGCGGCCCACCAGGTATCGGCGACGATCGCGACGGCCGGCATCAGTCCCGACAGGTCCGTCGTGCCGGGAATGACGACGACGTGCTTCACGCCGGGCAACGCACGGACTTCGTCGACGTTCGCGCTGACGACCTTCGCCCCGAAGACCGGGGCCTTCTCGATCACGGCGTGCAGCATCCCCGGCATCGTCACGTCGATGCCAAAAAGCGGTTTGCCGGTCACGATCTTCGAATTGTCGACACCCGGCGTGAACTTGCCGATGATGCGATAGTCCTTCGGATCCTTGAGCGGTACGGTGGCCAGATCCGGCGCGGGGAGCGTGGCCGCCTTGGCCGCGAGCGCACCGTAGGCCAGCTTGCGCTTGCTGGCCTTGTGGTGGACGACGCCCGCGTCGGTGCTGCACTCTGCGACCGGCACGGCCCAGGTCTCGGCGGCCGCTGCCAGCAGCATCTGCCGACCCGCCGCCCCCGCCCGACGCAGGGGATCCCAGTTCGTCGGCGTGGACGTGCTGCCGCCGGCGACCTGTCGCCCGTAGGCCTTCTCGTCGGACATCGCCTGCTCGATCGTGATCGAGGTCCACGCGACGTCGAGCTCCTCGGCGATCAGCATCGGCAGCATCGTCTTCACGCCTTGGCCCACTTCGGGGTTCTTGGCGAGGATGGTGATGGCGCCGTTGCTGCTGATGCGAATGAACGCGTTCGGTGTGAACGGGTCCGCCGCGGACGACGTCAGGGCGTCGAGCGTCGAGGCGGGAATCAGGGTGCCGAGCAGCAGGCCACCGCCAGCAATGGCGGTCACGCGCAGGAAGTCGCGCCGCGCCACGCCCGCGACTGCAGGTGACACGGCGGCTTCGGAGGTCGAGTCGTCACGCATTGGTGATCACTCCGACTTGGACGAGAGTTCGGCCGCGCGATGAATCCCGGCCCGAATGCGGTGGTACGTGGCGCAACGACACAGATTGCCGTGCATCGCGGCGTCGATGTCTTCGTCCGTGGGCTTCGGATTCTTCGCCAGCAGTTCGGCGGCCTGCATCAACTGACCGGCCTGACAGTAGCCGCATTGCGGCACGTCCAGCTCCTGCCACGCGCGCTGCAACGGATGCGTGCCGTCCTTCGACAGGCCTTCGATCGTCGTGATCTTCCGGCCATTCACGGCACTCGCCGGCACCTGGCACGAGCGCGTGGCGGCCCCGTTGATGTGCACGGTGCACGCGCCGCACAGCGCCTTGCCGCAGCCAAACTTCGTCCCCTTGAGATCGAGCACATCCCGGAGGATCCACAGCAGCGGCATATCGGCGGGCACGTCTGCCGTGCGGGGCGTGCCGTTCACGGTCATTGAGATCTTCATCGGAGTCCTCTCAGCTCACCGGCTTGGGGTCGCGCCGATACTTCACGAACCACTCGCGCAGGTACGCCTGCGTCCGCAGGAAGTTGCTCGGCGTGCTGCTCGTGCCGTGCCATTCGTTGTTGAAGCGGACCATTGCCGTCGGAATGCCCCGCACCTTGAGCGCCGAATAGAACTCCTCGGTTTGCGGCATCGGCGTACGCAGGTCCTGAACCCCCGTCATCAGCAGCGTGGGCGTGGTCACTTTGCCGACGTGCATAATGGGGCTCCGGCGGAGATGCTCCGACGGATCATCCCAGAACGGCTTCTCGAAGTTGTTGTACCAGCCGGGCGAGTCCGTCTGCCCGACGAAGCTCAGCCAGTTCGTGACCGTGCAGTTGGCGCTCGCGGCGGCGAAGCGGTTCGTATGGCCGACGATCCACGACGTCAGCACGCCGCCGCCCGAGCAGCCGAACACGTAGAGTCGCTGGTCGTCGATATAGCCCTTGCCGAGTACCAGATCGACGCCCGCCATCAAGTCGTCGAAGTCCTTCCCCGGATACGCGTTCTTGATCGCGTTGCCGAACGCCGATCCGTAGCCGGTCGAGCCGCGCGGATTGGTGTAGAGCACCACATAGCCGTTGGCGGCGTGGTCCTGCCGCGCAAAGCTCCACGCGTTGTTGTACATCGAATGCGGGCCGCCGTGAATCTCGAGCATCAGCGGGTACTTCCTGGCCGGATCGAACGCGGGCGGCTTGACGATCCAGCCCTGAATCCGAAGGCCGTCCTTGGACGTGTACCAGACCTCTTCCTGCGTGGCGAGCTGCTTGCCGGCGAGCACATCGCCGTTGACGTCGGTGAGCTTGGTGACCGCCGGCGCGCCCTTGAGCGACAGCCGCACCACGTCGCCAGGCTCCGTCGGCGTCGCGCGCGTCCCGACGGCGACGCCGGTCTTGGCGATGTCGGTCACCGAGAGCACTTCGTCGCCACTCGTCACGGGACGCACCTGACCGCTGGTCGAGACGAAGTACAGGTGCCGCGACCCTTCGTTCTCGGCGTTGAACCAGATGCCCGAGCCGTCCGTCGCCCAGAACATCCCTGATGGCGAGCGGTCGAAGGCCTTGGTCAGCGCGCGCGGCGACGAACCGTCGGCGTTCATCACATAAATCGACGCATCCTGCCACGTCGCGTTGGTGGAGTCGAAGCCGGTGTACGCAATGAGCTTGCCGTCCGGCGACCAGCGCGGGTTGGCATCGGGGCCCTTGCGGCGCGTCAGCTGACGGATCGCGCCGCTCTGCAGATCCGCCACGTAGACCTCGGATTCCCGCCACGCCAGTTGCGCGTTGGGGATGCGCAACGACGAGAACACCAGCGCGCGCCCGTCGGGCGACCAGTCGGGTGTGCCGTGGTCCCAGTCGCCGTCGGTGATCTGTCGGGCGGTGCCGCCTTCCGCCGGCACGACGAAGATGTGCCGTACCGCGTCGTCCGTCGATCCGATTCGGTCTTGCCGCCAGTCGACATCGGTCACGACCTTGGGCGGCTCTGTCCACTTTGCGCCCTTCGGGGCCGCTGGCACCGACGCCTTCGCGAACGGATTGTCCTTGGCGGCACCGCGCGCCACACCCATCGTGAAGGCGATCGACTTGCCGTCCGGTGACCACTGGATGGCCGACGGCGTCTCGGGCACGCGCGTGATCTGCGTCGTGGCGCCCTCGTCGTCCATATATCGCACGAAGATCTGCGAGCCCGAGGGCTCACCCTTTGCGACGAACGCGATGCGCGTGCCATCCGGTGACCACTCCGCGCCGCTGCCGTTGATCAGGAAGCGGTTCTTCGTGCCGTCGACATTCACGATCCAGAGCGATGTCTCCCACTTGTCGTTCTGCTTGTCGATCCAGCGCCGCGCGTAGATCACACGCCCGCCGTCGGGCGACAGCCGCGGCTCCTGGACCTGCTCCCAGTCGAGATAATCGGCGAGCTGCAGCGTTCGCACCGGCGCCGCGGACTGCGCCACGGCCGCAATGGGGCTCAAGAGCAGCGGCAACGCCGTTAGCACGGACACGCGCATCGGACTCCTCCTCGAAGGTGGGGACAGCACCGAACAATCGCCCTTCGCCCGCGCCGCCGAAAGGCGTCCCGCCGTTCAGGGAGGCGGTGGCACGGCGGCGTTGGTCATCAGATGTGCGACCCCACTGGATCGGGCGGGGGACTCGGTGGCCGTTTGCCACGGCACCTTGGGCCACCATCGTGCGGTCGGCACCTGCGAGGGTTCTACGCGATCCCCCGGGCGCGGTGTTGCAACCCGAACCCCGTGTTGCGCCGCCGCCACGAGGACCCGTTCGATCGGTTCGGTCCACCCGTGCAGCGCGAGGTCGAACATCCCCCAATGCACCGGGAGCATCACCTCACCGCGCACGAGCCGATGCACCTGCACCGCCTGCTCCGGCCCCAAGTGGACATCGGTCCACAGCGGGCTGTACGCCCCGACCTCGATCATGGTCAGGTCGAAGGGGCCGTACATCTGCCCGATCGTGACCATCGCGTCATCGAGCGCAGTGTCGCCGCTGTAATACACGCGGTGCGCAGGACCTGCGATCACGAAGCCGGCCCAGAGCGTGCGCGTGGCGTCGTTGAGCGATCGTCCGCTGAAATGTCGAGCTGGCACTGCCGCCACCCTGACCAGGCCCTCGACCTGCGCGTCGTCCCACCAATCGAGTTCGGTGATGCGCTCTGGCGCGACGCCCCAGCCTTCAAGGTGCGCCCCAACCCCCAGCGGCACGATGAATCGCACGTCGCGCGCGGCGAGCGCGCGAATCGTCGGCATATCGAGGTGATCGTAGTGATCGTGCGAAATCAGCACGACGTCGATCGGTGGCAACTGATCGAGCGGCAGCGGCGGGTCGAAGAATCGGCGCGGCCCCATAAACGTGAACGGCGACGCGAACTTGCCCCACACCGGGTCGATCAGCACCCGCCGACCGTCGATTTCGAGCAGCAAGGTGGAATGGCCAAGCCACGTAACTCGCAGCCCGCCAGCCGGCGGCGTGTCGTAATCTGCGCGCCGTCTCGGTACGATTTCGATCGGCGCGTCCGGCTTCGAGTGCGGGGAGCCTTCGAACATCAGACCCGCGAGCATCCGCCGCGGCGGCGCATCGACACGGGCGCGCACGTTGCCGAATCCGGTGCCGCTCCACTGCGGTGAGGCCTGCATGCGTGCGAGTCGCGCGCCCGTCGGCGCGGTGCCCAAGGCCGGTCGGGCCGCGAGCCACAGCGCCACACCCGACACGACGAGCACCGTCACGAGTCCCGCGACGCCGATCGCCATCCGACGCAGCCAGCGGCGGATCACCACCGGAGCACCGCGCCAGGGCGGACGTTCTGCAGGCCGTGCAGTTCCAGTGCGATGTACGGCGGCGGCGCCGCGAATCCCAATGCGCCACAGAGCACCTGCTGTGCGCGCAGCGCGTCGCTGGCATCGGCGGCGTCGCCCCGAAGCCGTCGGCCGTCTCGCAGTTCGGCCTCGATCCACCAGCTCCCGCCGCCCGTCTGCTGCCTGGGCACGCGGTATGCGCGCCTGAGCGCCACGACCTCGTCTCGCGCCACCGTGCGACGCCAGCGGCCCAGACTGAAGTCCCGCGTGAATTCGAGCGTGGTCTCGGTGAGGCGAAACGTGACGCGCTGCGGCCACCACTCGCCGGCCCAGAGGCCGATGAGGATGGCGAGTGCGGAAGGAAAGAGCGCATCACGCGCACTCGAGTCGAGCGCGCCGCCGACCAGACCAAGCACTCCGAAGATCGCGAAGCCCCATCCAGGAATGCGCCAGAGCCACGGCCACGCGGGGCCGAGCTCGACCGTCGTGGCGCCGTCGCGGGTGTCGTGACGCAGGGTGCGTCGCGAGGTCACGGCGTGATCGCCACGCTCACTATCGCCGCCAACGTGCTGATGATGCCAGCCGCCGCCGCCGTCACGACCGTGGGCGAGCCGGCTGCGGACAGCGGACGGAAGCGGATGCCGTCCGCCACCGTGTTCGGCGAGACTGACGCGCCAGCAGGAATCGTGACTGTGGCGGTCGCCGACGCCGTCGCGTCGCGGACCAATACGCCAGCGGTTGGCACGCTGCTGGTGACGGTGACCACCACGCCAGCACTGCCGGCCCGAACCGCTTGGGTCGAGCTCAGCGCGTTCTGGTTCGCGTCGGCAATGCCGATGCTGACCGTAAACGGATCGTCGGCGGCGCCCGCGACCTGCGTACCAGCCAACGAGTTGATCTGGATCGCTGCCGGCAGCACCGTCATCGCTGCGATCCCGTCGGTGAAGCCGACCGCACGCGCTTCCACGGATGGCGTGCCTGTCTGGCCTTCCATGCCAACGATCAAGTAGCTGAAATTGCTGGTGCCGTTGCTCACCGGCACCACGATGGAGTCCGTCGCGATGTCCGTGACGAGCCGCGCGAGGCGGAGCACCGACGGATTGGTGCTTCGAAGGACGACCGTCGTGCCACCGTGCGTCGCTGTGCTCAAGGTCGCGGTTGCGGGACGCTGCAGACCGCTGCCGACCGAACTGCTCGTCAGCGTGAGATCCGGCGCCACGACCGTAATCGTCACCGTGGCCGGCGACGAGAAGCCGGTCGCGATCGGTCGCGCAGCGGGCGTGGTGGCCGTGACGACGGTCGTCCCGGTCGTCAGGGTCTGGAACGCGATACCGCCCAGCGCCACGGTGTTCGGCGACGTATTGGCACCAACCGGGATCGTGATCGGAAGCGTCGCCCCGGATGATGTGCTCGTCACGAATCGACCCACACTGGGTGTAGCTGAGGTCAGCGTGACCACGATCGGGGTGCCGCCAGCGCGAATCGCATCGCCCGACAGGCTCGTGTTGGAGGTGGGTGAGATCGGCGTCGCCACGAAGACGACGAACGGGTCATCCGCCGCGAAGGTGTTGCTGCTGCTATTCAGCCCGCTGATGCCGACCAGCGGCTGGAACACGCGAGCGGTCGCGCTTCGGCTGGTATAGCCCGCGGCGCTCGCGGTGATCGCCACGGAGTCGACGACGATGCCCTCAAGGGCTTGGACCCAGAACGTGCCGTTTGTGGCGCCTGCCGCGATCGAGAGCACCAGCGAGTCTGCCCCAACCGTCGTGTTGTTTGGTGCCAACAAGACGACGCCAGTGCGGTCCGGACGAAGCACGACACGAACCGCCGAGTCGGGATTCGCATTCGACAGCGTCACGGTTCCCGAACGTTGCAAGCCCGATCCCACCGTGACGGCCGAGAGGAAGGAAACCGAGGGTTGCGTCACGGTCACGGCAACGGTCGAGTTGGTCAACGCACGGAGCCCCGGCACCGCAGCGCGCAGCGTCGTCGTCCCTGCGCCGACATATCGAGTCGCAGCCCCACCCGTAGCGACCGTCGTCGGGGAATTCGACTGGCCGGCAGCGATCGGCACCCGCGCGGTGTCGGTCACTCCGGCCGTCTGGACGAAGCGCACGACCGTCACCGAGTCGCTGGTAATGATCCCGGCGAACGGCGGCGCACCCGCGCGACGGTCATCGGCCGTCGAGATGAAGTTGCCTGTCGGGCTCGACGGTGACCCGATGGAAATCCACAGGGGGTCGTCGGCGGCCAGCGTTGTCGCCGTGGGATTGGCGCTCGACAACTGGAAGACCGGCTGGAACACCCGGACCGTTGACTGCCGCGTGAGATAGCCAGGCGCCGTCGCGATCAACTGCACCGAATCCGCGATGACGCCATCGACACCCGCAACAAAGAACGACCGGGTTGCGCCGCTCGGGGGCAGGGCCACGACAATCGAATCGGTGCCCGGCGTGGTGGCATCGGGGCTCAGTAGCGCGACGCCGGGGCGATCAAACCGAAGCGTCACGAACAGCGAATCAGGTGTCGGCGCGCCGAGGGTCAGCGACGCGCTCCGCTGCAAACCGGCACCAATGGCTGCAGCGCTCAGCGCACTGAAAATCGGCTGCGACACCGTGACCGCTCGCGACGTGTTGGCGTTGCTGCGCGTCCCTGGCACGATGGCACGGAGCACCGCAACGCCGGGCGCCGCAGGGCGGAATGCGGCACCGCCGGACGCCACGTTCGTGGGCGAGTTTGCGCTGCCCGCCGCGATCGTGACGACCGCGGTGTCCGTCAGGCCCGCCGTCTGCACGAAGCGGCCGACGGCAATGGTATCGTTCACGATCCGTGCGGCAAAGCCGGGCCCTCCGGCCCGCGCCGCGTCCGAGAACGAGATGGATGTCGCAGATGGCGTGGGCGGTGAACCGAGCGAGACGAAAATCGGATCGTCGGCGCTGTTGGTGTTCGCCGTGAGGTTCACGCCGCTGAGCTCGGCGATCGGCAGATGTACCGCGACCCGCATCGTATCCGGCACGAACCCGGGCGCCGTCGCGACGACCAGCACCGTGTCGGCGAGCCACCCCTCGGTGGCCTGAACCACAAAGGTGTCAAAGTTCGCGCCAGCGGCGAACGGCACGTCGACCGTTCCGTTGCCGCGCGTCGTGGTATTCGCGGCGAGCAGCACCTTGGTCGAGTCGAGGCTCGTCAAACGAACCGTCGTGCCCAAGTGGTTGGTGGCACCGAGGGAGAGGTTGATCTGGCGCTGCAATCCGGACCCGATCGCCATCGTCGCCGCGACGGTGATCGCTGGCGTCGCAGCAACCGAGGCGGTCACGCTATCGGTGGCGAAGCCCACGGGACCCGAGGCGCGGATCAGCGAGCTACAGGGCGCCCCGGTCCCGCCGTACGTCACGGGCACCGACACGTTGTTGTTGCCCGCCGCGATCGAGACGGTGGCCGGCACGGTGACGCACGACGGCGTCACCGCGGTCAGCGAGATCGTCGTACCCCCCGGCGGCGCCGGAATCGGGGCGCCCGCGCTGGCCAACCGCACCGTCATCGAGGTGCCGAAGCTCGCGTTCAAAGAAACCGCAGTCGGCACGATGTCCACCGCCGCCGTCACCGTCACCGTCGAGCTGTCCGACGCATAGTTCGCATTCGACGCCGTGACGACGGTCGAGCCAAGACCCGTGCCGAGCATCGTGGCGTTTACCAACGTCGCACCAGCCGGCACGGTCACCGTGTCCGCCACCGGCTGCGCCACCGCCGGATTCGCCGACGCAATCACCACGCGCACGCCACCCGCCGGCGCCGGCGTCGACAGCTGCACCGGCAACGACTGCGTCTGATTGAGCGGCACCGACAGCGTCGTCGGCAAGCTGATCAGATTGAGTGTCACCGGCACATCCAGCGTGTCCGGAATGAAGCCGCTCGCTGTCGCGATCACGCGCGCGGTGCCCTCGGCCACGCCAGTCATCGCGATCGTGCCCAACGTGTCGCCGGCCGCGATCGTCACGCTGGACGGCGCTGCAATCGTCAGCAACGTCGGCTGCGCGTTGGCGAACGACACCACCAGCCCGCCCGCCGGCGCCGGCTGCAACAGCCGCGCGACCAAGGTGCCCACGCGACTCACGCCGACGACATTCGTGCCCTGAATCCCAAGCACCACCGCCGGCGGTCGCGGGTTCGCGGTGGCCGACAGCACCAGCGGCGTCACGCCGGCGGTGCTCGTCACGCTCGCCGTCAACGACTGCGGGCCCGCCGTGGGGCCCAAGCGCCACGACGCGGGACCGGCAACACCGGCCGCGTCGGTCGTCGGCGTCGCGCCAGTGACGCTGCCACCGCCCGCCGTCACCGCGAACGTCAAGCCGACACCGGGCACGGGGTTGGTGAACGCATCGCGCACGCGCACGCGAACTGGCAGCGGCAGCGTTTCATCGGTGAAGGCGCTCTGGCCATCGCCGCTCACCACCTCAAGCACCGCTGGCCGACCAGCATTCACCTGAATTGGCGCCGTGGTGTCCGGTCGCGCACCGGGCGCGCTTACGGCGAAGCGATACACGCCGACCGGCCCCTGCACGCGCCAGTTCGCAAACGGCGCAATGCCGGTCACCGCCGCGAGCACTCGGGTCCCGCCCAGCGTTGCCCCGGCCGGGCCAGACGCAATCGACAGCGTGATGCTGTCGGTTGCCGTGCTGATCACGGTACCCAGCGAATCCACCACCCGGACGATGATCGGCGGCGTCAGCGTATCGCCCGCGCTGATGCCATC
>JANRJP010000044.1:0-79436 GCA_033763905.1 Gemmatimonadaceae bacterium
CTTTTAAGTCTGACGTCAACGCGCTGAAATGACAGCGCTTTTCCCCTCCCCCTTGTGGGGAGGGGCCAGGGGTGGGGGCGGTGCAGGATCGAACGTGACGGTGCCGTCTGCACCACCCCCACGCGGGATCTGCGATCCCCAAACTCCTCCCCACAAGGGGGAGGAGAGAGAGCTGCCCGATCTCAGGCCGCCATGGGCGCGTAGCGCTTGTGGCCCTTCACGTCGTAGCGGTCGAGCATCATGACCTTGTCCCACGCCTTCACGAAGTCGCGCACGAACCTGGCTTGCGCGTCGTCCTGCGCGTACACCTCGGCCAATGCGCGGAGCTGCGAATGCGAGCCGAACACGAGATCCACCCGGGTACCGGTCCACACGACCTTGCCCGTGGCGCGGTCGCGGGCTTCGAACAGCTCCTGCGCCCCCGACACCGACTTCCACTCGACCTTCATATCGAGGAGGTTAACGAAGAAGTCGTTGGTCAGGACTTCCGGGCGCTGCGTGAAGACCCCGTGCTTGGCACCGTGCACGTTCGCACCGAGCACGCGGAGGCCCCCCACCAGCACCGTCATCTCTGGCGCGGTCAGCGTCAGCAACTGCGCCTTGTCCACCAGCAGCTCTTCCGGCGCCACGCGATACCGCGTCTTCTGCCAGTTACGGAAGCCATCGGCGTTCGGCTCAAGCCATTCGAACGACTCGACGTCGGTCTGCTCCTGCGTCGCGTCGGTGCGACCGGGCGTGAACGGCACCGTGACGTCCACACCGCCGGCCTTCGCCGCCGCTTCGACGGCGGCGCAGCCGCCGAGCACAATCAGATCGGCCAGCGAGATGCGCACGCCACCCGACGCCGCGGCGTTGAAGGCCTGCTGAATGCCTTCCAGCGTCTTGAGCACCCGCGCGAGCTGCTTGGGCTCGTTCACTTCCCAGTCCTTCTGCGGCGCCAGACGAATGCGCGCGCCATTGGCACCGCCGCGCTTGTCGGAGCCACGGAAGCTGGACGCCGAGGCCCAGGCGGTCGCGACCAACTCGGAGATGCTGAGCCCCGACGCGAGGATCTTGCCCTTGAGTTCGGCGATCTGCGCCGCGTTGACGAGGGGATGGTTCACCGCCGGTACCGGGTCCTGCCAGATCAACTCTTCCGCCGGCACGAGCGAGCCCAGATAGCGCACCCGCGGCCCCATATCGCGATGCGTGAGCTTGAACCACGCGCGCGCGAAGGCGTCGGCGAGCTGCTCCGGGTTCTCGTGGAAGCGGTGCGAGATCTTTTCGTACGCCGGGTCGGTGCGCATCGCGATGTCCGCGGTCGACATCGCGGGGAGCACGAACTTGCCGGCGACGTGTGCGTCAGGGACCGTGCGCGCAGCCTCCTTGTCGGTGGGCTCCCAGATCCACGCGCCGGCCGGGCTCTTCACCAGCTCCCATTCCCACTTGAAGAGCGTGTCGAAGTACCCGTTGTCCCAGGTCGTCGGCGTCGGCGTCCACGCGCCCTCGAGGCCTGAGGTCGTG
The DNA here is from genome assembly GCA_033763905.1 of Gemmatimonadaceae bacterium. Taxonomy (GTDB): domain Bacteria; phylum Gemmatimonadota; class Gemmatimonadetes; order Gemmatimonadales; family Gemmatimonadaceae; genus JAJTHG01. The sequence continues at coordinate 1,504 of JANRJP010000044.1, forward strand.
GTGTACTGCCCCTTGCCCGTACCGAGCGCGTTGCGCCAGCCCAAGCCCTGCTCTTCGATCGTGGCGCCTTCGGGCTCCGGACCCACCATGGCCGGGTCGCCCGCGCCGTGCATCTTGCCAAAGGTGTGACCGCCGGCGACGAGCGCGACGGTTTCTTCGTCGTTCATCGCCATCCGGCGGAAGGTCTCGCGAATGTCACGCGCCGACGCGAGCGGGTCGGGCTTGCCGTTCGGGCCTTCGGGATTCACGTAGATGAGTCCCATCTGCACCGCGGCGAGCGGATTCTCGAGCTCGCGATCGCCGGTGTAGCGCTTGTCACCGAGCATCTCGGTTTCCGGACCCCAGTAGATGTCCTGCTCGGGTTCCCAGATATCGACGCGACCGCCGCCGAAGCCGAAGGTCTTGAAGCCCATCGAGTCGAGGGCAACGTTGCCGGCCAGAATCATCAGGTCGGCCCACGAGAGCTTGTTGCCGTACTTCTGCTTGATCGGCCACAGCAGGCGACGCGCCTTGTCGAGGTTGCCGTTGTCGGGCCAGCTGTTGAGCGGCGCAAAGCGCTGCGTCCCCGAGCCGGCGCCACCGCGACCATCCGCCGTGCGATAGGTACCGGCGCTGTGCCAGGCCATCCGGATGAACAACGGGCCGTAGTGCCCGTAGTCCGCCGGCCACCACTCCTGCGAATCGGTCATCAGCGCGGTGAGATCCTTCACCACGGCGTCGAGATCGAGCGACGCGAAGGCCTTCGCGTAGTCGAAGCCCGGCAGCGGGTTCCCGGCGTCGGGATTCTGATGGAGGATGCCGAGGTTGAGCTGGTTGGGCCACCAATCGCGCACGCCGTGCGCCCCGGCGCGGGCCGCAGAGCGCGCCTCGCCGTGCATCACGGGGCACTTGCCCCCGGTATCGCCAGTCGGGTGAGACATTGTCGGATCGTCCTCGTCGTTTCGGGTCGTGAAGCAGCGGATGGGGTGCGGCGCACCGCACTCGCGAAATCGGCAACGTGCGACACTGAAGCTTACCGGCCCTTCGTATAGGCACCAATATCGGTCTCGCAATACAAGGGATAGGCGCTTACTATATCTCGAATGGATCCCGTGTTGCTCCGGAGCTTCATCGAGACTGCCGATACCGGTGCGATGAGTCGAGCGGCGGAGCGGCTGCGCTTGGCGCAGCCGTCGCTCACCCTGCAGATCCAGCGGCTCGAGAAGCATCTCGGCGTCACGCTCTTTCGTCGGCACGGTCGCGGCGTCGCACTCACCGACGCCGGCCACGCGCTCTACCCACGCGCGCGACGGATTCTCGACGAAGTGCGTGCGGCGGAGGATGTGCTGCGCGGCGCCGGACGCGCGGCGCGCGCCCCGCTCCGGGTGGGGGCCATCCCCACCGTCGCGCCGTACGTGCTGCCCGGCGCGCTGTCGCACTGGCGCGAGCGACACGCGCGTCGCGTCGAGATCCGTGAGGACTACAGCGCGGCGCTCGAGCGGCAACTGCTCGAGGGCGAACTCGACGTCGTGCTGGCCGCGCAGCCGTTTCCCTTCGAACACGTGGACATCGAGATCGTCGGTGCCGAGGCGCTATTGGTGGCGGTGCCGTCCGCACACCCGGCGGCGCTCACGGGGCGCATCACGCTCGCCCAATTGCGCGACGCGCCGGCCGTGACGCTCGACGCGGCGCACTGCCTCGGCGAACAAGTCGCGGGCTTCTGCTCGAGTCGGCAGGTACTCTCGGCGGTGGTCTGCCGCAGCGCGCAACTCTCGACGGTGATTGAACTCGTTGCCGCCGGCGTCGGCGTGTCGATCGTGCCTGCGATGGCCGCCACGCGAAACGCCGCCTCGGCGTGTGCGTTCCTGCCGCTGGCCGACCAGTCGCTCACGCGCGACCTCGTGGCCGCGTGGCGGCCTCGGCGCCCCCGCAGCCCTGCGGCACGCGCCTTCGTGGATGGCGTGCGCGAAGTGCTGCGCGCGCGCTAGTCGCCGGGGTACACCACCCAGAGAGCGGGACGGCCGATGTTGCAGTGCACCATCCGCCCGAGCACACTGCCGGCCGCTAGCGCGCTGAGCAGCGTCAGTCGCGTCTGCTGATGTCCGCCGCCCAAGGGCGCCCAGCGCCCGGACTCGAGTCGACGACGGCGATTGCCCACCGAGGGCACCGGGTGGAAGACGATCTCCACCAACGGGTCGCGCTCGGGCTCGTCGTCCTGCGCCGCATCGAGCTGCGACAGGGCGGCTATCGTCGGCTCGCGCCCGACTTCGCGCGCGGCGTGCGCATCGGCGAAGAACACGGCCGCGCGCGACGCCGACGGCAGCACCAGCACGGACACGAAGGACCAGAGCGTGCTCAGCGCCGGCAGCACCAGCCACAGGCGCGCGTCATCCCACGACCACGGCACGAGCGAGACCGTGAGCATCAGCCCCGTCGCCGGCCACAGGACCGCGCGCCACCACCCCCGACGGCGCGCCAGCGAGGTGAACTGCGCACGACGACGATGCCACTGCACCGTCAGCAGCGCGGCGTGTTGCGGCGTCGTCCACCACGACGGAATCCACAGCTCGCGCGCGCCAACGCCGATCCATCCGCCGACGAACGCGTCGTCATTCGCGTCGACCACGCGCACCGCATCGGGCCGAATGCCGACGGCGCGAGCCCGAGCCGCGAGATCGTCCGAGGGGCGACGCACCTGCAGCGCCGCGACGACCTGTGCGAGCGGCCCCTGTCCAGCGAGCAGGGCAAACGACAGCGCAGCGACCACCGCGCCGGCGGCGAACGTTCCGCCGATCGCGCCTGCCGTCACCACCAGCGAGACGGCGACGACGTGCAACGCGCCTAGCACCAGCACACCGCGCAGCCAGCCGCGCAGCCACGCCGCGAACCCCGGCGCGCGACGCACCGCCATTCGACCGCCCGCGTGTTCAATCCAGAACATCGCCGCGGCGTGCGCAACGAAGACGGCGGCCGCCAACACGGCGGCGGTGAGCGGTACGGCGAGCACGCCGGGCACCACGCGCCAGGTGGCACCAAGCGGCAGCGTGCCGAGCAGTGTGGCGCCAATCAACGACAGCGATAGGACGACAGACGCGCCGACACCGGTGATGCCGAGGCGGAGCCGCTGTCGCGCCTGGGACGACGAACGCGGTGCGGGGATTTCGGACGACGCGACCGCGGGGGCAAGCGTCGCGAGAGAGCTGGGCATAGTGCGTCAGAAAACCCGAGCGCACGGCCTTCGTTCCCGCAAATTCTCGAGCGTTGCGTGTTCCGGAACACGGGTCCGGATGTCACGCGTTCTCGCCGGCCCTCCGCCGTGTGCGCGACGTGCGCACGACGCGCGCTATGGTTCCGCGCGATACTCCCGCGCACTCGGCGCGCGCGCCACCAGCCAATCCAAGGCGGCGGGCAGAATCGCCGGGACCATCAGCGTGTGCCCTTGGTCCGGCACGAGGCGATACTCGACGATGCGCCCCGCCACGCTGGCTGCTCGCGCGGCGGCTTCGACACGCGCGGGCGCCGCGAGCGGATCGAGCGCACCAGCCGCCGCGAAGAGCGGTGGTCGCACCGCCGAATCGCCGGCCGCCACCACGCCGCAGGGCCCCGCGAGGCACGCCACGCCCGCGAGCATTGCCCCCCGCTGCCCAGTCAAGCGCCACGCGGTGCCGGCGCCGAGCGAGTGGCCAAGCAGCAACACGCGTCGACGGTCGATCGGCGTCTCCGCGGCCACCGCCTCGACGATGGCGTCGAGTGTCGCGTGATCGCGCATCGCCGTCGTCAGCGGTGTGACGACGACCAGATCGCGCGCATCGGCGAGCGGCACCAACGCGCCGGCGCCGTAGGACTCGAACCACATCCGCTCGTCCCCCCCGGCGCCGTGCAGGGCCACGAGCAACGCGCGCGGATGCGCCCGTCCACTCGGGACTCGTACGCGATAGGGGATCTCGGCCCCCGTCGGCGTGCGGAGCGTGCGCCGATCGCTCGCCGCCCGTGCCAGCGCCCGATCGGCCGCGCGCGCGTACTCCGCACGACGCGCGCTGTCGGGTTCGACGACCGCGGCGAGTGAATCCAGCGTGCGTCGCGCCGCATCGGTGCGGCCGCCGAAGAAGGCCAACGTCGCCGCATCGAAGGCGCGCGAGAGCCCCGCGCGGGCCGCATCGGCGGGTGGATGGTCACGCAACGCGTACTCGAAGCCAAGGAGGAGCCGCGCCAGTTGGGTTCGGCTCGTCGTGTCGGCGGACGCGCCCGCTTGGGCCGGCAGCACCTCCGGCGGACACGCGGCGAGCGCGACCATCAGGACGATGCCGGAACGGGCGGCCATCGGCCGCAGGGACTGCATCGCGACACGCACGAGCAACCTCGATTTCGGGATGGGAGCACATCGGCGCCGACACACTAGCGAACGCCGCGCGCGGGTGCCATCGTCACCGATCACGCGGACCCGCACACCATATGCAGAGCTCTCCCAAGTCGCAAACGCAGTACGACGTCATCGTGGTCGGCTCCGGGGCCGGCGGCGGAATGGCGGCGTACCAACTCGCGGTCGCCGGCCTCAAGGTGCTCGTGCTCGAGGCCGGCCGATCGTACGACCCCGTGCGCGAAACGCCGATGTTCAAGTGGCCGCGCGAGGCGCCGCTCCGCGGGGCGGGATCGCGCGAGAAGCCCTTCGGCTTCTATGACGCCACCGTCGACGGCGGCTGGGAAGTGCCGGGTGAGCCCTACACCAAGGCGCCCGGCACCGAGTTCCTCTGGTGGCGCGCGCGAATGCTGGGCGGGCGCACCAACCACTGGGGCCGGATCTCGCTCCGAATGGGCGAGTACGACTTCAAGCCGAAGACGCGAGACGGCCTCGGCGAAGACTGGCCGCTGACGTATCAGGAACTGGCACCATACTACGACAAGACGGAAATGCTCATCGGCGTCTACGGCGGCGATGATGACTTGGAGAACACGCCGCGCTCCTCGCCCGGCGTGTTGCAGCCGCCGCCGGCGCCGCGTGCCGTGGAGTTGCTGGCCAAGAAGCACGCAGCGCCGATGGGCATTCCCGTGATTCCCGCGCACCTGGCGATTATGACCCAGCGCCAGGACGCGGATCGGTTGCCCAAGATTCTGCATCCCGGGAACCCGCTCGCGCAGCGCGTGCTTCGGCAGTCGATGCTGCAGCGGCTGGCTTGCTTCTACGCAACGCCCTGCGGCAGCGGCTGCTCGATCAAGGCGAACTTCCAGTCCACCACGGTGCTGCTGCCGCCCGCCTTGGCTACCGGCAACGTCGATATCGTCCCCGACGCGATGGTGCGTGAAGTCACCCTCGGCCGCGACGGGCTCGCGACCGGGGTGCACTACATCGACAAGCGTACGCGGCAGGACCGCCACGTGCGCGCCCGCATCGTGGTGCTGGCCGCCAGCGCCGCTGAGACCGCGCGCATTCTGCTCAACTCCAAGAGCCGTCTCGCGCCGAACGGCGTCAGCAATTCCAGCGGGTTGGTCGGCAAGTATCTGATGGACACCGTCGGCGCGGGCATTGGCGGGCAGATCCCCGCACTCGAAGGCCTGCCGCCGTACAACAACGACGGTGCCTCGGGGATGCATATGTACATCCCGTGGTGGCTCTACAAGGAACAGTTGGCTGGCAAGCTCGACTTCGCGCGGGGGTATCACGTCGAATTCGGTGGCGGCCGCGGAATGCCGGGGAACGGCAGCTTCAACTTCCTCGAGGGCATTACCGAAGGCGCCTACGGCGCCAAGTACAAGGAAGCCGCGCGTCGCTACTACGGGTCCTACGTCTGGTTCGACGGCCGCGGCGAAATGATTCCGAACGAGGACTCCTTCTGCGAGATCGATCCCGAGGTCGTCGACCAGTGGGGGATTCCGGTGTTGCGCTTCCATTGGAAGTGGTCGGACCACGAGCTCAAGCAGGCCGTGCATATGCAGAAGACCTTCGCCGAGATCATCGTGGCGATGGGCGGCAAGGTGAACGGCACGCCGGCGACCGACGGCAACAAGGCCATCGCCAAGGGCGGGCAGATCATTCACGAAGTCGGCACGTGCCGGATGGGCAATGATCCGCGCCGCTCGGTGGTGAATGCGCACTGCCAATCCTGGGACGTGAAGAACCTGTTCATCACCGACGGCGCGCCGTTCGTGTCGAATGCCGACAAGAACCCGACGCTGTCCATTTTGGCGCTCGCGTGGCGGACCACCGACCACATTCTCGATCAACTCTCGAAGCGGGAGATCGGCTGATGGCCACCGACGACATCAAGCGGCGCGACGCGCTCAAGACCATGGCGGCGGCGGCCTCGCTCCCGATTCTGGCGTCGCTGCCCACGGTCGAGGCCGACGCACAGCAGCCCGGCAAGGCCGCGCCGTCCCCCGCGGCGGCAATGGGCCCTGCGCCGGCGTCGCGCGGGCCGCGAGGCGATGCGTGGGACCCGGACCTGATCAATCCGAAGAAGGACTGGCCCCGCAAGCTCACGACGGCCGAGCTGACGACGCTGGCGGCACTGGCCGACGTCATCATTCCCGCCGACGACAAGTCGCCGAGTGCCTCGGCGGTCGGCGCGCACCACTACATCAACGAACACGTCAGCGCGCCGCTCGAGAGCCACGGACGCGACTTGGTGGTCGTGCGTGGTGGCGTGAGTTGGCTCAACCTCGAGAGTGATCGCCGCTTCGGCCGCCCGTTCACCGGCCTCACGCTCGATCAGAAGACCGCCATCTGCGACGACATCTGTTACCTGCCCAAGGCCAAGCCGGAGTTCAAGGCGGGCGCGCGGTTCTTCTCACTGGTACGCAATCTCGTTGGGACGGCGTTCTACACGACTGATGCGGGAATGAAGGACATCGGCTACGTGGGCAACGTGCCGCTCGACAAGTGGGAGTTGCCGCCGCCCGAGGTGATGAAGCGGCTGGGGCTGGCGTAGACCGAGCAGCCGGACAGCGCAGGACCGTCCGGCTGCTGGAACCTGCGGGATCGCCCCACCGTACGAGGGAGCCAATGCTCCCGCCCTCGCTTTCCGCCGCTGCCGTCGGCCTCGGCGCGCTCCGCGAAAACCCGCTGCGCACGCTGCTGTCCACGCTGGGCGTGATCATTGGGGTCGCCGCGCTTGTCGCGGTGCTGTCGCTTGGTGACGCGATGCAGGCCTTCGTGCGCAGCGAGATCGATCGTGTGACCGATGTCCAGTCGGTGACGATCGAGCCCCGGACGTGGCGACTCGTTGATGGAGAGTGGGAGCCGGTGCGGAACCCCTTGGTGCTGACACGCACCGACCTGTCGTCGCTGAAGGCCGAGACACCCTCGTCGCGGGCCGCCGTGATGAGCCGCGGCGGCTCGGCCCGCGTGAGCTGGCCGAGAACCGGCAAGGCACGTCGCGCGAGCATTTCTGCCGTCACGGAAGACATCGCCATCACCGACCGCCGGCCCCTGGCGGCAGGCCGCTCCTTCACCCCCCGCGAAGCGCTCGCAAATGCGCCGGTCGTCGTGCTATCGTGGCGCCTCGCCGAGGAACTCGCGGACGGGCGATCCGCCACGTCATTGATCGGCGAAGAGGTGCGCGTCGGGACCCTGCCGCGCGAAGTCATCGGGGTCTTCGCGTCCCGCAAAGGCGAACGCGGGTACACGGCGCGCATCCCGTACGCCGGTGCCGCGGTGACGCTGGGGAATGCCGCCGTCTCCGGCGCGCCATCGGTGGCGCTCAAAGCGCACTCGGTCGATGCGGTGTCGACCTTGGCGACGGAGATTCAGGATTGGCTGGCCATCCGTTTCCAGCGTTGGGAAGACCGCGTCGAGATCGTCGTCGCCGAGGACGAACTCGCCGAGATCGCGCGAGGCTTTTTCATTATGAAGCTCTTTCTCGGGCTCTTGGCCGGCATCTCGATGCTCGTCGGCGGCATCGGCATTATGAACATCATGCTCGCCAGCGTCACGGAGCGCACGCGCGAGATCGGCATTCGCAAAGCCATCGGCGCGAACGAACGGGACATTCGCGTGCAGTTCCTGACCGAAGCCGTCGCAATCTCCGCGGTCGGAAGCGGACTCGGCGTCGTGCTGGGCCTGGCGATTGCCGCGTCGGCCGTCGGCGTGATGCATCTGCTCGTCGACGCCGAAGGTCTTCGCGTCGTGATCTCGCCCTGGACGCTAGTGATGTCGGCAACGATTGCCGTGGTGATCGGGCTGGTCTTCGGTACCTACCCGGCCCGACGAGCGTCACGCCTCAGTCCGATCGACGCGATTCGTCACGAGTGACGGTCCGCGCGCGCGGCGGCGAGTCCTGCAACTCCACGGTGGCCTGTCGCGTCCGGTCCACCACAAGCCGGGTGACATCCGGACGGCTATAGTGGCCTGCCGCATCGAAGTTCTGCCGCTCCTCGCGCACCCGCCGATGCTCGATCGTCGCGAGGAGCAGCGCCTCACTGCCTTCCATCGGCTCGACCACCCAGGCCGCATCGGGGCCAGCCAGGCACGTCCCGCCGTTGGCCATCACGGCGTCGGACGTGGACCGCAACAGGTCGACGTGCGGGAGGTGGTCAGGAACATCGACGTCCCGCATCAGGCCGCTCACCGACAGCACATAGGACCGGCCCTCGCGCGCGAGGAAGCGCGTGATCTCCGCCGTATTGCGCGTCGACCCGGGCCAAAGCGCGATGTGCAGATCCTCGCCCATCCCGTAGAGCGCGGCTCGCGGCAGCGGCATCCAGTTCTCCCAGCAATTGAGCGCGCCGACGGTGAAGGGGCCGAGCGGATACGTCCGAAGGCCGTGACCGTCACCAGCGCCCCAGACCAATCGCTCTTCGTACGTCGGGACCAACTTGCGATGCGGCGGCTGAATCGTTCCGTCGGGCGTGATCACGATCGCCGAGGCGTAGCCGCTGTGCCCGCCGCGGTCGCGCGGTCGCTCGTAACAGCCGAGCACCACGGCGCAGTGCAGGTCGGCCGCCGCCGTGGCGAGGCGGTCCAGATGCCCTGCCTCGAGCTGGACCGCCTGATCCAGATAGTGCGCGTGCAGCGCCTTCTGCCGTGCAGACTCGAACCGGGCACCATCGGTGCGTTCGAGCCAGAACGGATAGCCCGGTACCAGACACTCCCCGAATGCCACGAGCTCGGCACCGCGACTCGCCGCGCGCTGGACCCAGTCCAGCACCTTGTCGAGTGTGCGGTCACGATCGAGCCAGATTGGCGCGATCTGTGCGCCTGCGACGGTCAGGTGGTCGTGGTGAGCCATCATGACAGGATGCGGCGGCGCCGTCGATCGCGCCAGCGGTAACGGCCGCTTCAGTCCCGCGAGGTGCGCGGCCGATACTCGCGGTATGCGGCCCGTAATCGCTCATCGACTCGCTCCGACAGCGCACCGGTTGCCGATGCTCGTACTCGCCCTTGGCGCCTCGTGCGCCACGCCCACGGCCTCGGCGCCCGCTGAAGCATTTCGCGTGCCGACGTGGGCGGAGCCGTCGATCGCCACGATCGAAGTCGATCTCGTCGAGCGCTCCGCCACCGTACTGCACCACGGCGTCGGCTTGGGCCTTGGCGCACCACCGGTGTCGCTGCACGCGGGCGTCGTTGCGGTGGGCCAGGTCGGGGTCGATGCCCCGCCGGGAATGCGTCGCGTAGCCTTTGCTGTGCACATCGCCACGCCTGATGGAGGCTTCGCGTTGGCACCGACATCGATCTTGCCGATGCCTGCTGGACAGCGTGGTGTCTTGCTCATTGCCGAGCGTGCAGAGGCCGTACCGCTGCCGGCGCGCGTGTCAACCAGCAACGGCAACTCGCTCGTGGTGGAGCTCGCCAGCGATGGCCCAGTGGCGCCGAACGGCGAGTTCAACGGCGACGGATCATCCGGCGGCGGTAGCCCGTTCGCGTTCTTCTCGAATCGCCGTTGCCGACGGGAGATCACGGCCGATGGCTGCCTGCGGTACGAGACCTTCCCTGCGAGCGGCGCCGTGTCCCAGACCGTGGGCTTCGACGCCGCCGCGTCCGTGCGTCGCTTTCGGGCTCGCCTTCTGATCGCCGCTGACGGCGTCCCGCGGTAGCGGCACCGCTGGCCGAGAGCACCGGCCGCAGACGGCGATCGACTCGACAGGACTCTGCTGACAAAGGTTCAGGGTTCCCCGCTCCCTCGCGTCGGCCGCATCACGCCATTGTAACGAGCCCTCGTGCGTCGGTCGGTGCACGAGTCCTTGTGACTGGGCCTTCCGATGGCGATCGCGATCGACCGGGATGCGTTCTCCCCGGCAGAGTACGAGCAGTTCTCGGCGGTGCTCACCCAGCAGCTCGAGCAGTTGGGGCAGGTGCTCGCCACACCAGGCTTTGGCGAGGGGCCGGTCACGCTGGGCGCCGAACTCGAGATGCCGTTGATCGGCCCACGCGGCGAAGCCCGTCCCGTCAACGTCGATGTCCTCGCGCGGCTCAACGACCCGCGCGCCACGGTCGAGATCGCACGCTTCAATCTCGAGCTGAACCTCACCCCCGTGCCTGCCGCCGGTCGACCGTTTCGCGCGATCGGCGCGGAGATCGACGCACTGCTCGACGGCATCCACCGCGCCGGCGCCGCGCTGGACGCCCGCCCGATGCCTGTCGGCATTCTGCCCAGCCTGACGCGCGCCGACGTTGGCGCCGGTTCGCTGACCGGCAAGCCGAGATACCTGGCCCTCGAGCGGGCAATTCTATCGCAACGATCCGGGCCGGCGCGCATTCATATCGATGGCGCCGAACCGCTGCAGACGACCCACGACAGCGTCACGTTCGAAGGCGCGAATACCTCGTTTCAGCTGCACCTGCGCGTGTCGGCGGCCCAATACGCCGACACCTACAACGCCGCGCAGATCGTGACGCCGATTGCGGTCGCCTTGGCGGGCAATTCGCCGATCTTCCTCGACCATCTGCTCTGGGACGAGACGCGCATCGCGCTCTTCAAGCAGAGTATGGAGCACCGCAGTGCCGAGGAGTTGGCGTGGCACCGCCCGTCGCGCGTGTCCTTCGGGTCAGGCTGGGTGCGACGCGGCGCATTGGAGCTCTTCGCCGAGTCGGTCCGGATGCATCCGCCGATTTTCCCGGTGTGCGCGTCGGCGCCGGACGCGCACAGCCCGCCGCATTTGCCCGAGCTGCGCCTCCATCAGGGCACGGTGTGGCGCTGGAACCGTGCGGTGTACGATCCCGACGCCGGTGGACATCTGCGCATCGAGTTTCGCGCCCTGCCGTCGGGACCGACGACGCGCGATATGCTCGCCAACGCCGCCTTTCTCGTGGGCGCCACCGTCGGGCTGCGGGACGAGATCGACCACATCCTGCAGGGTTGCCCCTTCTTGATGGCGGACACGAGCTTCTATCGTGCCGCGCGGGACGGCCTGGGCGCGACCTTGCTCTGGCCCAGCCGCACCGGGCTCTCGCCCCGCGAGCGGACGATCCCCGACTTGGTGCACGCGCTCCTGCCCGTCGCCGACGCCGGACTCACCTCGCTGGGCGTGGACGCTGGCGAGCGCGCCGAGCATCTGGGCGTGATCGCCGACCGACTGGCGCGAGGACAAACCGGCGCCCGTTGGCAGCGCGGGGCCTTGGACGTGCTGCGGCGCCGATGCACGCGGGCGGAAGCCCCGAGGCAACTGGTGCTTGCCTACGCCGAGCGGGCCGCGAGCGGCGCCCCGGTGCACGAGTGGCCGTCACTCTAGGCGGTCACCGTCGAGCCGTACGGCGCTCGCTGGCCTTCCGTCGTCTGGGGGAGCATCTTGCGACAGACGCGGGGCGGGTATCCCCGCCCCCCCTTCATTCCGACCGCCGACCGCCCCGATGAGCAGCCGCAAGCGTCCCCGTCGCGCCGCGCCGCTTCGCATCGTGCATATCGCGGCCGAGCTGTCGCCCTACGCGCGCACCGGCGGTCTGGGAGAAGCCGTCGCGGTGCTGGCGCAGTTTCAGGCCCGCGCGGGTCACGAGGCGACGATCATCGTGCCGTTCTATCGCGAGATCGTCGACCGCCGGCTGGACGTCGAACTGGTGGGGGACTCGCAGCAGGTGGTGATTGCCGGTCGGCGTGACGAAGTCCGGGTGTATCGCCTCAAGACCGACGGCACATCGCCCGAGCCGCGGATCTACTTCCTCGCCAATCAGCACTTCTTCGATCGCGACGGCATTTACGGCGATGCGCGTGGCGAGTTCGGCGATAACGCGCGGCGCTTCGCGTTTTTCTGCGTCGCGGCCCTGCAGGTGTTGCCGTCGCTCGTCGATGCGCCGGCCGTCATTCACGCGCACGACTGGCACGCTGCGCTGGCCCCAGTGTATCTGCGGAGCTGGATGGCCGGGCATCCGTACTACGATCAGCTCGCCTCCGTGCTCTCGGTGCACAACGCCGGCTTTCAGGGGCACTTCCCGACGCAGACGATGTCGGATCTGGGGATTCCCTGGGACTGGTACACGATGCACCGGATGGAATGGCACGGGCGCGTGAACTTTCTCAAGGGCGGAATGGTCGCGGCTGACGCCGTGTCCACCGTCAGTCGCACGCACGCCGACGAACTCCGTACCCCCGGCGGCGGCTTCGGTCTCGACGGCGCGTTCCGGGAGTTGGGCGATCGGTTCGTCGGGATCACCAATGGCATCGACGAAACGATCTGGAACCCGACAACGGACCCGCACATCGCCGCGACGTATTCGGCCGAGGATCTCGGCGGCAAAGCCGCCGACAAGGCGGCGCTGCAGGGACACTTCGGGCTCCCGGTGTCGCCACGCACGCCTGTCTTCGCGATGGCCGCGCGGATGGTGTACCAGAAAGGGATCGATCTGATCATCGACTCGGGACTCACCGCGCTCGACGCGCAGTTCGTCTTTCTCGGCCACGGCGAGCCCCGCTACGTGCACGCGCTGCAGCAATTGGCTCGGCGGGCGCCGGAGCGCGTTGCGCTGGACACCAAGTTCTCCGATGTGCTCGAGCATCGCGTACTCGCCGGGGCCGACGTCCTCCTGATGCCCTCCCTGTACGAACCCTGCGGGCTCACGCAGATGCGCGCACAGCGCTACGGCACGCTGCCCCTCGCTCGGCGCGTGGGCGGGCTCGCAGATACGATCGACGATGGTCGCTCCGGCTTCCTGTTCGACGACTACACCGTGCACGATTTCGCCGAAGGCGTCATTCGGACGCTGCGCACGTACAGCGACCCCTCGGCGTGGACCGCAATGCAGCGCACTGCGATGGCAAAGTCGTTCAGCTGGTCGCACGCCGAGCAGGGGTACGAGCGCCTGTACCGCTCGGCGCTGGAGCGGCGGGCCACCAGCGGAGGCCCGACGGCGTGACGCCATCCTCTTCGCCGCGTCGGCGACTGATCATTCACGGGCACTTCGCGCAGCCCCCGCGCGAAGATCCCTGGCTCGAGGATGTGCCGCGCGATCCGGCGGCCGCGCCCTTCCATAATTGGAACGCGCGGGTCGAACGGTCCTGCTACCGCGCCGTGGCCGCCGCCCGCGTGCTCAATACCGACGCGAAGATCGCGCGCGTGTCGAACCTGTATGCCAAGATGTCCTTCGATGCAGCACCATCGCTGCTCGAATGGCTCGAGCGCGCCGCGCCGGACACCTACCGCGCGATGCTCGACGGCGACCGCCGCGCGCTTCGACGCTTGGGCGCCGGCAACGCGATCGCGCATCCGTATCACCACGTGATCCTGCCGCTGTGCTCGCGCCGCGACAAAGTCACCGAGGTACGCTGGGGGATCGCCGACTTCGAGCGTCGATTCGGTCGACGGCCGGCCGGGATGTGGCTTCCCGAGACCGCGGCCGATGACGAGACGCTCGACGTCCTCGCAGCGGAAGGCATCCGCTTCACGGTGCTGTCGCCACACCAGCTCGATCACACGCCCGCCGACGGCGGTGCGGTCCGTATCACGACCGGTGGCGGGCGTGAGATCACGGTGGTGCCGTTCGACGGCGCCCGCTCACGGGCCGTCGCCTTCGGCCCAATGCTCGCGAACGCGCGCCTCTGGCTGGCCGATCTGCAACTGGGGCTCGATACGCAGGCGGACCCGTCGCTGATCACGATCGCCACAGAAGGCGAAACCTACGGACACCATCATCGCTCGGGCGAGATGGCGTTGGCGTGGCTGCTGCAAGAGGCCGCCGCCGATGAGCGGATGGCCGTGACGAACTTCGAAGCCGCGCTGCGGGACCGCCCGGCGGTCGCCACCGCGCGACTGCTCGGCCCCTCGTCGTGGAGCTGCCCGCACGGCGTCGAGCGCTGGCGAGCCAACTGTGGATGCCGCACCGACGGCGGTCGATTGCCGCATCAGCAATGGCGCGCCACGCTCCGCGCGGCGTTGGTCAATCTGTCGGAGGCCTTGGGGACGCGCTTCGAGACCGAAGGGCACGCGCACCTCGTCGATGCGTGGGCCGCCCGCGACGCCTACGGCGGCCTCTTCGGCTTGCGAGATGACGACCGCCGTGCTGCGCTCGCCGCGCAGTGTCGGCCGGGCACGAGCGCCGCCGATGTGGAGCGCGCCGGGGAACTGCTCGAGATGCAGCGCAACGTGCTGCGCGCCTTCTCGTCGACGGCGTGGTTCGGGGATGATCTGGGCGCCCCGGAGGTGGCACAGGTCCTTCGTTACGCGGCACGCGCGCTGGACCTGGCGGGCCCCTCGGCGGGGAGTGACGAGCTCGAGCACGAGATCCGCGCGATGCTGCGCGAGGCGCGCAGCCTCGATGCGTCGATCGGCAGCGGCGAGGATATCTGGGTGCGTCGCGTGCGCCCCATCATTCCTCCGATGACACGGCTCGCCGCCGGTGCGGCGGCAGCGCAGGCACTCGTGCCACAGTGGGAAGCCCCCTCGTCTCACGCCTTCCACATCGCGGTCCGCGGCGATCGGGTCGAGCTGGTCAATCGTCGAACGGGGCGTAGCCAGTTCTTCGACGTCACGGTGCAACGCGACCAGCCAGCGGAAGTTCGCACGTTCGTGCGTCCTCGGCCGGATCTCGAGCGGCATCCCGACAGCGGCATTCGCATCGCCGGCTTGGTCCCGGTGTCGATTGACGACTTCCCGGAGCGGGAGGCCGAGGCCGTGCGGGACGGCGTCCGCCGCATCCGGCGGCACGAACTCGCGCGCCGCCTGTTCGGTGAGCCGCGGCTGGCCGCGCTGGCCGATGGCAACACGACGCTCGCCGATCTCGCGGTCGAGGCGCTGCTGGATGCGGTGCAGCGGCTCGGCGAGAAGGCCGCGACGGTGCGGGTCGCCCGCGCGCTCGATCTGCTCGAATTGCTCGAGTTGATGGGCTTGGATGTGCCATTCGACGCGCAGACGGCCTTCGCGCGCGAGCTGTCGGCACTGCCGCGGCGGCAGCGGGACGAGCTACGGCCACTCGCGACGCGTCTGGGATTTGGCGACGAGATTCTCTCGGTGGAGATGCTCTGATGGGACTCGTGCTCTTCGTCACGCCGCACTTCTCCGAGACGTTCTCGCGGATGCTCGCAGGCATCGGCGCCATTCCGGGCGTCACGCTTGGCGTCATCACGCACGCGCCTGCCGAGGATGCCCCCGCGCCGGTGCGCGACGTGATGCGCTTCCATTGGAAGGTCGCCGACATCTTGAATCCGGCACAGATCGTGTGGGGCGCGGAAGGCATCGCGTCGCAGGCCGGGATGCCGATCCACCGGCTGTTCGGCTCGCTGGAGCAGGCGCAGGTGCCCATTGCCGAGGCGCGCGAGCGACTCGGGGTCGGTGGAATGTCGGCGGCGGCCACGCGCAACTTCCGCGACAAGGCCGAGATGAAGCGCGTGCTGCGCGCCAACGGAATTCCCTGTGCGCGGCACGCCTTGGCGACGACCCTCGCGGACGTCGACGCGGCGGTGGCCACCACCGGCTTCCCACTGGTGGTCAAGCCGCCGGCGGGTGCGGGCTCCATCGCGACCTTTCGGGTGAACGACCGCGACCAGTTGGCGTCCGTCCTCGCGAACTACCCCCCGTCACTCGAGCATCCCCTGCTCTTCGAGGAATTCGTGCAGGGGGAGGAGCATTCCCTCGAGACGATCTCGATCGCGGGCGTGCCGGTGTGGCACTCGTTGACGCACTATCGGCCGACGCCGCTGGACGTCGTCAGGCACCCGTGGATTCAGTGGTGCATCACCTTGCCGCGCGAGGTCGACGACCCGCGATACGACGACATCAAGCGGGCGGCGGCCGGCGGCTTGGCGGCGCTCGGGATGGGCACTGGGCTGTCGCATATGGAATGGTTCCGCCGCGCCGACGGCACGGTCGCGATCGGCGAAGTCGGCGCACGCCCGCCCGGTGCGCAGATTACGACGATGATCTCGCGCGCGAATGACATCGACTTCGTGCGGGCGTGGGCCGAGGTGATGGTGCACGGCCGCTTCGTACCACCGGTGCGGAAGTACGCCGTCGGCGCGGCCTTCCTGCGCGGCCAAGGGAGCGGTCGCGTACGCGCGGTGCACGGACTCGAAACCGTGGCGCGCGAAGTCGGTGCGCTGGTGTGCGACTGGCGGCTGCCGCAGGTCGGACAACTCCCCACCGGCAGTTACGAAGGCGAGGGCTACATCCTCGTCCGGCATCCCGAGACGTCGGTCGTCGAGGACGCGCTCAATAGGATTGTCTCGCGCATCCGCGTCGAGCTCGGCTGATCCTGCACGATTCCACCCGCGAGGTTCCCGTGAACGTCCTCTTCATCTCCCCGGGCTATCCCCCGGAAATGCCCCACTTCGTGCGCGGATTCGCCGAGCAGGGGGCGTCGATCATCGGCATCAGCGACACGCCGTACGAGCAGATTCCCGAGCACTCGCGACGGCACCTGTCGCGCTACCTGCGTGTCCCGACGCTGACCAACGAAGCCGAGGCGGTCGCGGCCGTGCGTGACGCGATCCCGCCGGGCCTCATCGACCGCGTAGTCTGTCTGTGGGAGCCCGGCGTTGTCCTCGCGGCGCGGCTGCGCGAAGCGCTCGGCGTCCCGGGGCAGCGTGTGGAACAGGCGATCGCGTTCCGCGACAAGGATGTGATGAAGCAGGTCATCCGCGCGGCGGGGCTTCGTACGGCCAAGTCCGCGCGCGCGAGCACCAGCGCCGAAGTCGTCGCGGCGTGCGAGGCCTTCGGCTTCCCGGTCGTGATCAAGCCGATCGACGGCGCGGGGTCGATGGACACGTTCAAGATCGCCGACGCGGCCGAACTGCCGGCTGCCCTCGAGCGGCTGCGCCACGTGCCGACGGTGAACGTCGAGGAATTCATCGACGGTGAGGAGTACCACTTCGACACCATCTGCGCCGACGGAAAGATCCTCTACTACCATATGGGATACTACCGGCCGAAGCCGATCATCTCCCGGCACGCCGAGTGGATTTCGCCACAGACGCTGTCGCTGCGCGATGTCGATGCGCCAGCGCTGCAGCCCGGCATTGCGCTGGGCAAGGCGGTGCTCGAGGCGATGCAGTTCACCACGGGCTTCACCCATATGGAGTGGTTCCTGACGTCTAAGGGTGAAGCCATCTTCAGCGAGATTGCCGCCCGCCCGCCGGGAGCGAATACGGTGGACCTGATGAACTTCGGGTCCGACATCGACGTCTTCCGCGGCTACGCCGAAGCCGAGGTCCACGGGACCTTCTCGCAGCCGGTGGTCCGCAAGTACAATGCGATCAACATCTTCAAGCGCGCACAGGGTCCGGGGCGCATCACGCGAATCGAGGGGATGGCCGGGTTGATGCAGCGATACGGAGAGCACGTGGTGCACGTCGATCTGCTGCCCATTGGGGCTCCCCGTCGCAATTGGATCCAGACGCTGCTGTCGGACGGCTACGTCGTGATCCGTCATCCCGACTATGCGAAGGCCTGCGAGATCGCCGATGCGTTCGGCACCGACCTGCAGCTGTACGCTGGCGGGTGACGGGCGCTCCATCGGTGGCGATGCGTTTTTCGCGGCGTGCTCCGCGTCGCGGACGGGTTGAGCTCGTCTCCGGGATCTACTCCCCGGGCTTGGGCAACACGCGTGATCTGCACGTCTACCTGCCGCCGTCGTACGACGATTCGCCCGATGCGCGCTACCCGGTGGTCTACCTGCACGACGGGCAGAATCTGTTCGATGATCGCCTGTCGTTTGCCGGCTCCTGGCGCGCGGCGGCGGCGGCGGACGCGGCCGCGCGACTGGGCCACGAAGCCATTCTGGTGGGCATCTCGAACTCTGCCGACGGCCGCATTGGCGAATACACCCCCTTCCGGGATCGCCGCGTCGGCGGGGGCAACGCCGACCGGTACCTGCTGTTCGTGATCCGCACCGTGAAGCCGCGCATCGATGCACTGTTCCGGACCCGTGGCGACCGCGAGCACACGATGCTCGGGGGCTCGAGCCTGGGGGGACTGGTGTCGCTGTACGGGTTCTTCCGGTTTCCCGAGTACTTCGGGGGCGCCTCGGTCCAGAGCCCTTCCCTCTGGTTCGCCGATGGTGCCATCTTCGACTATGTCGCCGCCGCCCCCTATACGCCGGGCCGCATCTTTCTGGATGTCGGCTGCCAGGAAGGCGAGGGGACGTTGCGCAATGCCCGCCGGATGCGTGAGATGCTGCTCTCGAAGGGCTATGAGACCGGCCGGACGCTCCGCTGGGTCGAAGATCGCACGGGCAAGCACCACGAATCCGCGTGGGGACGCCGCTTGAAGCGCGCGCTCCCCTTTCTGTTAACCGAGCTGCCGTAATGGCTCCCCGATTCCCGAGCACTTCCTGATGAGCACGCGTGTGCAGGGCCATCATCACGTGTGGCACTCGCCGAGCGTCGGTCGACCGATGCACGTGCGGTGGTTCGGCTGGGGCGGCGCCCGCGTGCTGGCGTTCCCCACCACGATGGGCGACCACAACGAGTGGCCGAACCGCTATATGCCCGACGTGCTGCGCGAGCACATCGACCGTGGGTGGATCACGCTGTTCACGCTCGACGCGAATCACGACTGGGCCTGGTACAACAAGGGCATTCATCCGAGGGACCGCGCGGCGCATCAGCGCCGGTACGATGCCTACCTGCTGCACGAGTTGCTCCCGTTCACCGAGCACGTCAATCAGAACCCCTTCGTGATCGCGACCGGAGCCAGCTTCGGGGCGTACCACGCGCTCACCTTCGCGCTGCGCAATCCGCACCACGTGCACCGCGTGATCGGGATGAGCGGCAGCTACGACATTCGCGGAATGACCGGCGGGTACACCGACGACCTGGTGCACAGCGTCAACCCGCCGCAGTTCATCGCCAGCGAATGGGACCAGCAGCGGCTCGACGCGATGCGCCGGATGGACATCATTCTCGCCATTGGCGAGGGCGACCCGTCGATTGGCGACAATCGGGCGCTCTCGGGCATTCTGTGGCAGAAGGGGATCGGCAACGCCCTGCGCGAATGGCACGGCTTCGCCCACGACTGGCCGTGGTGGGAACAGATGATTCAGCTGTATATCGGCGGACACGACTGAGAGGACCCAGATGACATCCCGCAACGCCCCGCGTCGCATCGGCCTGATCGTCGGCCGCGAATGGTCGTTCCCGCCCAAGTTCATCGAGGCGGTCAATCGTCGCGACCAAGGCGTCATCGCCGAGTTCGCCACCATCGGCGGCACCCACCACGACGACGCGGTCCCCTACGATGTCCTGATCGACCGCATCTCGCACGAAGTCCCGACCTACCGCAGCTACCTCAAGCACGCGGTGCTCCAGGGCGCGACGGTCATCAACAATCCCTTTATGTGGACCGCCGACGACAAGTTCTTCGGCGCATCGCTGATCCGGAAACTCGGCGTCGTCTCGCCGCGCACCGTGCTGCTGCCGAACAAGGAGTACGTGCCCGGCATCGTCCCCAGCGAGTCCCTGCGCAATCTCCAGTACCCACTCGACTGGCGTGGCATCGTCGACTGGGTCGGGATGCCCTGCATCCTCAAGGACGCCCACGGTGGTGGCTGGAAGGAGGTCTACGTCTGCCACTCGATGGACGAGCTGATTCACCACTACAACGGCTCCGGCCTCCTGACGATGATCGTGCAGGAGTTCATCCAGTTCGAGCAGTTCGTGCGCTGCATCTGCCTCGGCCAGGACGAAGTGCTCGTGATTCGCTACGACCCGCGCGAGCGCCGCTATCACGTCGATCCCGACTATCTCACGCCGGCCCTGCACGCGCGGGTGGTCAAGGACTGCCGCACCATCGTCCGCGCGCTGGGCTACGATATGAACTCGATCGAGTTCGCGATCAAGGACGGTATTCCGTACGCGATCGACTTCATGAATCCGGCGCCGGACTTCGACATCAATTCGCTGACCCCGCCGTACTTCGACTGGGTGGTCGAACAGATGGCGGAGCTGACGATCCGACTGGCCAAGGCCCCGCGCAAGCAGGCGGAGGCGCTGGGCTGGGCCGACGCCTTCACGGCCTCCCGCGGGTGACCGCCGCCACGACGTCACGCGACGCGGCCGCCGCGTGGCACGCGCAGCTCGACGTCAGTCCTGACCTCGCGGAAGCGTCGTGGACGGCACTCGAGGCCGGCCTGCGTCGCGCGGATCTGCACTTCGGCCATCGAGCGCTCTGCACCGTCCTGCGCCCGCGGCTGATGACGCCGGCCGAGTACCATCGGCTGAGCGATCAGATGGCTGCGGTGATGCGGGCGTTCGGCACGGCCTACGCGCGCGCGATTGCCGATCCTGCCGCACGCGCCCAGTTCCGCCTGACCGACTGGGAAGAATCCCTCATCGCAGACGACCGAAGCGCTGTCCCGCCGAGTCCCCACTCGCGAATGGACACGTTCGTGCTCCCGGACAACGGGGCGTTGCAGATCACGGAATACAACGGCGAGACGCCGGCGGGGCCGTTCTTCAACGACGCCCTCACCGAGGCGTTTGCCACGCTGCCGATCACGCGCGCGTTCAGTGCCGACTGGCGGCTCACGCCGATCCCCTCACGCCACGGCGTCGTCCGCGTGCTCTTGGACGCGTGGGAGGCCTTCAGCGGCAGCCGCCGCCGTCCGCACCTGGCCATTCTCGACTGGGACGGCGTCTCCACCGCCGTGGAATTCCAGTTGGCGCAGCAGGTGTTTGCCGCGCAGGGCCTCACCTGCGACATCGGCGATCCCCGCGAGTGCACGTATGATGGCGGCGTGCTGCGCCTGCGGGGGACCCCCGTGGATCTGGTGTACAAGCGCGTCTTGATCGACGAACTAGTGCTGCGAGAGGGGCTGGATTCCCCGGTGGTCCGCGCGGTGCGCGATCGCGCGGTGTGTTTCCTGAACGGCTTTCGTTCGAAGATTCTCCACAAGAAGGCGTCGCTCGCCGTGCTGAGCGACGAACGCAATGCGGATTGGTTCGACGCGACCGCAACCGCTGCGATTCGGGCACAGATCCCCTGGACGCGCGTCGTCGAGCCGCGCCAGACGGTGAATGCGTCGGGTGAGGCCATTGACCTGCTGCCGTGGGCGGCGGCGAACCGCGCGCACCTCGTGCTCAAGCCGAACGATGCCTACGGCGGGGCGGGCATCGTGCTGGGCTGGACGGTCACCGACGCCGAATGGCAGTCCGCGCTCGCGCACGCCGTGACCGAACCGTTCATCGTGCAGGAGCGAGTCCCGATCCCCAAGGATGCGTATCCGAGCTGGGATGCGGGCCGAGTGGTGTTCGCCGATCGCCAGGTCGATACCGCGCCCTTCCTGTGCCACAGTGCCGCCGTAGAAGGCGTGTTGACGCGCCTCTCGACGGCCGAGTTGCTCAATGTGACAGCGGGGGGCGGCAGCCAGACGCCCACCGTCCTCGTGGAACGTCGTTGACCCTGAACCGGACCGCGGAATGATGAAGCCCCCGTCGTTGACGATCGGCGTAGAGGAAGAGTACCAAATCATCGATCCGCAGACCCGCGAGCTCAAGGCGTACATCACCGAGATTCTGGAGGCTGATCATCTGGTGTTGCGCCAGGTGAAGCCCGAACTGCACCAGTCGATCGTCGAGGTCGGTACGACGGTGTGCCACACGCCGGCGGAAGTCCGTGAGCAGCTCATCACCCTACGCCGCGGCGTGATGGAGCTCGCGAGCCGCAAAGGACTCAAGATCGCGGCGGCCGGCACCCACCCCTTCTCGCACTGGAAGGATCAGGCGATCACGCCGCTCGAACGCTACGTCGGCACGCGCGAGGCGATGCAGCAGCTCGCCGAGCAGCTACTGATCTTCGGCACGCACGTGCACATCGGCATCGAGGACAAGGACTTTCTGATCGATGCCGCCAACGTGGCACGCTACGTCCTGCCGCACCTGCTCTGCCTGTCGACGTCATCGCCCTTCTGGATCGGACGCAATACCGGCCTCAAGTCGTATCGCTCGGTCGTGTTCCGATCGTTTCCGCGCTCCGGCGTGCCGAGCATCATTCCGAGCTGGGCCGATTTCCAGTCGTACCTGGGCACGCTGATCACGACCGGCTGCATTCCCGATGGCTCGAAGATCTGGTGGGATGTGCGCCCGCACCACCTGTACCCGACACTGGAGTTCCGCATCTGCGACGTCTGCACCCGGGTGGATGAAGCGGTGTGCATTGCCGCGATCGTGCAGGCGCTGGTCTTCAAGCTCTGGAAGATGCGCCGCGACAATACCACGATGCGCGTCTATTCGTCGATGCTGATCGACGAGAACAAGTGGCGCGCGGTGCGCTACGGGCTCGACGGCAATCTGATCGACTTCGGCAAGCAGGTCGAGCTGCCCGCGCGGGTCCTGATTCGCGAGTTCATCGAGTGGTTCCTCGGCGACGTGCTCGACGAACTTGGCACGCGGAAGGAAGTCGAATACGCCTTCACGATTCTCGAGCAGGGATCGAGCGCGGATCGCCAACTCAAGGTCTTCAAGGAGACCGGCGATCTCAAAGCGGTCGTGGACCACCTGATTCGCGAGACCGAAGAAGGCGTCCTCTGACGCCGGTTGCGTGACGGCGAACGCCGACGCTGTCGGCGTTTCCCTCTCGTTTTCGCGTCACGAATTCGTATCTTCCGGTATGCCGGCGTATCGTCCTCTCATTGCCGTCACGACGCAGACGCTGCAGGCCATCGACGGAATTCCGGCGGGCCTGCCCTCCTCGGTCGTGATGAACCAGCGGTACTACGAGGCGCTGACCCTCGTGCGTGCCGTGCCGATTCTCGTGCCGCTGCTCGACGACGATGTCGAGACCTTGCGCGAGATCTTCGACCGCGTCGATGGTGTGATGATCCCCGGTGGGGTCGATATGGATCCCGCGACCTACGGCTCGGCGCCGCATCCGAAGCTCGGACGCATCGATCCGGCGCGCGACCGCACCGAGTTGCTCTTCGCCAAGTGGGCCGTCGCCGAACGCAAGCCCTACTTGGGCCTGTGCCGCGGGGCGCAGGTGCTGAACGTGGCCCAGGGAGGCACGCTCTGGCAGGACCTCGAGGACGAGTATCCGAACGCGATCAAGCACGACTACTTCCCGACCTACGGCTTCGAGCGCGAGCATCTCGCGCACGAGGTGAGCATCACGCAGGGCTCACGACTGCGCCACGCGGTGGAAGTGTCGTCGATGCCGGTGAACTCGATGCACCATCAGGGCCTGCGCACGCTGGGCGACGGCCTAGCGGGAACGGCGATCGCTCCGGACGGACTCATCGAGGCGATCGAGCTGATGGACGATGCGTTCATCGTGGGCGTGCAGTGGCATCCGGAGGTCTTCGAGTTGACCGACCCCCACACGCGGCATCTGTTCCGCCAGTTCGTCGACGCGGCCGCGGCCTACCGGCGCTGACACACCCCCCGCGACGGCCACGTCGCGGGCCTTGGCACGCCGGACCAGCGCCAGCGTGGCGCAGGCCGCCGCGGTGCTCAGCAGCACGAACGGCCCGCCGATGGCCGCGAGAATCTCGATCGTGCTGAGCGACGATCCTGCGCGACTCGCGAGCCCCAGCGCCTCCAGCACAAACGGGGTGGCGAGCACGAGGAGGCCGCCACCAGCGCCCCACAGCGCGAGTCGCCGCAGCGACAGCTCGTGCACCCGGCGGCCGCGCTCGGCGATCCCGACCAGCGCCGAGAAGAACACGCCGGCGATGAAGCCGGGAATGGCGAGCGCCGGCAACGGCGCATCGAACACGCGGAAAAACGCGTCCCACGGCAACCAGGGGACGAGCCGACTCCCGACGCCGATCGCGACGCCGGCCAGCGCCCAGGCCACCGCCCAGGTCACGCCGATACCAACCGCCCCGCGAAGGCGCTTGAGCCAGCCCATCCCGGGAGTGTAGTCGCGCTGCGCCGTCGAAGGCACCCGGCTCCCGCTCGACAGCACCGTCGCCTCGCGCGATACTGGAAGGTCCTCACCCACGCGACCGATGCCGCCACGACGCGCTGCTGCACACGACGCCCTCCTGCGCACGCTGCGCGAAAGATTCGACGCCCACCCCGAGCGGCACGACGGCGTGCGCTGGGACGATGTCGTCACGCGACTCACCGCCACCCCAGCGGCGCTGGCCACCCTGGCGGCAATGGAAGAGACCGGTGGTGAGCCCGATGTCATCGGTCGGGACGCGCGCGGGGTCATCACGTTCTGCGATTGTGCGGCCGAGAGCCCAGCGGGGCGACGCAGTCTGTGCTTTGATCGCCCGGCCCTCGACGCACGCAAGGAGAACAAGCCCAAGGGATCGGCCCTCGAGATGGCCGCCACGATCGGCATCACCCTGCTCGACGAGTCTGCGTACCGTCACCTCCAGACGCTCGGCCTCTTCGACCGGAAGACCTCGAGCTGGATCCAGACGCCGCCCGCCATCCGGAAACTCGGCGGCGCGCTCTTCGGGGATCGACGCTACGACCACGTATTCACCTACCACAACGGCGCCGAGTCGTACTACGCCGCGCGGGGCTTCCGGGGGCTGCTCCGCGTCTAGCGGTCAATGCCGACGAGGCGACGGAGCAGCGTCGCTGCCTCGGCATCGGCCGGACACCACGAGGCTGTGGTTGGTGATTGATTGCGCCGCTGGTGTATCTGCTCGTCCGAAAGCCGCGCGCGTGACTCGACCCACGCGCGCGGCTCGCACCAACGGGTGTCCGGGTTACTGTTGCAGAATCATCGGCGCCTTGCCGTCGGTGATGATCACCTTCGCATTCGGCGACTTCGCCAATTCACGGAAGGCTTCGATCGACCGGAACTGGATGATCAGCGGCGAGAGCCCTTCGCCCAGCACCTTCTGCGCGTCGCGCTGCCCGCCAGCTTCAATCAGCTTGCGCTCGGCTTCCTGCTTCTCGCGCTGCAGGACGAATTGCATTCGCAGGGCGTCCTGCTCGGCTTCGAGCTTCTCTTCGATCGCACGCGCCAAGCCCTGCGGCAGCGTGATGCTCTTGAGCAGCACACTCTCGACGATGAAGCCGCGCCCCTCGAGCAACTGCATCATCTGATCGCGGATGGCCTTTTCGATCACCACCCGTTCGCCGGAGTGCAGGTCCTTCGCGTAGAAACGCGCGCTCACGTCGGCGGCCGCCGCGCGGAAGACCGGAATGATGACGACTTCCTCGTAGTCCGCTCCGGACTTGGCCAAAATCTCGCCGGCGTTCTTGGCATCGATGCGATACAGGATCGAGATGTCCGCCTGCACGTTCACGCCTTCCTTCGCGGGGAGCGAGAGCCGCACTTCACGGTTGATCGTGCGGGCCGGCAGCTTGATGACGCTCTGGAAGCCCGGGAAGAACCCGATCGCGCCGGGATTCCGCGGCTGCGGATCAATCCGACCGAGCGTGCGCTTGATGCCGACCTGGTCCTGTCGGACCACGGCGCAGCCGGTCAGTAGCGGAACAGCGACGAGCAGGGCGAGCGGGCTGTAGCGGGACATCTGGGGGGCCCTCCGGAGAAGTGGGAATAAATCGAAGTATTCGTCGAATACACCGATTTTCTACCCTACCCGATCGGGGAGGTTCCGGGGCCGTCTTGGCCCGGTCCGTTCGATGGGTCGCCGACTAGGGTCGCCCCAGGGAATCCCGCAGCGCCACGTACCGCCGCTGCTCCCGGAGCGGCGCCAGCACCGGATGCGGCAGGACCTGCAGCAGGGTGTTGTCCCGGAGGGCCACCGCCCGCTCGAGCAGCCCCAACGCCGCGGCCGTATCGCCGAGCGACATCTCCACCAGCGCGGTGAGCGACGGCAGGGCCCGGCGATCGTTGAAGGCGGCAAATGCACGCCCCGCCGCCCGTGCCTCCGCCGCCGCCGCCGGCGCCGGCGCGCGGTCGCCGCCCAAGACGTCGATCCAGCCTCGGCAATACGCCGGCGCACCGAAGGCCTCCTCGCAAATCGCTTTGGCGTCCGCCGCGCGTCCCGCCAGCGCGTACGCCGCCGTCATCCCGCGCAGAAAGGCCCGGTTCCCCGGACTCAGCGCCAAGGCCCGCTCGTTGGACGCCACGGCGCTGTCGGCCATCCCGCGCGCCCAGTACCACCACATCCGCTGATGCCAGACGATGGCTGCGAGGTTGTCGAGCCGCTTCGCGCGCTCCAACGCCCGGCCGGCCTCGTCCACGTTACCGAGTCCCATCAACACTTCGAAGCGCAGCACCCAGGCACTGAACTCGCTCGGATCGATCCTCGTGGCGCTGTCAAGTAGCGCAAGCGCCGGCCGCAGCCGAAGATCCGCTTCCGTCAGCACCCGCGCGCGCGCCACCAGTGCCGCGGGATTTCGCGCGTCCAGCGCCACCGCGCGCTCCGACGCGCGTCGCGCGGCCTCGTGCAGCGCGGCGCGCGTTGCGGTGGAGTCGAAATACACATAGCGGAGCAACAGGGCGTCCGAGAGCCCTGCCCACGCCCGTGCAAACGTGGAATCGCGCGCGATCGCACGCGTGAACTCCTGCTCGGCGCGCCGGATGTTCGCCAAGCCCCGAGCGCGGAGCAGATGCCGCCCCAGCACTTCGGCGTCCCGCGCCTCGGCGTCGCGCGTCTCGGGCCGATACAGCCCGGCGCGCTCGGAGGTCCCGAGTTCCACCGACAGCCCGTCGGCGACGCGCGCGGCCACATCCGCTTGGACGCGGAACACGTCACCACTGGGCTCTTCGATTGCGTCGCAACAGGTCTGCGCCCCCGTCTCCACATCCACGAGGGCGGGCAGAATCCGGACGCGGGCGAGGCCGCTCCCCTGCTTTGCCCATTGCACGGACCCGGTGAGCACCCAGCGCGCCCCCAACGCACGCGCGACTTCACGTGGCGTCAGGCGGTCCGTGCGCGGCACCTGCGTGCTGGCGCGCCCGAGCACCTGCACCCCGGGCACCCGGGCGAGGGTGCCGGCGATCTCATCCGTGACACCGGCCGCGAAATACGCCTCGGACGAATCGCCCAGATTCTCGAACGGCAACACCGCGATCGTTGGGGTCGGTGCCACCGGCGCGTGCGTGTAGCGCCACACACCGACGAAGCCCGCGATGCTCACCACCGCCGCGAGCGCGACCGCGCCAATTCCTGCCCGACCGCGCGCGGCGCGTGGCGCGTTGGTCCCATCACCGCCAGCGTGTCCACCCGACGGCGACGCGACCGCGGCCGACACCGCCGCGAGCAGCGCGGTGCCGTCGGCCGGGCGCGCGTCGGCCGACTTGGCCAGCGCCTGCAGCACGACGCGCGCGAGGGCGTGCGGCACCGACGGCGGCAACGGCGCGGGCGCCTCCTGCACGTGGGCACCCACCAGCGCCGCCGCGCCCTGGTGATGCGCAAAGGGATGTCGGCCGGCGAGGACTTCGTACGCGACGACGCCCCAGGCGTAGACATCGCTGCGCGCGTCGACCGTCTCGCCGAGGGCTTGCTCCGGCGCCATATACGCCGGCGTGCCCAGACTGATGCCCGCGTCGGTCAGCGTCGCCGCACGATCGCTGCCGGCATCGCCGACGCGCGCATCGGCCAGGGCCTTCGCAATGCCGAAGTCGGTGACCACCGCCGCGCCGCCCGAGAGCAGAATGTTCTCCGGCTTGATGTCGCGGTGCACCACCCCGTGCTGGTGCGCGTAGGCCAGGGCGCGCGCCACATCGCGAAGCAGATCGATCGCCGTCGACGATGCGATCGGCCCGCGCGTCAGTAGATCGCGCAGGGACAGCCCGTCGACAAAGGGCATCACGTAGTACGGCGTCCCCAGCGCATCGCCGGCGGCGAGTACGGGGACGATGTTGGCTTGCTGCAAGCGCGCCGTGGTCTGCACTTCGCGCGCGAATCGTTCGGCAGACACGACACCGCTCGCGCCGGCCTTGAGCAACTTGATCACCACATCGCGGCCGAGCGTGATGTCACTCGCTCGGAACACGCGGGACATCCCGCCGCCGGTCAGTTCGGTGTCGAGGCGGTAGGTCGGCTGCAGCGCAGCGGCAAGCGCGTCATCGGTCACGGCGCGGAAACTAGCCCGGCGCGCCCCGGTCGGTCATCCGGCAGGTGCCCCGCCCGATCGCGCATCGCGACCTGGAGGGGACGTCGCGGGCGTTCAGACGAGCGCGAGCGGGCCGTGGTCGTCGCAGTGGGCCCCGTGCGCGTGATGCAGGTGGCCGTCGACGAGATAGTCGATGTGATCACCGTGCGGCACCGCGGCGTGGCCGCAGGTCGGGCCGTGGACGTGACCGGCCTCGTGGCCCGAACACGTATGGTCCGGCGTGCAGGCCGCCGGGTTCGTGCTCGAGACGGGGATCACGTGTTCTTCGACGGCCGTCGCCGACTGATGATGCAGGTGTCCGTCGTGGAGGTAGTCCACGTGCCCATCGTGTCGAACGGCGACGTGGCCGCAATTGGCACCGTGGGTGTGGCTGTGGTTCGCGTGCGTGGTCATCGGTGTGCCTCGGATCAGGGAGTCCGCGCCGCCGAGTGGTCGGCGTGGTCGAGCACGGCGAGCAACAGGCTCGCCACGTGGCCATCGGCAAGGGCGTAATGGATGTGCTTCCCATCGCGTCGCGAGACGACGAGCCCCTCGGTCCGCAGTCGGCCGAGGCGTTGTGAGACGGCGGGCATCGGGTCGCCGGTGACCGCCACCAAGTCCGACACGCACCGCTCTCCGCTGCTCAGCACTTCGAGCAGCCGCAGTCGCGCGGGGTCGCCGGCGGCGCGGAGCATTCCCGACGCCCGCGCGATGGCCATGGCAGGCCGCAGCGGCGGAACGGCGGGATGCTGGTGATCCGCCGGATCGCAGCCGGGGCGTGAGGTCGGACGATTCTTCATTTCAAGAACTATGCAACTGTAGGCGCATCCCCGCCTGTCAGGGGACCCCTGATTCGGCTGCTCCGATGTCGACGCTGTAGTTTCGCGATACCCACTTCCACCTCGACGAATGCCTTCGATGCTCCGTTCGATCGCCCGAGCCGCGATGCTCGGCACCCCGTTGCTCACCGCGTCGGTGCGCGCCGCCGCGCAGGCGCCCACGCCCGCGCCCACCGCCGCCCATCGCGCCCTGGCCGAACGCGTGCTCAAGTCCACCGCGTTGATCGACGGGCATAACGACCTGCCGTGGGCCATTCGTAACGCGGTCACTCCCCGAGATATCGAGGCATACGACCTCCGCAAAAAGACCGCCGGACATACCGATTTGGCGCGCCTCGCGGCCGGTCGGGTCGGCGCGCAGTTCTGGTCGGTGTACATCCCCGGCGAGATTCGCGACTCGGGCTTCGCCCGCGTCCAGCTCGAGCAGATCGACATCGCCCGCCGCGTCATTGCCAAGTATCCCGAGCGGCTCGAGTTCGTGACGACCGCCGCCGGCATCCGTCGCGCGTTCGCGGCCGGCAAGATCGGGTCGCTGCTCGGGATGGAAGGCGGCCACGCGATCGAGAACTCGCTCGGCTCGCTCCGCGCGTTCTACGACTTGGGCGTGCGCTATATGACGCTCACGCACAACGTGCACCTCGACTGGGCCGACGCGGCCGCGGGCGCGCCGCGCCTCGGTGGGCTGTCGCCGTTCGGCAAGGAAGTCGTCCGAGAGATGAACCGGCTCGGGATGCTCGTCGACCTGTCGCACGTCTCGCCCGGCGTGATGAGCGACGCGCTCACCGTGAGCGAAGCCCCGGTGATTTTTTCGCACTCCAATGCGCGCGCGGTCACGGACGTCGGCCGCAACGTGCCGGACTCGATTCTCGTGCGCCTCAAGCAGAACGGCGGCGTGGTGATGGCCACGTTCGTCCCCGGCTTTGCCTCGCGCCGCATTGCGGAGCACAACGCACGCCGCGCGGCCGCGAACGCCGAGATTCGCGCGCGTCTCGCCAGTGACTCGGCGGCCATCCGTCGCGAGATCGCCGCCTGGGCCGCCGCCAATCCGGCCCCGCGCGCCGTGCTCGCCGATGTGGCTGACCACCTCGATCACATCAAGCGCGTCGCCGGGCCCGACCACGTCGGCATCGGCGGCGACTTCGACGGGATCGACACTGTCGTGGAAGGCCTCGAGGATGTGTCGACCTACCCGGCCTTGTTCGCCGAGCTCGCGCGCCGCGGCTGGACCGAGCGGGAGCTCAAGCAGCTGGCAGGTGAAAACGTCTTGCGCGTGCTGGCTGGCGCCGAAGCCGTCGCCCGTCGCCTGCAGAAGTCCCGTCCGGCGTCGACCGCGACCATCTCGCAGTTGGATCCCGCCGGCGCCGCCAAGGCACCGGGCTCGCCGCGCTAACTCACGCGGCGGGTGGGGATGGTGGCGTTCGACGGCTCCACGCGAACGCCACCATCCCGATCGACACGACGGCACCCACCGTGACATCGCTCAGCCAGTGCGCTTCGGCCAGCACGCGGCTCAAGCCACAGCCCGTCGCGAGCGCATACCACACCCAGCGACCCTCCGGAAAGATCCGCGCCAGCGCCGCCGCTGCACCGAACGCCACCATCGTGTGGCTCGACGGCAAACCAAGCCCAGACGTGCTCCACAGCCGGTCGTCGAAGGCGCGGAAGACATAGTCAGCGCCGATGGCACCGGGCCGCTCGCGACGAAAGATGAGCTTGAGCACCTCCGCCGCCGCGCCGGTCGCGATCGGCGCGAGCGCTAGCCACGCGGCGCGACGTCCACCCCGGGCAGCGGCGCGGTCGTGGAGCCAGAGCGCCAGCGCCGCCAGCAACCACGTCGGCACGTAGCCCATCACCCGCAGCAACCGGCCGAAGTCCCCGTCGTAAATGCGCGGTCGCACCAGCGTCGCGCGGGCCCAGGGGTCGAGCAGCAGCGCGGCGATAATCGCCACTGCGGCGAGTCCCAAGGCCATCCAGAGTCGAGTGCGAGGCATCGCGACAAAACTACACGCGGCGCTCGATGTGGCGCCGCCTGAGGCCGATCGCACCCGTGACAAGCGCGATTCGGCCGGTATTCTACCCTGATGCGACTCGCGCTGACTCCGCTCCTGCTGGTGGCCGCCGTGGCCCCAGCGCTGGCACAGACCACCCCGGCCTCCACCGCCGCGACGCCCCCGGATCTCGCGACCGCGCGCGCCAATTACGAACGCGACCCCGCGCCGCTCGACCACATCATCTGGTACGGCCGACGCATCGCCTACACCGGGGCCTTCGACCAAGCCATCGCGATCTACTCCGAAGGCCTGCGCCGTTACCCAGACGAACCACACCTGCTGCGGCATCGCGGCCATCGGTATCTGTCGGTGCGCCAGTACGACCTCGCGCTCGCCGATCTGCGTCGCGCCTACGAGGTCACGCGCGGCACGCCTGATGAAGTGGAGCCCGACGGACAGCCCAACGCCCGCGGCATTCCCACGAGCACGCTACAGTCGAACATCCGCTATCACCTCGCGCTGGCGCATTTCCTCCGCCGCGAGTTCCCCGCGGCCGCCGCGCTGTGGCGCGAAGACGCCGCGGCCGCCAAGAATCTCGACCAGCGCGTCGCCGCGACGTACTGGTGGGTGCTGTCCCTCGCTCGGGCCGGGGACCGGCGCGGTGCGCAACGCGCGCTCGCGCCGATTCGCGCGGACTGGGACATCATCGAGAACGGGAGCTATCACGCCCTGCTGCTGTGGATGAAGGGCGACCGCACGCGGGCACAACTGGACGCGTCGATGTCCACGCCGCTCGAGCGGCAAACCATTGGCAACGGCATTGCGCAGTGGTCCTTCGCTACCGGCGATCGGGCCGCGGCCGTGGCCGCGCTTACGCCCCTGTTGGCGGCTGGCCCGAGCGCGAGCTTCGGCTACCTCGCCGCCGAAGCCTTGGCCGCCGACCTCGGGGTGACGCCGAACCGATGACCGACGAAGACGCGTATCACGAGATCTGCGCGTATACGCTTACGCTCGGCGACGCCGCCTTCATTCACCAGCACGTAGTTGATGCGTGGGCGGCACAACAGGCGACGTCCGCGAGCAAACCGATCAAGGTCTGCTTCGCCGTGCTTGGCCTCTACCTGCACGCCGAACACGGGTTCACCGGTCGCGAGGTGCAACTGGCGCATATGCATCTGGCGCGGGCCCCAGAGGCGTGGCCAGTGGGGCCGCTCCCGAGCGCGCGCGGCGACATCACCGCACTGCAGGTGCTTGCCGCCCCACCCGGCGCGGCACGCGACGCGATGATCTCGGCGTGGGCCGGGGCGGTGTGGTCGGCGTACCTCGACCACCGCCCCGCGATCGATGCGATGCTGCGTCGGCGCGGTGTGCTGAGAACCCACAGCTAAGCGGGCCGACTCCGACGCTCCCTACGGCAGCGCGAGGTGTTGGCGCAGGAATGCGCTCGCCCAGTTCACGTAGTCCGACATCGGCGTCCAGTACCCGTGCGGCGCGCCGGTCAGTGTGCGGAGATCGACGCTGACGCCCACCGCCTGCGCGCGGTCGCGAATCGTGGTCGACTGCGAGTACGGCACGGTCTGATCGTTGGTGCCGTGAATGAGCAGCATCGGCGCCTCGCCCGCCTCGACCTCATTGGGATTCAGCATCCCGCCCCAGAAGCTGATGACGGCGCGCACGGACGAGGACTGCCCCGGCGTGCCGCTGTTCCCTTCCCCCTCGTAGTACGTGGCGCCCAAGGCGGTGTAACCGCCCGCCGAGCCGCCGCCAATGGCAATCCGTGTCGGATCGATGCGGTACGTCGTCGCGTTCGCACGCATCCAGCGCACCGCAGCCTTCGCGTCATCCAGTGCGTCGCGGATGGTGCCCGCTTCATCGGCGGCGACCTGCGCGCTGGTGCGCAAGCGGTACGACAGCGACGCCGTCACGAAGCCGCGCCGAGCAAGCCGCGTGGCGAGGTCGACGATGTTGGGGTCATTCCGGTTGCCGGAGACGAACCCACCGCCGTGAATCAGCAGCAGCACCGGGCGCGCCGACGCGGTATCGCCAGCCGGCGTGAACAGATCCAGCCGGAGTGCCGCCGGCGCCGAGGCCCCGAACGGGATCGACGCACCGTACTCGACATTGCGGGTCGCATCGACCGTCGGGAACAGATCCGACACATAGCGTCCCGGCTCCGACGGCGGCGTGGGGGCCGCCGGATCCACCGGTGCGGGAGGGGCGTCGCTCGAACACGCCGCGAGCCCAACGGCCAGCGCGGCGGCCACGCGGCGTGGCCAGGAGGGGAGCACAGAGAAGCGCATCATCGTGGCCATACAATGTGAAACGGCGGCCGAGACGTGCCGTGACCGGGGCCACAGTCGGGCCCGATGGCGTGCGGAGCTCGTTTCGTGG
This sequence comes from Gemmatimonadaceae bacterium, assembly GCA_033763905.1. Classification (GTDB taxonomy): domain Bacteria; phylum Gemmatimonadota; class Gemmatimonadetes; order Gemmatimonadales; family Gemmatimonadaceae; genus JAJTHG01. Next base: position 35,023 of record JANRJP010000044.1, read on the forward strand.
CTGGCGGCACTATCACATCCGGAAAACGCTCGCGCCGCCGTCGGCGTGATGCCGCCGCCTCGACCGGAGCACATACTTTGTGATGTTGTTCCCCCCACAGCCGCCGGCCCCTCCCTCCTGGCCTCCCGTGCGTCCTCGACACGGCGTCACGCTGCTCGAACTGATGGTCGTGCTCGTCATTCTCGGGCTTGCCGCTGCGGTGGTCGCGCCGGCGTTCGGATCGTTGCGAGCGGAGCCCGACACCGCGTCCGCATTTGCCATCGCCAAGGCGCACGCCACGCGACGAGGCGATCCGCTGCGCTTGTCGCTGGACGCGTCGGGCCGCTGGCAGCTCAGTGCCCACGGCGACACGACCGCCACCGCAATCGCCCAAGGAGCCGACACGAGCGGTGTCGCCGGCGAGTGGTTGATCTCGCCCGCCGGCCACTGCCTACCGCTCCGCTCGGCCAGCCTGCCCAGCACGGCAGCGGTGTGGGATCCGATCCGCTGTGTGGCGGCCCGCTGAGCAGGCTACACGATGACGTTGCTCGAATCGCTCGTCGCGCTGGTCGTGCTTGGGCTCTCGGCGTTGGGATTTTTGGAGCTGTTCCAGCAAGTCGCCGCCCGCACGGCCGCAACAGCGGGTCGAGCCGAGGTCTTGGCGATCGCCGAAGCCACGATGGAGCGGGCCTTGAGTGACCGCGCCACGCTGGCCCCCGCGCTGCGCGATTCCGCCGGATATCGTCAGCGGCTCGATGTGCAGCCGCATCCGACCGGACTGCTCGAGGTCGTGGTGACGGTGGAGCACGCGCGCGACGGACGCGTGACCTTGCACCGCTTGGTGGCCCGCTGATGCGGCGCCCGCTGCTGCGTCGCCGACCACGGAGGACAGGGCCGCGCGCCTTCACGCTGCTCGAAGTGATGATCGCGCTCGTCATCACCGGCCTCGTCACCAGCATCGGCTACGCCACGCTCACGAGCGGCTTCGATGTGCAACGGCGCACCGCCGAGGTGCGCGACCGCGTGACGCACCAGGCCGCGGCGCGGGAGTTCCTGCGCGACGCGCTGCGACACGCCGTCGAAGGCGCGACGGCCGGCGAGGGGTGGCAGCTCGCGACCGACCCGACCGGGCGCACCGCGCGGTTTGCGTTTCTCACCCGAGGCATCGGGTCGCGTCGTGGGGCGAGCGGCCAATGGCAGGTGGTGCTGAGTGCGCGCGACAGCGTGCTCTGGCTGATGGCGACCTCGCTCGAGGCCTCGCTGCCGCCGATCGCGTTCCCGGTGGCGGACGCGACCGCGATGCGCGTCACGGCGATGAGCGTCAGTGATCGTCGTTGGCAAGCAGGATGGAGCGACGGCACACGGCTACCGTCGGCGATTGCCGTGGAACTGCTTGACGCGGCCGATGCCCCGATCGGCCCGCCCATCATTGCGCGGCGCCACGCGCTGGAGAGCTGGTGACGCGCGCGCGGGAGGGCGATCGTCGCGGCGCCACGTTGGTGCTGGTGCTCTGGCTGCTGCTCCTCACCGGCGGCTTGGCGGCAGGCGTGACGACCGCCGCGCGCAGCGCGACATCGGCGGCCGGTGGCCAGGCGGCGCGGGTGCACGCGCGCTACGCCGCCGAGAGTGGCGTGGAAGCGGCGGTCGTGACGCTGACTGGCGCGCTGCAGACGAGCGAAGCGAACCCCGTCGCGCGACGCGCGATGGTGTCGCGCCTCGACGAGACGGTGCGCGCAACCCTCGGCGACTCGATCGCCGTGGGCGCGCACTGGGCGCGGGTGGCGGTCGTCGATGCGTCCGCGCGGCTCGATCTCAACCTGGCCGACTCGGCGTCGTTGGTGCGCCTGCTGGCGCAGGCGGGTTCCGTGGACGCCGCAGTGCGTACCGTGCGTGCCCTGCGCGAGGCCATTCGGGGGGACGGTCGCGTGGCGCGGCCACTCACGTCGCTCGATGACGCCACCGCGATTCCCGGCGTGGACATCGCATTGCTCGAACGCGTGGCGTCCGATCTCACCGTCGATGGCGACGGGCAGGTGAACGTCACCACCGCCTCGCCGGCCGTGCTCGCGGCGGCGAGCGGCGGGCGCGTCGTCGAGCCGACGCGGATTCTGCTCATTGCGCGAGGATGGACGGTCGGGCATCCTGCGACGGTGGAGATTCAGGCCGTGTACGCTCTCGAGGGCACGCGATTGACGTTGGTGCGCTGGCGGGAACAGGAGCGATGATCATCGCCGCGCTGGTCCTGCAGCACGACGCTCTGCGCGTCGCCATTCGCCAGTCGTCCTGGCGTGGCGCATCGCTGCGCACCCGCACGATCCCGCTGGCGTCCGCCGACGAGCCCGCCGCCGTCATCGCGCGACTGGTGGCCGACGAAGGCCCGGCGCGACGCGTGCTGGTCGCCGTGGGGCTGGATCAGCTGCACGTGAAGCAGGTGCAACTCCCGCCCGTGGCGCGCGACGACAAGCATCGGATGCTGACCGTGGACCCACCGCGCTGGTTCGCGGTACCTCCCGACGCGTCGCTCGCGATCGCGCTGGCTCCGGGCGATGACGTGGCGTTCGGTGTGTCCGCCGAGTGGCTCGACCGCTGGATCGCCGCCGCCGAGGCCTGGGGCCCCGTCGAACGCGTGGAGGCTGCACCGCTGGCCTTGGCACGGCAACTCGCCCGTTCCGGCATTCGCGACGGCGTCGTGGCTGTCGACGCCGCGCCCGGCGAGTCGGGGCGGATGACACTCGTCGCGGGACGCGTCACGCAGGTGCGGCGCAGCGTGCACGCGTCGGGTGCCGCGAGCGGCACCACCGAGCCGCTGCGCGCCGTGCCCGACGACGGGTTCGACACCGCACGTGGCCTGCTGGCTCCGCACGCGACGGATCGCGCCGCCGCACTCGAGACGCCGGCCCACGCCGCGCGACTGACGCGCCGGCTCCGGTGGCGACTCGGCGTCGCGGTCGCCGCCGCCGCGGCCGCGCTGCTGTTGACCGTCCTGGCCTGGGACAACGCGCGGGCGAGACGGCTCGCGTGGCTCGAGGCTGAAATCGCGCGCGCGCGCGTGATCGCGGCGCCCACGCTCGCACAGCTCGACAGTATTCGCGCGCTCGACGCCGAAGTGGCGTTGATCGACGGCGTTGCGTCCACCCGCGGCGATGTGCTGGCCCCGCTCGGCGCCCTGAGCGACCAACTCCCGAGCGGCGCGGTGGCGCAACGCATTCGCCTCGCGGCCGGTGAGGGACAGATCGATGGCAGCGCGCCGTCGGCGGCTCGCGTCCTCGATGCCCTGACCGCCGGCGCCACCTTTCGCAATGTGCGCTTCCTCGGCCCCACCGCGCGCGTCGCCGGTGGCGAGGCCCGCGGCGCCACCCCTCGCGAGACCTACTCCATTGGCCTTGCGCTTCGCTGACCGGATGAATGCTCGCGACCGCCGCGCGCTCCGCTGGGGCGCGGCCGCGTCTGCGCTGGTGGTGCTGGCCGCCATCGCGCTCCCGCTGGCGCGTCGGGTCGCCGAGCGCGAAGCCCTGATCGACGCGCGCACGACGGAACTGGCCCGCCTGCGCGGCGTAATCGCCGATTCCGGCTCGGTGCCCGCTGCGCTGTCGTTGCGACAGACGCGCAACGCGCAGCTCACCCAGCGGCCGATTCGCAGCGAAACCTTCGCGACCGCCGCCGGCGTGTTGCAGACGCTGTTGCAGCAGTATGCCGACGAGAGCCAACTCACGGTCGCGCAGCTCGATGCCGCCGGGGCGGCCGACAGCACCTCGAATGGGGCCGCCGCCTTGCCCGCCACGCTCGTCGCAACGGGCGACCTGTACGGGGTGCGCGACCTGCTCTCGCGCCTCGAGCGCGGCGCGGTGCTGTTGGAGGTCCGTGAGCTGACGGTGCAGGCCCTGCCCGGGCAGCTCGGTGCGTCCGGGCACGAGCGCTTGCAGGTGACGGTCGTCCTGCGCGCGCCGGTGATGGTCGAATGACGCCGCCCGATCGCGTGCGGTGGCTGTGGAGCACGGCGGGCGTCGCCGCCGTCGGCACGCTCGTGGCCCTCGTCTTCCCCGTGAGTCGCGTGCCGGCCGGCGTCGCGCCGCGCATCGCGCCGCTCAGCACCGATGCGGCTCCGGGCACCTCGATCTCGGCCGTCGCTCCCGATGCTGGTGACCCGTTCGTCGCCCGGAATCCGTTTCACCCGAGCCGACGGCCGCCCGCGGAGCGCGAGTTCCTCACGCTGGGCGATACCTTCCCCGAACCGAGTGCGATGAGTGCCGACAGCGGCGTCGCACCCGATCCCGCAACCGTGGCCGAGCAGGTGCCCGCCTTGTTCGGTATCGTGGACACGCCATCCGGTCGCCGTGCGTTGCTGCGACTGGACGCCGAGAAGACGCGAGCCGCGCTCTTCGGCGTCGGCGACGGCACGGCGGGGTGGCGGGTGCTGTCGATTGGTCTCGATGCCGTAACGCTCGAAGGTCCCGAGGGACGGCAGGTGGTCTCGCTGTCGTCCCGTCTCCGACTTCCCTGATGGCTTTGCTCCTCACGCTTCCCCCTCGCTGTGTTGCGCGTCGAGGCCTCCTGGCCCTGACGGTGTTGTGCGTCGCGCCTTCGGTCCGTCCGCTCGACGCACAGGCGGCCCCGCCCGCCGCGACGCGCAGCGGGACTACCACGCTGCGGTTTCTCGACGCGCGGCTCGACGACGTCATTGCCTCGCTCGGTCAGTTGATGGGGCTCGCGATCATCACGAGCGACATTCCCGACAAGCGCGTGTCACTGCAAACGCCGGGGCCGGTCCCGCTCAGCTCGCTGGGAGGCGTACTCGAGACGCTGCTCGAGTCGAACGGCCTCGTGCTGGTCCGCAGCGGCAGCGTCGCGCAGGTGGTGCCAGCGGCGCAGGCCCCGGCCACGGCGGAAGTGGGTGTGGGCTATGACCTGCCCGATCCGCCGCCGCTGGGCCTCGTGGCGCGGCTGGTGCCGCTCAAGTTCTTGCGGCCCGACGAAGCGATCGCCGCCCTGCGCCCGGTGGCGAGCCAAACCGCTCGCCTCGAAGCCGTCGCACGCCAGAACGCAATCCTGGTGTCCGATCGCGGCGCCAACGTGGCGCGCTACCTCCAGCTGCTGCAGCGCGTCGACGTTCCCGCGCAGGGCGAAAACGGCCTCCGGACCTACGTGATCTCGCTCAAGTACGCGGTGGCCGAAGACCTTGCCGCGACGCTGGGCCAACTCTACGGCGTGAATGTGAGCGGCGGCCGGCGCGGATCGCTCGACGACCGCGCCCTGTCGCGGAGCCTCGAGAACTTCCGGTCGCGGGAATCGGAGACCTTCCGCACCCGGCAGTCACCGACGACCGCCGGTGCGCCCGCGGCGACGACGGGCGGCGATTCCACTCGTGGGCCGGGTGCCCTGGTCGGCCAGACGACGATCGTCGCCTCGCCACCGGGCAATGCGCTCGTCATTCGCACCGCACCGCCGAACATCGCGCTGCTGCGCGAAACCATCGACTCCCTCGACCGTCGGCCGGCGCAGGTGCTGCTCGAAGTCACGGTCGCGGAAGTGAACTTGGGACGCGGCCTCGAGTACGGCATCGATTGGGCGGCCGCTTCGGCCAACGCGCGTACGCAAGGCGGTGTGCAGTTCGGCACGCCGATCGCGCCCGACTCCTTCACGGTGATCGACGACGTGCTGGCCAAGGTCACGCGCCTCGGCTCGGTCGATGTGCGCGCCGTCCTGCGGGCCATCTCGTCAACCTCGCAGGTGAAGGTACTGAGCACGCCCGAAGTCTTCGCGGTGAACAACCGCGAGGCCCGCATCCTCGTGGGCAGCCGCTTTCCGTTCATCGCGTCGACGCGGCTCGGCAACGACGTGTCGATCGATCGCGCCGTGCAGTACGAGCAAGTGGGCACGCAGCTCACGATCGTCCCGACCATCAACGACGACGGCTACGTCAGCGTGCAGTTGCTCCAGGAAGTGAGCACGCTGACCCAGCAGACCGTCGCCGCCGCGCTCAATGCGCCGGTGATTGCCACGCGCGAAGCCGCCACCCGCGCGATCGTGCGCGACGGCCAGACGGCGGTCATTGGCGGGCTGATCGGCACCACGGACGAGGTGATCGAAAGCGGCGTCCCGCTGTTGCGCGAGATCCCCCTGCTCGGCTGGCTGTTCAAGCGCAAGGAGACCAACCGGCAGCGCACCGAGCTCGCGATCTTCATCACGCCGTACATCGTGCGCACGGATGCCGAAGCCGACGCGCTGTTGCAGCGCGCGCGGCAACGCACGGAGCAACCGGAAGGCGGTGATGCCCGCAACACGCCGCGTCCCGCGCGGCCGCCCAGCCGGTAGGCCCTCGATGCGCGACACCGTCGTCCGCGATCTGCGCGAAGCCGCCGTCGGGCCCTGGGCCCGACGGCTGTCGCCGCGGTACCTATCGGAGCACGTCCTGCTCCCGCTCGGCGCGGATGCCTCGGGCACGGTGATCGTGGCGGCGGCCGAGCCGCCCGATGCGACGGTGCTCGATGAACTCGCGCGCCTCTTCGGCGCCGGCGTGCGATGGGAAGCGCATCCTGCGGGCGCCATTCAGGCCGCGATCCTGGCGGCCGAACGCGAGGTGCCGGCCGCGACAGCCGGTGATGCGGCGGACGCACCGCTCGACGACCTGCGTGCGCTGGCCGCGCAGGAGCCGGTGATTCGGCTGGTGAACGTGACGCTCCTCGACGCCTTCACCGCTGGCGCGAGCGACGTGCACATCGAGCCCGGCGCCGACGACCTGCGGGTCCGCGTGCGGCTCGACGGCGTACTTCGCGAGATGACCCGCATCGGCAAGCAGCATCAGGCGGCCGTGTTGTCCCGCATCAAGATTATGGCGGGACTCGACATCGCCGAACGCCGACGCGCGCAGGACGGGCGGTTGCGGATTCGTGTGGCCGAGCGCGATGTGGACCTGCGCGTGTCGACGCTGCCGGGACTCCACGGCGAAGGCATCGTCCTGCGGCTCTTGGACCCCGGCACGACCACGCCCGACCTGGGCACCTTGGGAATGCCGGCCGCGGTGCGGTCCGGCGTGGAGCGCGTGCTATCGGGGACTGGCGGGCTGGTGCTCGTGACCGGCCCCACCGGCTCGGGCAAGACCACCACGCTCTATGCCGCGCTCGCGCGACGCAACACGACCGACGTGAAGATCATCACGGTCGAAGATCCAATCGAGTATCGCATCGCCGGCGTGACGCAGATTCCCGTGAGCCCGAAAGCGGGGATGGGCTTCCCGACGGCGCTCCGTGCAATGCTGCGCCACGATCCGGATGTGATTATGGTCGGCGAATTGCGCGATGCCGAGACGGCGTCGATCGCGATTCAAGCGGCGCTCACGGGCCATCTGGTCCTGTCGACGCTGCACACGACCGATGCGCCTGGCGCCGTCACTCGGCTGATCGATATGGGGGTCGAGCCCTTCTTGGTGGCGGGCACCCTGCAGGGCGTGCTCGCGCAGCGTCTGGTTCGTGTGCTCTGCGACGCCTGCGCCGAGTCGCGGCCCGTCACGGCGGCCGAGCGCCAACGGTGGGGCGATGCGCCCGCCACGCCACGGCGCGCCGTGGGATGCGCGGCCTGTGCCGGCAGCGGGTACAAGGGACGACGCGGGGTGTTCGAATGGCTGGTGCCGGGCGAAACCCTCCGCGCGCGGATTGTCGCTGGCGACTCGCCCGACCAACTCCGCGTCCAGGCGCATCGGGACGGAACCGTTCCGCTGGTCCACGAAGCGTGGCGCCTCGTGCGCGAAGGCATCACCACGCCCGAGGAAGTCGCCCGCGTGATCGGGAGCGACGACGCGTGACGTCCGTCGGCGTGCAGGAGCCTCCGCGCTATCGCTACCGCGCCGCCACGACCGACGGGGGAATGGTCGAAGGCGTGCTGCAGGCCGCCTCGCGCGAACAGGCGGTGGAGCATTTGCGTCGGCAGCAGTTGGTGCCGGTGACGGTGGATCTCACCACCCCCGATGCGTCGAGCGGCCGTGGGCTTGGGCTCCTCCGCGGCGGCAGCCGTCGCGACCTCGCCCTGTGGACGCGCACACTCGCGACCTTGCTCGCCGCGGGCGCACCGATGGATCGCGCTTTGGCGGTGGCGCGCACGCAGGTATCGCATCCCGGCGTTGCCGCGGCGGCCGACGACATTCGGCGACGTGTGGTGGCGGGCACCTCGGTCGGCGACGCGATGCGGGCGCATCCCGAGGTCTTCGCGCCGATGCACGCGGCGATGATCGACGCCGGCGAGGCCACCGGGGCGCTGGATCGCGCCTGCGAGCTGCTGGCCGACTATCTCGACGAAGACAGCGCGTGGCGCGAGCAGCTGCAGACCGCGTTGCTGTATCCGGTGCTGATGAGCCTGGTCGCCACGCTCGGGACGCTGGTGCTGTTGCTCGTGGTGGTCCCACGGTTCTCGTCCTTGCTGAGTGACCTGGGCGGTACCTTGCCCCTCTCGACGCGCGTGCTGGTCGCGGTGGGAACGGCCGTGGCGCAGTGGTGGTGGCTGCTGCTGGTCGGCGCCGTGCTCGTGGTGGCTGGCGGGTCGGCCTGGCTGTCGACGCCGGCGGTGCGTGCCGCGTTGCACGCGAAGCGACTGTCGTGGCCGGTGATCGGCGACTTCGAGCGGGCGCTCGCGACGGCGCGCTTCACGCGAGGCCTGGGCGTGCTGCTCGACGGCGGACTGCCCCTGCTGTCGGCGTGGCGGTTGGCACAGGGTGGCGTGACGAACGTGGCGATCGCTGCGGGACTGCGCCGCGCCGCCGATGACGTCGGACGCGGGGTGCCGGTGGCCACGGCGACGTCGTCCGTGCTGTCGCCACTGGCGTCGCAGTTGCTCGCGATCGGCGAGGAAAGCGGTCAGTTGGCCGCCTTGGCCCTGCGCGCCGCCGCGACGCACGAGCGGGCGGTGCAGCGCACGTTGCGCGTCGCCACCGGCCTGATCGAACCCACGTTGATTGTCGTCTTTGGCGGTATTGTCGGGCTGGTCGCGCTGGCGATGCTGCAAGCGATCTACGCCGTGAACGCAGGACTCACTTGAGGCCCACGATGCCCCCTCGTCGTCGCACATCGGGATTCACGCTCATTGAACTGCTGGTCGTCATCGTGGTGCTTGGCCTGCTCGCCGGCCTGATCGGCCCGCAGCTGTTCGGCCGCGTCGGCGAGGCCCGCACCACGACCGCCAAGACGCAGATGGGATTGCTGGCGGTGGCGCTCGACGGCTATCGACTCGACAACGGGGCGTACCCCAGCACCGCGCAGGGGCTGGAGGCGCTGTGGACCAAGCCGACGCGAGCGCCGCTGCCGCTGAACTGGAAGGGGCCCTACCTGCGCAAACCCGTGCCGGTCGATCCGTGGGGGCGTCCGTACGTCTACGCCGCACCGGTCGCCGGTCCGGAGGGATTCGCGCTGTCGTCGCTTGGCCGCGACGGACAACCGGGCGGCGCGGGCGAAGACGCCGATATCGCGCACAGCGCCGCGTCGCCGACCCCGCGTCGGTGAGATCGCGCACCAATCCTGATACAAATGGTGCGTTTTCCCGCCTGAGATGTGACGGTGCCGCCCGGAATCGCACCCTACAATCACAGCGAGTCCCCACTCGCGAGCTCCCCGGAGGTTGGATGCAGGTGCCGAACGTGACTGAGCAGGACCAAGCGCAGCCCGACGCCCAGCCCGAAGGCGGGCGCCGCGGCTTCCTCCGTGCAGCGCTCGGCCTTGCGGCGGGTGCTGTCGCGACGGCGACCACCGCCGAGGCGCAGACGCCCACCCGTCGGGGCGCGGTCCCGCGGCGGCAGCGAAACGCCGGCCCGTCGCCGGTCCGCGGCGTCCCTGCGGACCTCGCGCAGCTCGCGCCAGCTCCGGCGTTCGTCGCGGACGCGTGGCGCGATCCGGTGGGCCGTTTGGTGCGCCGCATCACCTGGGGCATCACCGACACCGAACTGGAGCGCGCCAAGCAGCTCGGGTACCGCGGGTACCTCGAAGAACAGCTGGCACCGTCACGCATCGACGACCGCGCCTGTCTGTCGTTCATCCAGCGCACGTATCCGGTGGTGTCGATGGCACCGAGTGCGCTGGCACGCTTCGACGCGTTTCAGGCGTCGGTCCAGTTGCAGGAAGCCGCGCTCTACCGCGCCACGTTCTCGCGTCGGCAGTTGCAGGAGCGAATGGTCGACTTCTGGACCGACCACTTCAATATCTGGCGCGATGACGTCGGCTATCTCAAGGTCATCGACGACCGCGATGTGATCCGGCGCCACGCACTGGGCCGCTTCCCCGACCTGCTGCGTGCCAGCGCGCACAGTGCGGCGATGATGGAGTATCTCGACCAGACGCGCAGCCGTCGGGGCAGCCCCAACGAGAACTACGCGCGCGAAATCATGGAGCTGCACACGCTCGGCGTGGACGGCGGCTACACGCAGCAGGATGTCGCCGAGCTCGCGCGGGTGTTCACCGGCTGGACGCGCATCGGCGCCGGCTCCTTCTATTACGACGCCAACATCCACGACTTTGGCGTCAAGCGCGTGCTCGGCCGGGTGATTCCGTCGACCGCGCCGGGCACGGGCCTGGCCGGCAAGCAGGAGGCCGAGCGCATCATCGACTTCCTCGCGGTGCATCCGAACACTGCTCGCTACATCAGCTGGAAACTCGCGCGCTACTTCGTGGCGTACACGCCGAGCGAGGCGCTGGTCTCGGCGGCGGCGGCGGAGTTCGTGCGGACGCAGGGCGACATCCCCTCGGTGCTTCGCATCATCCTCGCCGAGCCGACGATCGTGGGCTCGGGGCCGATGTACAAGCGACCGCTTCACTTGGCGGTGTCCTCGGCGCGAGCGCTCAACCCGCGCGTGACCTCGGTGGCAACGATGCGGAGCAACGTCGACACGATGGGTCAGTCGCTGTATGCCTGGCCCACGCCAGACGGCTACCCGATGTCGATGGAATTCTGGATGGGGCTGGTGATGCAGCGGTGGAATACCGCCTCGGCCTTCGCCACGGCGTCGGCCACCTCCACCAGCTTTGCCGTGGATCCGGCACCGTTCACCGGCACGACGGTCGAAGAGACGACGAGCCGGATCATAGCCCGCTGTCTCGGGGGCGAGGTCCCGGAGTCGTTCCGCACGCGCCTTGCCGACTACATCCGTCCCGCGCCGACGTCGGCCACGCGGATCCGCGAAGCCATGAGCCTCGCCTTGTCGTCCGCACAGTTCCAGTGGTACTGACGGGCGCCAGCCCCCGACTCCCGATTGCCCAATGAGTGAATCGACGAACGCCCCGGGTTGCACCGAGTACCACGAAGTCTCGCGCCGCGATTTTCTTGGCAGCTCGGCGACGTTTATGGCGCTCTCGACGATGCCGGCCTGGTTGCCGCGCGTCGTGCTGGCGCAGACCGCCTCGAGCCGCGACATCATTCTGTCGGTCTTCCTGCGCGGCGGGCACGACGGCCTGTCGATGATCTATCCGTTCACCGACCCGAACTACTACACGGGTCGGCCGACGATCGCGATTCCGCAGCCGGACAGCAGCTCGCCGAATCGCGGCATCGCGCTAGATGGATTCTGGGGGATGTCGCAGGCGATGTCGTCGCTGTATCCCGCGTATCAGGCGGGGCAGTTGCTCGCCGTGCAGCAGACCGGCCTGCTCAACAACACGCGCTCGCACTTCGATGCGATGCGGTTTCTGGAAGTTGGCAAGGCCGCCGATCCGAACCTGATGACCGGCTGGCTGGGTCGGCATCTGGCCACCTCGACGCCGATGCGCACCGACGCGCCGCTCCGCGCGGTCGGTCTGGCGTCGGGCCTGCAGCGGACGCTGGTCGGTGGCCCGCGCACGCTGCCGATTCCCAACCCGGCCAGCTTCGGTCTGGGCGGAGACGCGGCGACCCGCGCGCAGCGTCAAGCGTGGCTCGAGGCCGACTATGCCCCGTTCACCGACACGATCGGCGCCCCGGCGCTCGATGCCCTGAATACGATCTCGCTGCTCCAGTCGGTGAACTTCAACGGCTACGCGCCGATCAATGGGGCGGTCTATCCGAACACCAGCTTTGGTCGCGGAATGCGGGCCACCGCGGCGCTGATCAAGGCCGATCTCGGCGTCGAAGCGATTCAGCTCGATATCGGCGGTTGGGACACGCACTCCAATCAGTCGCCGCTGACCGGTTCGATGTCGCGAACAATGGCCGACCTTGCGAATTCGCTCAGCGCCTTCTGGCTCGACGTCATCAGCGCCACGACGGATTACCGCGTGACCGTGGTGGTGGTGTCGGAGTTCGGGCGCAACGTGCGCGAGAACGGCTCGGCGGGTACGGACCATGGGCGCGGCACGTGTATGTTTGCGATGGGCCGCGCGATCAACGGCGGCCGCGTGCTGACCAACAACTGGCAGCCGCTGGCGCGCGAGAACTTGGAGATCGGGCAGGACCTCCGCGTCACGATCGACCACCGCGACATTCTCTCGGAAATCGTCACCCGCCGACTCGGCAATCCGAACCTCGGGGTGATCTTCCCCGACTACGTGCCGACCAACCGGGGGATCTGCCGATGACCCGCGCCGTGCGGCGCTGCGCCGCGGTCGTCGGGGCGGCGCTGGCGCTGGCGGGTTGCGACGGATCGCTGCCCTTCGGGTTGCCGGAGCCGGAGCGCGTAGTCGTGACCGCGCCGGTCACGACCGTGTTCGTCGGCGAGAGTATGCAGTTGCACGCCGTGGGCTACAACAAGGAAGGCGAAGAGTTGCCGTCGCTTGATCCTGAGTGGAGTTCTTCGAATGGCAGCGTGGCATCGATCACGTCGACCGGGTTGCTGACTGGCCTCGCGGTGGGCCGCGCCACCGTGCGAGCCAAACTCTCGGGGAAGTCAGCCACCGTGGACATCACCGTGGAGCCGTCGCCGGTGGCGCAGGACACGGTGGATGTCGGCCCTGGCACGGCGAACCCGTCGGTGGTGACGCTGCGCGTTGGTGGCCGTGTGTTCTTCCGTTTCGGCGCCACGGCCGGCGATGTGACCTTCCGTCCGAACCAGACCGGCGCCCCGACCAACATCACGTCCACGAGCAACGCGATGCCCAATCGGAGCTTCTTCACCGTGGGCGACTTCGTGTGGGACAACACGGCGTCGCCGGGCACCACCGGCACCATTCGCGTCCGGTAGCAATGAGACGAGGCGCCGCGCGGATGCGCGGCGCCTCAATCGTGTGGGGGGTCGCTTACGGCACCCGCGACAATTGTCCGCGAACTTCTCCCGCGGTGCGGGCCTGCGTGTGAATGTCCACGTAGACCGCACCGTTTCGCATCAGCGTCTTGAGCGAGTCGAAGGTGATCGTGGGGGTGCTGCGCACCCAGTCACGGGCGATATCGCCTTCGGCGATCACGCCGGTGAGGTCCACGCTCGGGGTCTGCGCCGCGGTGCCGTTCACTGGCAGCAACCAGACGCGCAGGGTGCCGTTCTGCGTGGGCGTGCCCGAGTGCAGGTGCGCCTGCGTGATCCCGGTCATTCCGTTCACGCTGAGCGTGAAGCGAATAGCGTCCTCTCCCACGAATTCGAACTCGGCGCGACCGGACGCGGTCGTTGTGACGGCGGGCACAACGCCCGCGCCGGACAGATCGGCGGCGAATCGCTCGCCTGGCCCGGGGGCGGTGGAGTCGTCACTGCAGGCGGCCAGGGTCGCGAACGCCAGCGGCAAAGAGGCAACGAATCGACGCATAGAGGGAGCGCAGGGGGAATCGCCGCATCGTGCGGCCCGGACACTGAGTGACGATATCCGTCGCGTGGCCGCGCGCCGTAACGCCGCTGGCGAGCGGCGCCGAAGTACGAAGCGCAACTCGCCGCGTGACACTTTCGATGCCAGGTCGCCATTTAGGGTGTAGCATTGTTTGCGACCCTGCTCACCCACCCTCCTGCCCAGGACTTCCGATGCCCTCGTCCGTCGATTCGTCCGACGCCCCGCTTTCGCCCTGCGGTGGCTGTGCCTATTCGCGCCGCGACTTCGTGACCTTGGGCGCCGGCGCCCTGGCGGCGATTGCGTTGGCTGGCTGCAGCAGCGACGGCGGCGGCGGAGGGGTCGGACCGATCACGCCGCCGCCCCCGACGGCGGTGCTGCCTCCGGGCGTGTCGATCGCGGGCAACACCGTCACGGTGGACGTCACCGTCGCCAGCGACCTCACGCAGGCCCCGGGGCTGGTGTTCATCATCGGGCGCACCAATCGCCCGGTGCTCATCGTCAAGAGCGAAGCCGGCACTTTCGCCGCAGCGACCTACCGCGCCTTCAATGCCACCTGCCCGCACGCTCAGACGCAGAATGCGTGGGCGGACGCCGGCGCGGATGTCCGCTGCGAAGCCCACGGATCCCAGTTTGCCCGGAATGACGGCAGCGTCACCGCCGGCGTCGCCTCCCGCGGCCTCACCGCCCTGCCCACCACGCGGACCGGCAACACCCTCACGATTAACGCCGGGTGAACGCTCGAACGGCAGAGCGCCCCGCATACCGAATCGGCGTGCGGGGCGTTCTGTCGTGCACGGCGGGATGGGCCGCCGTTCCCTGAGGCCGGTGCTCCGGCCGGTTGTCGATCAGAAGTTCGCCGCCAGCGACATCGGACGCGGCGCGCGGTTGGCGCGGCGGCTCGCGGCCACCGACGGCAGCACCTTCGCGCTACCCGCCGAGGTCTCGAACGTGCCCACCAGCTGCAGGAGCGTCATCGCCTGCCCGGAGAGTTCTTCCGATGCCGCAGCGGACTCTTCGGCGTTCGCGGCGTTCTGCTGCGTGACCCCGTTGAGCTGCTCCACCGCCTGCGTGATCTGCGAGACGCTCTGCTGCTGCTGCTGGTTGGACGAGGCCAGCTCATGGACCACGTCGGCCACCTTGCTGACTTCGGCATCGATTTCGTCCAAGCGGCTCAAGACTTCCCCATTGTGCTGCACCCCGAGCTTGGCACTCGCCACGGCCGACTCGATCAGCGTCGCCGTCGTGCGCGCCGCTTCGGCACTGCGCGCCGCCAGCGAGCGCACTTCCTCGGCCACCACCGCGAAGCCGCGACCCGCGTCGCCGGCCCGCGCCGCTTCAACGGCGGCGTTGAGCGCGAGGAGATTGGTCTGGAAGGCGATCTCGTCGATGGTCTTCACGATCTTGGCCGTCTGATCGCTCGACCGGCGGATCTGATCGATCGCCGCCGAGAGTTGCGACATGCTTTCGCGACCCTGCGACACCCGCGCCCGGGCGGTGGACGACATCCCACGCGCCTGTTCGCTGTTCGCGGCGGACGCCGCCGAGGCCGCGTTCATCTCGTGCAGGCTGCTCGCGATCTCCTCAAGCGAGGCACCCTGCTCCGACGCACCCTGAGCCAGCGACTGGCTCCCCGAGGCAATCTGCGAACCGGCCGAGGCCACCTGCTCCGCCGCGCCGTGCACCTGGGCCAACGCTTCGTCGAGGGTGTGCGCCGCCGCATTGACGGCAATCTTGATCCGATCGAAGTCGCCTTCGAAGTTGCCCGTCATCCGCGCCGTCATATCGCGGGCCGCGAGCTTGTCGAGTACCGCCGCCGTCTCGGCGACGGGCACCGCCACCGCGTTCACGAGGTCGTTGAGACCCGACATCAGGTCGCGGAACGCGCCGTCATACTTGGTCACATCACCGCGACGCGACAGGTCACCGGCCGCCGCCGAGCGAGCCAGCGACGACGCATCACCGACCGCGTCGTTGACCACCTGCTGCAGCTGCACGAAGGCCTTGCCGAGCGCGTCCTTGTCGGAGCGGGCCGAAATCGCCACATCCATCCGGCCGCGGCTGATCGCCACGGCCGCGTCGGCCATCCGACGCTCGTCGGCCACCAGCTGCGCGATGCTCCCGGCCAACTGACCGATCTCATCCTTGCTCTCGACGACGACCTCCTGATCGAGATCCCCCTTGGCGACGGCACCGGCGATGTGGGTGAGGCGCTCCACCGAGCGGCCAATCATCCGGGCGATCATCGTCGCAATGAAGGCTCCCAGGGCGATGGCGACGACGATCAGCACCAGAACCACGATGATTGCCGTCGTCGCCGAGGCCTTGGCGTCTGCCGCGGCCTTCTGCATCAGCGCGACCTTCGAGGCGGCCAAGCTGTCCATCAGCCTGTCGATCTCGTCGGCGCGCTTGCGCAGGTCGCCGAGCCGAGCGCGACCGTCCGCGTCCTTGCCCTCGAGGGCCAGCGCCACGACCGCGTCCTGCTGCGGCCGAAGGTCGTTGTAGTCCGTGAGCAGCTTGGCGGCCATCACCTTCTGCTCCTCGCGGACGATGCTCGCCTGATACTGCGCGAAGTTGGCGCGGAAGAGCGAATCGTACGTGACGATGTCCGCCGCGCGGCGGCGCACCGAGGCGGCGTTGTCATCGAGGAGCGCGTTGCGCACCGCGCGCGAAATCGAAATGAGCTGCACGTTCGCTTCCTTGAGCGCCAGCGCCGGTTCGGCGTGGGTCGTGTACAGCGTCGACAGGAGCGAATCGAGACGGCGGGCGGTGAAGGCACCGACGCCGCCAACAATGACCATCAACAGGATCGTCGCGCCAAACCCCACCGTCAGCTTGCGACCGATCGTGAAATCCCGGAACCACTGCATCGTGCGTTCCCCCTCGTCGTACTGCTCGCGTTGTGAATCGGCGCGCACCCCATCGTGACGCGGCGATGGAGGGGATATCGACTTCGTACAGCGTTTCGTAACGGGACAGATAGATTCCCTTAACACAGTGACTCGCAGTCCTATTTCAAATCGATGCACTGTATCGTTTCGTTACGCTTTGGGTCACATTCTCTTTCATTAATGAGCAGCCCGCACTATCCACACGCTGAGCACTGGGACATCTTCGCCCTTCTCGCACGCGGTGCGGCGCACAGCGGCGCGGGACCGTCCCTTCTCCCTGCCCTGTTATGGCCAAGATCAAGGTGAAGCACCCCGTCGTCGAAATGGACGGCGACGAGATGACCCGCATCATCTGGCAATACATCAAGGACCGGCTGATCCTGCCCTACCTCGATGTCTCCCTCGACTATTACGACCTGGGGATCGAGCATCGCGACGCCACCGACGACGCGGTCACCGTCGAGTCGGCCAAGGCCACGCTCAAGCACGGTGTCGCGGTCAAGTGCGCGACCATCACCCCCGATGAGGCGCGGGTGAAGGAGTTCGGGCTCAAGAAGATGTGGAAGAGCCCCAATGGCACGATCCGCAACGTCCTGGGCGGCGTGATCTTCCGCGAACCCATCATCATCCGGAACATCCCGCGCCTCGTCCCGCACTGGGCCAAGCCCATCGTGGTCGGTCGCCACGCGCACGGCGACCAGTACAAGGCCACCGACTTCAAGGTCCCCGGCCCCGGCACGGTCACGATCACCTACACGCCGGCCGATGGCTCCCAGCCGATGCAGTTCGATGTCGCCACCTTCGGCGCGGACGGCGGCGTCGCGATGGGGATGTACAACTTCAGCGACTCCATCCGCGACTTCGCGCGCGCGAGCTTCCGCTACGGCCTCTCGCGCAACTTCCCGGTCTACCTCAGCACCAAGAACACCATCCTCAAGGCCTATGACGGCCTCTTCAAGGATCTGTTCGAAGAGATCTTCGCCGCCGAGTTCAAGGCCGAGTTCGACGCCAAGGGGCTGACCTACGAGCACCGGCTCATCGACGATATGGTCGCCTCGGCGCTCAAGTGGGAAGGCGGCTACGTGTGGGCCTGCAAGAACTACGATGGCGATGTGCAGTCCGACATCGTGGCGCAGGGCTTCGGCTCGCTCGGCCTGATGACCTCCGTGCTGCTCACGCCCGACGGCCGCACGATGGAAGCCGAGGCCGCGCACGGCACGGTGACTCGCCACTACCGCGAGCATCAGAAGGGGAACCGCACGTCCACCAACCCGATCGCGAGCATCTTCGCCTGGACCAGGGGCTTGGCGCACCGTGGCCGCTTGGACGGCACGCCCGATGTGACGACGTTCGCCGAGACGCTCGAGGCCGTGTGCATCGAAGCCGTGGAAGCGGGTGAAATGACCAAGGACTTGGCCCTGCTCATCGGCAAGCAGCAACCGTTCCTCCATACCGAGGATTTCCTCGCGGCGATCGCGCGTCGGCTCGAAGCCCGAATGGGCGCGCGCTGACCGATGGCCGATTTCGAAGGCACGGTCACCGTTCGGTGCACGCCGGCGGTGGTGTTCGCGCTGTATGCTGACGCCGCCGGCTGGGCCGCGTGGGATCCTGACATTCGCGGGGCGACGCGCGAAGGGCCCTTTGTCTCGGGCGCGGTGGGCACGATCACCCCGAAGCAGGGCCCGACGATGACGATCCGGCTGACCTCGGTCGTGCCGGATCGCTCGTTCGATGCCGAGGCGCGGCTGCCCGGCTGCACGATGCGCTTCGAGCATTGGCTGGAGCCGCAGGGCGACAGCACGCGCGTCACCCATCGCGTCGTGTTCACCGGGCCGCTGGCGTTCGTGTTCCGGGCGCTGATCGGCCCCGGGCTGCGACGCGGCATCCCCGGCACGATGGCGGGACTCAAGGCCGCCGCCGAAGCGCGCGCGGCCGCGCACTAGACCTTTTCGGAGCAGACGTGGAGCACGCACCAGCGACGCAGCTGACGGCGATCGATTACGTCGTGATGTTCTTGTACTTCGCCGTCGTGCTCGGCATCGGCTTCGCGCTGCGCCGCCGCACCCAGACGGCGAACGACTTCCTGCAATCCGGGCGCTCGCTGCCGCCTTGGGTCACCGGACTCGCGTTTCTGTCGGCCAACCTCGGCGCGCAAGAAGTCATAGGAATGGGCGCGTCCGGCGCGAAGTACGGCATCGCGACGAGCCACTTCTACTGGGTGGGTGCGATCCCGGCGATGGTGTTTGTCGCGCTCTTTATGATGCCGTTCTACTACGGCTCGCGCGCGCGCAGCGTCCCCGAGTACCTCAAGCTGCGCTTCGACGAGAAGACCCGCACGCTCAACGCCGCGAGCTTCGCGGTGATGACCATTTTCTCGAGCGGCATCTCGATGTACGCGATGGGCAAGCTCTTCAACCTGCTGCTGGGCTGGAGCTTCGACGTGAGCGTGCTGGTGTCGGCGGTGATCGTGCTGGCGTACGTGTTCGCCGGGGGGCTCACCAGCGCGATCTACAACGAAGTCCTGCAGTTCTTCATGATCGTCTTCGGCTTCGCGCCGCTGGTGTTTCTGGGCTTGCGCTCGGTGGGCGGCTGGGACGGGCTCTCGGCGCGGCTCACCGACGCCGCGGCCACGCGCGGCCTGCCGGCCGGTGCGTACACGCACGCGTGGCAGGGGATGGGCGACGCCAGTACCAATGCCGTGGGGGTCGAGTGGTTCGGCCTGGTGATGGGCTTGGGCTTCGTGTTGTCGTTCGGGTACTGGTGCACCGACTTCCTCGTGGTGCAGCGCGCGATGGCCGCGGACAGTATGACCGCGGCACGCCGGACCCCACTGATCGCCGCGGTCCCCAAGATGCTCTTTCCCTTTCTGGTCATTTTGCCAGGAATGATCGCGCTGGCGCTGACGAGCGCCGCCGGCGGTGACGCGTCGAGCGGCATCATTCCGGCGAAGCTCGGCGCCGACGGCGCGCCGCTCGTCGACGCGGCGGGCCGAGCCGTGCTCGACTACGACCTGGCGACGCCGATGCTGCTGATCAAGCTCTTCCCCGAGGGGATGCTTGGCCTGGGCCTCACCGCACTCCTGGCGTCGTTTATGTCAGGGATGGCGGGCAATGTCACCGCCTTCAACACCGTGTGGACCTACGACATCTACCAGACGCACCTGCGGAAGGGAGCGTCGGATGCCGAGTGCCTCCGGATGGGAAAGGTCGCCACGGTGGTGGGCGTGCTGCTGTCGATTGCCGCCGCCTACGTCGCGGGGGCGTTCAACAACATCATGGAGCTGTTGCAGCTCGTCTTCGCGTTCATCAATGCGCCGCTCTTTGCCACGTTCGCGCTTGGGATGTTCTGGCGTCGTGCCACGGGCCACGGCGCGTTCGCGGGGCTGGTGGCGGGAATGACCGGAGCCGCCCTGCACCACGGACTGACGCTCTCGCGCGGCTCGGTGCCCGGGGTGAAGGGCGGGTTCCTGGGCCTGGTGCACACGTATCCCAGCGAGATGGCGCAGACGTTCTGGACCGCCATCGTCGCCTTTGCCGCCTGCACCGTGGTGACCGTGATCGTGAGTCTGGCCACGGCGGCGCGGTCGGACGATTCGCTCAAGGGACTCGTCTACTCGCTGACGCCAATGCCGACCGATGGCGCGCTGGCTTGGCATCAGCGTCCAGCGGTCCTTGGGGCGGCGGTGCTGGGGATGACGCTGCTGCTCAACCTGATCTTCGCCTGAGGAGCCCACCGTGAGTGACGCTGGTTCGCTGGACCTCCGCGTGCCGATCGGCGGCCTGTTCGTGGCGCTCGGCGCCGTGATCGGCGCCTTCGGCCTCTTCACCGCGGGCGACGCGGCGATGTACGCGAAGTCGGGGGGCATCAACATCAACCTGTGGTGGGGGGTGGTGCTGCTGGTGACCGGCGCGGCCTTCCTGCTCGCTGCACGGCGCGAGCGCCACTAGCAGGTCACAGGCAGCGGGGCCGCTGGCACCCCTGTGTGCGCGGACATAACTTTGCAGGTCGGGCGAAAACCGCCTCACGACCTCGCACGACATTGTCCCGCCCCTTGCCGCATTCATTCACGCGCCGCCCGACGACGAGCCGCGCCGAATCCCGCACCTGCCGATGAACATTCCCGTCGTCACGGGGGAAGTGCTCGACGGGCGGTACGCCATTGAGCGGGAGCTGGGCCAAGGCGGAATGGCGCGCGTGTATCTCGTGCGCGACCTGCGACACGGCCGCTCGCTGGCGCTCAAGATGGTCCGGCCCGAGGTGAGCGCGACCCTCGGGGCCGATCGCTTTCTGAGCGAGATCGAGATCATCTCGAAGATGACCCACCCGAACATCCTGCCGTTGCACGATTCGGGGACGATCCGCGGGCAGCTGTACTACGTGTCGCCGTATATGGACGGGCTGTCGCTGCGCGAGCGGATGAACGCGACGCCGCAGATGTCGATCGCCGACGTCGTCAGCATCACGCGCGAAGTGGCGCAGGCGCTCGACTATGCCCATTCGCGCGGCATCGTGCACCGCGACATCAAGCCGGAGAACATCCTCTTCTCGGGCGGTGTGGCGGTGGTGGCCGACTTCGGCATCGCGCGCGCGGTGGTGGCCGCCGGTGGGGACCGGCTCACCCAGGCTGGCGTGGTGGTGGGTACGCCGGCCTATATGAGTCCCGAGCAAGCGACGGGCGAAGCCACCGATGCCCGCAGCGACGTGTACTCGCTGGCCTGCGTGGTGTACGAGATGATCACCGGACGCCCGCCGTACTCGGGGGAGATTTCGCTCGAGGTGATGCTCAAGCACGCACGGGAGTCGGTGCCGGGGCTCCGGCCCGTCCGCGCGAGCGTGCCGCTCGCGGTCGAAGCGGTGGTGATGCGGGCGCTGGCCAAGGCGCCGGCCGATCGCTTCCCGACCGTGCGTGCGTTCGCGGACGCACTGATCGAAGCCGTTGGCGGCACCGCGCCCCTGCCCCTGGCGACGCCCGGACCAAGCCGCCGCACGGTGCAGGCGGTGATTGGCGTCGCCGCGCTCGTGGTGGCCTCGGCGTTCGGCGTGGTCGCCACACAGCGGCCCAAAGTGCCCGCCGGTCCGCCCCGGCTCATCGTGCTACCCTTCGAACACCTGGGCGACGCGGAAGACAAGTTCATCACCGAGGGGCTGGCCGACGAAGTCACCAGCCGCGTGGCGGGCTTGTCCGGGCTGTCCGTGGTCGCTCGCACGACCGCGCAGCAGTATCCGGCCACCGGCGTGAACCTCCGCAACGTCGCGCGCGAAGTCGGGGTCTCGTACGTCGTCACCGCAACCGTCCGCACCGATCGGGCTCCCGACGGCACCCGCCGCGTCCGGGTCACGCCACATCTGGTGGCGGCGACCGACGGGCAGGACGTCTGGTCGGACCGCTACGACGCCAGCTTCGTGCCGGGTGAGCTATTCGCCCTCCAGTCCAGTATCGCCGAGCGCGTCGCGGGCGCGCTGGGTGTGTCGGTGTTGCAGCCGGAATCCCGCGCGCTCGCCGCGCGGCCCACGCAGAGCACCGCCGCCTACACCGCGTATTTGCAGGCGAACGTGCTCGCGTCGCGCCGCTACGAAGAGGCCTCCGCCCGCGAGGCGATCGCGCTCTACGAGCAGGCGATCCAATCCGACTCCACCTTTGCGCTTGCGTGGGCCAAACTGGCCGAGGCGAGCGCCGTCTACGATTACTACTATCGCGACAAGAACGCGACGCGGCTGGCGCGGGCGCAGGAAGCGTTGCGGCGCGCCACGGCGATCGACTCGACGCTCCCCGAGCTGGCCGTGGCCCGCGGCTTCGTGGCGTGGTGGGGCGAACTCGATGCCCCGAAGGCGTTCCGCGAGCTGAGCGCCGTGCGCAAGAGCCAGCCGAACAACAGCGAATTGCTGTGGATCATCGGGCAGATCGAACGCCGGCAGGGAAAGATGCCGGCGGCGGCCGCGACGATGCAGGCTGCCGCGACGCTCGACCCGCGCTCGCACGTGGTGGCCCTCGACCTCGGGCTGACGCTGCTGTCGATGCGTCGGTACAGCGACGCGCAACGCGAAATCCTCCGCGCCCGTCGCCTGTCGCCGGATTGGGCCCCCGCGGTGGTGATGCAGGCGCTGATGCTCTGGTCGCGCGACGGCAAGATCACCGCCGCGTCGGCCGCGATCGACTCGGCCACGCCGCGCGTCTCGATGCGCGAGATGGTGAAGTGGATGTACCGCTACCCGAGTATGCCGACGGCCCTGGGCGGCGCGGTGCGGGATTCGGTGCTGGCGCTCACCACGACCACCGACTTCGTCGATCCGGCCAAGCTGCACCTCGCGAAGGCCTACATCGCCCGCGACCGTGGCGACTCTGGCGTGGCGCGGGTGCAATTCGACTCGGCGCGCCGGGTGCTGGAGCCGCGCGTGCGGGCGGCCGAGGCGGATGCCGAATTGGCTGCCCTGCTCGGCATTGCCTACGCCGGTGTCGGACGCCGAGACGATGCCGCGCGCGAAGGCGACCGGGCCTTGACCCTGATGCCGCTGTCGCGGGAATTCGTGCTGGGCAGCACGATGCTCAGCCACCGGATCGATATCGCGGTGATCAGTGGCGATGCCGAGTCCGCGCTCAAGCACATCGAAACGGTGCTGCGGATTCCATCGCAGTTCTCGAAGGCGATGATCCGTTCCGATCGCTTCTACGCGGGGCTCCGGTCGAATCCCCGCTTCGCCGCCATTACCGCGGGTCCTGAACGGACCTTCTGACCGACTGGTGCGCGATCGGATCTCGCCGCGGTCGCGCATCTGGCACCTGCCATCGCCGTCAGACGCCCCACTCGCCGTCGCGCTCGCGTCGCCGGCGGGACGCACGACGGCGCAGGGCGCGCACCGCCTGACGCCCTGCCTCGGCGCCGGCTCGACCCCGCTGGCCGCCGCTCGGCGGGCGCACGATGAGTACTGCGAGCGGTGGAGCGGGTTTCACCAGCCGGAAGATCCCGAACTGCTCGCGCCGTTCGACGCCGTCGCTGACCGCGCGATCGCGCCCAATGCCCTGCGCTGTCTGAGTCGCCGCCAACTCGCGGACGCCCGCCGCGGCGTGCCCGCCGCGGAGTGGGGACTCGACCGCACGCTGCCGCTGGCGTGGACCGTCGCCACCGCGCTCGACGCGGGGCCGTCGGCGCTCGTGCCGTCGCATCTGGTGTACTTCGGTTATCGCCCGCCGCGGGGAGTCCGCGTGCCGCGTGCCGCAGGGCGCGCCGACTCCAACGGCTGCGCGGCGGGGCGGAGCACCGCCGACGCCACGCGGCGCGCGCTGTTGGAACTCGTCGAGCGCGACGCGGTGGCCCAGTGGTGGTACCATCAGGCGCCACGTCCTGAGGTGCCGCGCGCGGTCTGGGCCGACGACCGACGGTCTCGCCTCGTGGAGTGGCTGGCGCGCGATGGACGCGACACCTGGATGCTCGATCTGACCGGCGACCTCGGCATTCCGGTCGTTGCCGCCGTGAGTGTTCGCCGGCAGGGCACATTCCCTCGCGTGTTGCTCGGCTTCGCCGCGCGACTCGATCGTCGAACTGCCGCGCATCGCGCGCTCGACGAATTGCTGCAGGAAGCGATGCTCGTCCACGCCGCCGACCGCGGGTTGCTCACCCAGCCCGCCGCCGACCGACGCTGGCTGCGTGAGGGCACGCTCGACGCACAGCCGCAGTTGGTGCCCAACCCGCGCCAACGGCGAAGCCGCGTCCGCGTGCGGCCGTCGTTCGACGACGCCGGGGCTCCACGTGACGCGGCAGACGTCGCGCAGCTCATCGAGCGGCTGACCGCGGCGCGACTGCGCGCGTGGATGGTGGACCTCACGCGCGCGGACTCGTCGCGTCGCGTCGTGCGGGTCGTCGTGCCGGGCCTGCGTCCGTGGTGGCCGCACTTCGCACCGGGACGTCTGTTCACCGCGCCGGTGCGCGCGGGCTGGTTGCGACGCGCGCGACACGAATTGCGTCTCAACGCTTTCGGAATCTGGTTCTGACGTTATCGTACTGCGCAGAGTGCGCGTCGCACTCGCATCGTCACTTTCCGGGAGGTGTCATATGGCAGCAAAGAAGAAGGCGGCCAAGAAGGCCGCGAAGAAGGGCGCGAAGAAGGCTGCGAAGAAGGTCGTGAAGAAGGCGGCCAAGAAGACCACGAAGAAGAAGGCCACCAAGAAGAAGGCCGCCAAGAAGAAGACCGGCGCTTCGCGCACGATGGGGCCGTCGAAGACCTTCGCGTAACCCGACTCGCGACCATCAGGTCGTGAGCTCCGCGACACGTCATCTCGGACTCCTGCCGCTGGTGCAACGGAGTCGGGCGCGCCCTCGCGCCGCCCGACTCCACACGGCGGATGACAGCTTCGAGGTGACCTGTCGCACCCGCGGCGCGTGGCTGGCATTCTGCCGGCTCACGCGCCGTGTCGTTTCCGAGGACGGCCTGCGCGCCGTTGCCGCTGCCGACTCGCCGGCGGCGCTCCGGGAGTGGGAGCGCCTGCTTGGGCAGCTGCACGCACGCGGTGCCCTGCGCGAGCGCTGGCTCATCGATGACCACTGGCTCGCCGACGTCGAGCCCATTTGCCCCGCAGGGCCACACGCGGGGCGTGACCGCCGCGCGCCGCGCCGCCGCCGCGGCACACGCGGTGCGTTCGTCCTGTCGCGATTCGCCTACCTCTCGCGCGACGGCGACCAGCCCACGTTGGCGTCACCGATCAGCACCGTGCGGCTCGTGTGCAGCCCCGTGATGGTCCGTGCGATCGGCCTCCTTGCCTCCACGCAGACCGCCGCCACGCTCCGCGCGGCGCTCGACGTTCCCGCGTCGACGGCAGCGCAGATCGTCCGTCTGCTGCGCGACTCGGCGATGCTCACGTCGGCCCGCGCCGACGGCGGCACCGCCGAAGACACGGATCCGGTGCTGCAGCAATGGGAGTTTGCGGATCTGTTGTTGCAGCATCGGCACCGCGGTGGACGACACGACGGCGTCGTGGGTGCCACGTTTCAGTACGAAGGCATACGGCCGCCGGAACCCGCCCTCGACCGCTGGCCTGTCCGTCGACGACTCGCCCTGCCCCGCCCGGCCACCGATCTGGACGTCGTCGGACCACAGAACCCGCCGCTGGGGGCGGTGATCGAAGCCCGCGAGTCGGTCCGTCAGTACGGCACGCGCCCGATCACCATCGACCAGCTCGGCGCACTCCTGTGGCGTAGCGCGCGCGTGCGTGCCGAGTATCCGATGGGACCCGGTCGCCGGTATGCCATCACGGATCGGCCGTACCCCAGCGGCGGGGGCTGCTATCCGCTCGACATCATCGTCGTCGTTGGCCGCTGCCGCGGCGTCCCGCGCGGCATCCACCACTACGATCCGGTCGCCCACCGCCTCGGCTGGCTCGGCCGTCATGGCAGCACCGCCGAATGGCTGTTGGAAGATGCGCGCAATGCGCAGGGGCAACGCGGCGGTGCGCAGGTCTTGCTGGTGTTCGTCGCGCGCTTCCGCCGCCTGACCTGGAAGTACCGCTCGATCGCGCTGGCGACGATCCTCAAGGACGTCGGCGCACTCCTGCAGACCTTCTACCTCAATGCCACCGCGCTCGGCTTGGCGCCCTGCGGTGTAGGGTCCGGGGACTCGACGCGACTTGGCCGCGTGATCGGTCGACGCTTCGAAGAGGCGTCCTCGGTCGGCGAGATGCTCATCGGCAGCCGCCCCGAGTGACCACGGCGCGCCGCCGGGCCTAGCGCGCCCGGTGGACGGCGGCCGCGGCGGCGTGACCGCTTTCGATCGCTCCCTGAATCCAGCCCGGCAGTGACGAGGTGTGATCACCGGCGAAATAGAGCCGTCCCGCCGGTCGCTGCATCACCCGCATCTGGTGGCCGATCATTCCCGGCTCGAACGAGCAGTACCCGCCGCGCGCATAGGGGTCGGCATCCCAATCGATCATCGCGTGGGCCGTGATCATTCTCGACACGCGCGGGTAGAGCTGATCCAGCCCTGCGGCCAATGCCCGACGCCGCTCCGGCTCCCGCATCACCGCCCAGGCGCGCGCGTGCGGACCGGTGCTGTACGACTCGAGCACGCCCCGCGTGCCGGCTTGGGTGATCGACTGATCGTTCACGTACATCACCGGCGTGTCGGCAATGCCGACGCCCGAGCGATTGACGCGATTCCACGGCCGCGCGGTCGTCTGCACGTACTGGCGCACCACCGACGTGTACAACAACTGCTCGATCACCTGCCGCACGTCGTTCGGTAGCGGAAGGTCGATCGGAATCTGCCGCAGGACCGAGAACGGGATCGTACAGATCACCGCCTCGGCGTCCCAGTTCCGGCGCCCGCGCGACGTCTCGGCCGTCACGCGCACGCCGGCCGCGCCCGGCGCGAGCCGCACCACCTCGGCGCCGTAGATGACCCGACGCTCGAGCACCGGGCTGTTGGCGAGCGCGTGCGGCAACCGGTCGTTGCCACCGAGAATGGTGAACTCGTCCTCGCGAATCTGCGCGAGCGTGAGTGGCGTGGGCTCGCCTTGGACGTGGAATCCCTTGGCGAAGGGATCGATCCGGTACCGTCCAACCGAAAAGCCACCCGGCAGCGGCGGCAGCCCGGGCAGAATCGCGGTGAGATCCCGGAGCATCGTCAGCGCCGAAATGCAGTGCAGGCCGTTGCCGGTGAGGTTGAGATACCCGACGCCGAAGATCTCGACCGCGCCGCTCGACGCCCCGCGAGAGCGGAGAAACTCCGCGGCGGTCATTTCGTCGTAGCGCCGCAGGCCCGGGGGCGGAAATCGCTTGTCCCGCGTGTGCCGAAGATTCCGCTGCACCACCGGGATGATGTACTTCTTCCACAGGCCGCCCAGCCCGATGCCCCGTTCATCGGCGCGCAGCTCCACCGGCCAGCGCGTCGAGGTGTTGTCGACGTTGGCCAGCCGGTGGCCGCGAATGTAGGCGAAGGGCGATCCACTGCGTGGAATGCGAACCATCGTCAGCCCGGCGAGGGCGATGTAGCCCATCGTCAGCGTGTGATGGCCGTTGAGGAACATCGCGCCCTCTTCCGCGTGCATCCCGTCCGCAAAGGGATCGCGCAGCGTGCGCACACGCCCGCCGGGCACTTCGCGCGCTTCGAGCACGGTCACATCGTGGCCAGCCTGTACCAACTGGTAGGCCGCGGTGAGTCCAGCCATTCCAGCGCCGAGGACCAGCACGGACTTGGGACGAGAGGCAGGCATCGCGTTACCGATCGCTGAGGAGCCGCGCGACGTCGAGTCGTCCGGCCCCGTACGTGGAAGTGAACGACTTGCCGCGCATCGCGGGGAGCCGCGTCGCGGTGCGCATCAGGCGACGCTTGACCTCGGCCGGCGACATCGGGCCGCGGGTGGCGAGCAGCATCGCCACCGCCGCCGTGACCTGCGGGCAGGCCATCGACGTGCCGGGCCATGCATCGAAGCGCCGGTTGCGTTCGAGCGGATTCGGGCCGGCCGAGCGGCGCCCGGTGTGCGTAGCCGCGAATCCGAACTCGCCAGCCTCGAGCGGCAGCGTCGACCAGATATCCTCGCCGGGCGCGACGAGCGCGATATGCGGCCCGGTACACGAGAAGTCGGCGATCCGCCCCGATTCCCCAACCGCGCCCACCGCAATGACACCGGGGACCGCCGCCGGAAACGACTCGCGGTCCCGATGCTGCTGCGCGTTTCCCATCGCCGCGACCAGCACGGTGCCGCGGGCCAGCAGCGCCTCGAACAGCGCCCGTTCGTGGGGATCCGGCGACGCATTGCCGCCCAGACTCATATTCACGACGTGCGCGCGGGCATCGAGACAAAGCTGCAGTGCCGCCCGGTACGCCACGGGATCGACGAAGAACAGCCGGTACGTCTTGCCGTCGCTGTGCACCGGAAACGTGTCGGATCCGAAGATCTTGTACACCGTCAGATCACAGCGGCACATCCCGCGAACCCCAAGGTCGTTGTCCGCCGCGGCGATGATGCCACTGACGTGCGTCCCGTGTCCGACGACGTCGTCGGCCGCCGAATGCCACGACCCGAGCCGGTGCACGTACTGCGACACGCGATGGCGCAACGCGGGATGGCGGAGGTCCACGCCGGTGTCGAGCACGGCGACGCGCACCCGCCTCGGCTCCCGAAACCGCGGCAAGGCCCTCGCCTCCTCCAGACGCACCGCGCCGTGATGCCACATCCGGAGCGCAGGCATCAGGGGATCGTGGTGCGCCGCCAGATGGCGCATCGGCACCCGGGCCGCCCATTCCACGTGCGGATCCGACGACAGCGCGTCATGCAACGCCGCGGTGTGACGCCCGTGTCGCAGCCGTACGATGACGGTCCCGGTGTGCGGCCGCGCGGGATCGTGATGCCGCCCCGCCCGTGCGAGGGCGGTCGCCACGGGGTGCAATCCGTGGCCGCGCGGCGAGCCATCCATCACGTGGACGCCCTCGAGGTGCCCGCGTGCCTCCAGCCGGAGCAGATGCTGGAGACCAGCCGGCGCCAGACGCCCGCGGGCCGCGCGGCCTGCGGTCGGGTGAAGGCGGGCGATCACGAGATGCTCGTGATGGCCGGGGTCGTGCCGTTCGTGCCAGAGGATGCCGCGCATACGCGAATCTGGCGCACCAAGCGGGAGCGGCACAAGCGCAACGCGCGCCCCCGCTGGCGTCCAGCGCGACGCGCGGCGAGTTTTGTGCGCGATGCACTCTCTGTGGCGATGCACCGCACTGGTGATCGCGGCGCTCTCGATGGCAGTCCTCGTCCCCGACGCCGGGGCGCAAACGCCGCTCGACGCCGGTCGGATCGCCATCATCTACTCCGGACGGTCGCTCGGCGCGCTCGGCTCGCGCCGGTCGCAGGACGAGCACGAACTCCTCACCGAGCAGGCGCGGCAGGAGGGCCTCCCCTTCAAGCTCGTCAGCCATCGCGCGTGGCGGGCGCCGGGCATCACGATTTTCCTGCCCGGCACCGAGCCCGACGGCGACGAACTCGAAGAGATCCTGGCACGCCGATCCGAGGCAGAACGGCTCACCGACGTGCCGGCGCTCGTGTCGAGCACCGGACTGTTGTTGCAGGATCCTTGGCGCCCCACGCCGGATCTGCTGGCGATGCTCAGGCGCAATCCGCGTTCCGCGACGGACTTCGCCGATCTGGCCGCGACGCAGGTGACGGTGTCTCGGCTGCGGACCAGCCGCGACGATCGGGCCATTCTCGTCGAGGAAGCGGGCGCCGTCTGGCCTACCGATCTCGACGCGTGGACGTTCGGCGAAATGAACCGCGTCGACGTCGGTGACGCGCGGATCTTCGAACTCCCGCGCAAGCTCGGCGAGCTCGGCCCGCGTGCCACGCTCCTCCGGCAGATTCGCGAGGACTCGCTGCGCCCTGCGCGACTGACCATTCTAGCCGATCTCGGCCATCGCGATGGCGACCTGGGCGTCAAGCGCGCGGAGCGGTCGCGACTCGACTTCCTCGCGTTGCAGACACTGGGCTACCGCTTCGTCGTGCCCTTCGAGGCGGAGCTGGGGCTCGGCGTGTCCGAGCTGGCCAAGGTCGCGTCGGAGTTCTCGTCGATCACCCTGCTCGCCGCGAATGTGCGCACCACCGGCGCCAACGTCTTCCGCGCGTCGACCGTGGTCGAAGAGTACGGACTCCGGCTTGGCTTGATCGGCATCGTGCAACCGTCCGTCCGCGATCGGCTGCCGCGATCCGCGCTCGTGCAGTACCGGTTCGACGACCCCATCGACGCCGTGCGACGCGAGGTCGCACGGTTGCGTGAGCAGCGAGTCCAGGCCATCGTGGTGCTGTCGAATCTCGAGGTGGGCGATAACGCCCGAGTGGCCGAGTCGGTGCCGGGCATCGACGCGATCATCGCCGATATGCCGCTCCGGTCCAGTCCCGAGGCGATGCGGGTGCGCGTCGAGCTGCCGGATCGCCCGTTCGTCCGCCCAGGCGTGCCGGCCCTCGTCGCCCGCTCGGCGGCGAATGGCGCGCGGATTGGGCGCTTGGATCTCGAACTGCGTCGCTCGGCACCGGCCACCGCGCCCTGGGTTGCGGCGGTTGAGCACCGCACCTACGCCGTCACCGACGCCATCCCCGGCGACACGGCCGTCGTCCGCCGCATCCAGCAGCAGGGGTACCAGCTGGACGACGTGCGCGGCGAATTGCTGCTTCCCGCGTTCGGCGATCTGGTGGCGGTGGATTCGTCATTGGCCCTGACCGACAGCGCCACGCGACAGGGCCGGATTTCAAAGCCGATGTGGGAAGGCTTCCTCGCACGCCAGTTGCGCGTTCGTGGCAACGCCGAGGTCTCGGTGATTCGCCGACTCGACGAGTTCCCGCCGCTGATCGGCAAACTGCACGAGCGGGAAGTCGACGAGTGGCTGTGGACCGAGGACGAGCTGGTACTCGCCGACGTCCCGGGCAGCGACCTGCGCCGCCTGTTGGCCACCGACACTCGCAACGAGCTCGCCACGAGTGGATTCGACCGCGCGACGGGCACCGTGCTGGGGCGGCGGATCGACGACGCGACGTTCTACCGGGTGGCCACGACCGATGTGCTGTTCGAAGGCTCGCGGGCCGGCTTCTTCGCGAAGGCCCGTCGTGTGCGGCGCAACTTCCGCGTGACCAAGGACGGCCTGCTGACCTCGGCGTCAGACGCTCGCGGGCTGTCGTTGCGCGATTTCATCTTCGGCGAACTGCAGCGCATTCGGCGGACCGTGCAGGGCGACGCCCAGGTCGCGGCCATCGCGGCGCGCTTCGCCCCCGACCCGCCGTTCGAGAATCTGCTGGCCTTCTCGTTCGAGCGCCCGACAGTGTGGGCATCGCTGAACGAGGTCAACGGCAACGCGGCATACAGCAACGTCCCCGAGAGCCGCGTCATCTCGCAGGACGCGTGGGTGATCGGGGCCAGCGGGCGCATCGTCGCGACCCACGAGCGGCGAGCGTCCGCGACGGATTTCGGGTTGGGCATCGCCTTCGGCGAACAGCACCTGAAGACCGGCACCGGCACGTCCGTGATCGAGACCGCCGACGACATCAAGTTCGACCTGACGCTGCGGCCGTCGCTGCGCGGCGATGGCCCCACGTGGCAGCCCTTCGTTCGTGGTCTGTTCGATACCGAGTTCACCCCCACGGTGGACGCAAACGGCGGTCGCAACGCGCGGCAGTTGGCGCTGCGCGGCATCGGCGGACTCCTGCGCCGCCCGACGCCGACCATTCGCCGTGCTGAGGCGGCGCTGATCGTCGAAAACGACTTCGGGCGACCGAACGTGCAGTTCGGTGTGCAGTTACGCGCCGATCTCGCGCGCTCGTTCTCGGGACTGAGGCGCCGCGAAGTCGGCGGCGTCACCTACCGGATGTTCAACGATCTGACGTACCTGTTGCCCGCTCGACTCGACACCGATCAGAACCTGGCCTTGCGCTACAGCCAGATTCACGAGTTGACCGTACCATTGGTCGATGAGCTCTCGCTGACGGTGGCCGCCGACCTCCTCCTGTTCCAAGGCAAGGTGGCGGCCACCCGCACGCCCGGCACCAGCGCGCTGCTGCGCGTCGGCCTCACGTACGACCGGCTCTGGAAGCCCCGCTACCAGCCGTTCTTCTGACCCCTGCTCCCGTGAAGCGAATGACGGCTGGCCTGCGCCGCGCGGCGTGCGCGGCGGTTTCGTGTGTCCTGCTCGCACTGCCGCCGTCGGTCGGCGCCCAGGCGCGCTCCGCGCCGCCGATGCAGGTGGACCGGGCCGGCGTGATGCGATGGACGGCCACCGGTGAGGAGGTCGCGCTGTTCGGCGTGAATTACGCGGCGCCCTTCGCCTTCGACTACCGCGCCATCACCGCGCGCGGCATCGATCCGAAGCGGGCGATCGACCAGGATGTGGCGCACTTGGCGCGGCTTGGGCTCGACGCCTTCCGCATTCACGTCTGGGATCGCGAGGTCAGTGATCGCGAGGGCAATCTGCTCGCGAACGTGCATCTGGACCTGCTGGACTATCTGCTGCATCGCTTGGCCGAGCGCGGCATCAAGTCGATCCTCACGCCGATCGCGTGGTGGGGGTCGGGCTACCCCGAACCGGATCCGGTCTCGCCGGGATTCTCGAACGGCTATTCCAAGGAAGCGCTGAGCGTCGACACCAGCGCCCGCAAGGCGCAGGCGCGGTACGTCGCGCAGTTCGTCGCGCACGTGAATCCCTACACGCGGCGCAGCTACCGCGACGACCCCGATATCATTGCCTTCGAGGTCATCAACGAGCCGTTCCACGCCGGCACGCCTGAGGAAACGACCCGCTACATCAACACGATGGTCGCGTCGATGCGCGGTGCGGGTGTCACCAAGCCGATCTTCTACAACATCAGCGAGCGCTACTTCGACGCGCACGGGCGCGCGGTGTGCTCGGCGAACGTCCAAGGCGTGACCGCGCAGTGGTATCCGACCGGCCTCGTGCGGGGTCGGACGCTGCCCGGCAATCCGTTGCCGAACGTGAATCGGTACGTGCTGCCTTGGGCCGACTTTCCGGAGTGTCGGGGGAAGGCGCGGATGGTGTACGAGTTCGACGGCGCCGACGTGGCCCTGCCGGTGATGTATCCCGCGATGGCCCGCGCCTTCCGCGGCGCGGGCTTCCAGTGGGCGACGCAGTTCGCCTACGACCCGCTGGCGATCGCGCACACCAACACCGAGTACCAGACGCACTACGTCAACCTGGTGTATACCCCCGCGAAGGCGGTCAGCCTGCTGATTGCGGGCGAAGTCTTCCGCCGCACGGCACGCGGCACCGACGCGGGCGAGTACCCGAAGAGCGAGCGCTTCGGCCCCTTCCGCACGTCGTACCAGCACGGCGGCAGCGAAGTGGCCACCGACAGCCTGTTCGCCTACTCGGTATCCACCAACACCGCCCCGCCGAATCCTGCGGCGCTGACGCGCGTGGCGGGCGTGGGCAAGTCGCGCGTCGTCTCGTATGACGGCACCGGCGCCTACTTCCTGGATCGGTTGGCCGACGGCGTGTGGCGTCTCGAGGTGTATCCGGATGCCGTCCCGGTGGAGGATCCGTTCTCGCGCGGTGGGCTCGACCGCACCGTGACGCGCCTCTACTGGCGCGAGCACGCGATGCGCCTGACGATGCCGAATCTGGGCAGCGACTTCTCGGTCACTCCGCTCAATGCGGGCAATGCACATCGGCCGGTCGTGACCGACGGCCGAACGACCGTGAGGCCGGGCGTGTACCTCCTGGCGCGCGCGGGCACGTCGGGCGCGGGATGGACGGCGGATCGCCGCATAGGCTATCGGACGCTGGGCGAGTTCCACGCGCCGTCGGCAATGACCGGCCCGCCGGTCGCGCGGCACGAGCCGCCCGCGAGCGTCAGCGCCGGCGACGCCGTGGCGATCCGCTCGACCGTGGCGCTCGATGCCCCGATCGACTCGGCCTTCGCCTACGTTCGCTGGGCGGGATGGCGCGGCTTCAAACCGCCCGTGCGGCTTCGCGTCACGGATCCCTACACCGTGGAAGGCGAGCTTCCGGTCGGCACCGATCGCACCGGCGTGCTGGAGTACGCGATGACGGTACACAGCGCCGGCACCGTGCGCACGTTTCCCGAGGGCAACACGACATTGCCCACCGCGTGGGACTTCGGCGGTGAGACGTGGAGCACCCGCGTCGTGCCCTCGGACGCCGAGGTCGTGCTGTTCGATGCCGATCGAGACCGTGCGTGGGTCGTAGAGCCGGGGTATATGCAGGGGGTGCGGAGCCACAGCGACTGGACGGCGGCGGATTCACCAGAGCAACTCGCGTGGAGCGTCGGTGTCGACGCGTACGGACCGCAGGCGACGCACGTGGCGTTCCGCACGATGGCCAGTCCATCGGTCATTCACCGTACGGGCACCGCAGGCACTGGTGGGACGCTGCTCGTTCGGGCGCGGGCCGTGGGGAGCGCCGACGCGTCGGTCGAGCTCGCCCTCATTCAACGCGACGCCTCCGCCTGGGGCGCTCGGCTGGCGCTGACCAGCGAATGGCGTGAGATCGCCGTACCCTTGGAGACGCTGAGGCGGCTACCGCTTGTGTTGCTGCCTCGTCCCTTCCCGGGATTTCTTCCCTACGACCTGATGGCCACGTCATCGGCGACCGCCGCCGACCTCCGACTCTTCGAAGGCCTCCAGTGGGGCTTTCCCAAGCCGAGCGGCGCTGATCGCGCCGTGCGGGTCGAGATCGCCTCGGTCGTCCTGCGGCCGACGCCTCCGAAGTGAGCGAAATCGATCGCCGCGACTTCGTCTCGCGGCTCGCTGTCGCGGGCGGCGCGCTCGCGCTATGGCCCGACGGGCTGTCGACGGCCGAGACCGCGCGCTCCGCGACGGTGCGGCGACTCAGCGACGGTTGGCGGTTTCTCCGGGGCAGCGCACCTGCTGACGCCGCGCAGGTCGCGTTTGATGATCGGACGTGGGAACGCGTCACGTTGCCACACACCGCACGCGTGGAAGCGGTGGTCACCGGCCCACCCGGCAGCGACACCGCGCAGTGGCAAGGCATCTGCTGGTATCGGCGAACGCTCAGTGTGCCCGTGGTGGAACCGGGCCAACGTGTCTGGCTCCGGTTCGGCGGCGCGATGAACGTCGCGGACGTGTTCGTCGACGGTGTGCGGGTCGCTGAACACCTGGGCGGCTTCACGCCGTTCGTCGTCGACATCACCGAGCAGGTGACGCCCGGACGCGATGCGGTGCTCGCGGTACGGCTCGACAACACGGACAACGCCGTCACGGGTCCGAAACCGCTGGCCGATCTCGACTTCAACACGTATGGCGGGCTCTACCGCCACGTCGAGGTGGTGGTCAAACCCTCGCTGCATATCACTGATCCGCAGCTCGCGAATCTTCCCGGCAGCGGCGGCGTACTCGTGACCGTCCCCGCGGCCTCGCGCGAGCAGGCGACGGTGCGCGTCCAGGTCCACGTCGCGAATCGTGCAGTGCGCTCGCGCGGCGCGACGCTGCGGCTCCGCCTGCTCGACGCGACCGGTCGGCTCGTCGCGGAGCAGCTGGGCGTCGCCGCCGACATCACACCGAACGGCGTCGCGACCTTGACCGGCGCGCTCGACGTCAGCCGACCCGCCTTGTGGTCGCCCCGCAGCCCGTCGTTGTACACGCTGCACGTGGCGCTGCTCGACCGCGGGTCCGTCGTAGACGCCGAGTCGCTCCGTGTGGGCATCCGCCGCTTTGCGATCGATGCCGGCGGGCTCCGCATCAACGGTGAACCCACGTTCTTGCGCGGCACCAACCGGCATCAGGAGTATCCGTACATCGGCTACGCGCTGTCCGACGACGCGCAGTATCGCGATGCCAAGCTCATCAAGGACGCCGGGTTCGACTACATCCGGCTATCGCATTACCTGCACGCGCCCGCCTTTATGGACGCCTGCGACGAGCTGGGGCTCGTGGTCATGAACTGCATTCCGGGCTGGCAGTACTTCAACCGGACCGATCCGCGCTTCACCGAGCTGCAGTACGAGAACATTCGCGCGATGATCCGCCGCGACCGCAATCACGCCTGCGTGTTGCTGTGGGAGACGTCGCTCAACGAGACCGAAATGCCGGCGGCGTTCATCGAACGGTCGCACGCGATCGGACACGAGGAACTGCCGGGAGACCAGTGCTTCACCTGCGGGTGGAGCCGCGGCTACGACGTCTTCATTCAGGCGCGCCAGCACGGCGGCTGCGTGGGCGTCACCGATGTCCCCTGCGTGGTGAGTGAATACGGCGACTGGGAGTACTACGCGCAGAACGCCGGCCTCAATCAGACCGCGTGGGCCAACCTTGCGCCTGACGCCGCCAACAGCCGACAACTCCGGTGGCACGGCGAGGCGCGCCTGCTCCAGCAAGCGACCAACTTCCAGGAAGCCCACAACGACAATCGCAAGACGACGGCCTTCGCCG
Organism: Gemmatimonadaceae bacterium; assembly: GCA_033763905.1. Lineage (GTDB taxonomy): Bacteria > Gemmatimonadota > Gemmatimonadetes > Gemmatimonadales > Gemmatimonadaceae > JAJTHG01. Next base: position 71,461 of record JANRJP010000044.1, read on the forward strand.
ACGGCCTCTGGGTGATGTTCGACTACAACCGGGGCTATGCACCGGACATCGAGTCGTCGGGGTGCGCCGATCTCTTCCGCTTGCCCAAGCCGTCCTACCACTTCTTCCGGAGCCAGCGCGACGCGACAGAGCCGGCGGGCCCGATGGTACACATCGCGTGGACCGGCGAGCATTCCACGCCACGGTCCGTGCGCGTCTTCAGCAACAGCGACGAGGTCGAACTGCTGGTGGACGGTCGGTTGATTGGTCGGCAACGGCCGGACCGCGATCGCCTCTCCACGCATCTGGCGCACCCGCCCTTCACCTTCACGCTCGCTGGCGGCACGGTCGGCGCCATCGAGGCCGTCGGGTATGTCGGGGGAGCGGCTGTCGCGCGCCACGCCGTCCGCACGCCGGGCCGGGCCACGCAGCTCACGTTGCGCACGGATCTTCAGGGACGCCCCTTCGGCGCGGCGGGCAAGGACGCGGTCTTCCTGCACGCGGAACTGCGCGATGCGGCGGGGACGCTCGTGACCTCGGCGTGGGAGAACGTCGCGTTCGGCAGCATTGGCCAGGTCGCGGTGATCGGTGCCAACCCGTTCAGCACCGACGCCGGAGTTGCGAGTGCCCTGCTCGCCACCGAACGCCGGCGTCCACGCGGCGCGGCGTATGCCCTCGCGCTGGTAAAGCACGAGGGGGCGTGGCACGTGCTCAGCGCCGCACTCGGCATCGCCGTCTCCGCACCAGCGGCCGAGGTCCGGGTGACGACGGACGGCTCCACCCCGACCGCAGCGTCACCGCGGCTCCGTGGGTCACGACTTGCAATGACCGGTGATCGCGTGCCGCCGCGGGCTTCGCTCTTCGTAGGACGCGAGCTCGTCGCGACACTGGACGCCAATCACCCACGCTTCCACGTGGCCGGCAGCACGGCGCCGGTGTCCCCAGGCAAATGATCACACCCAGGACGCTTCCCGCGACGGCGCGCGCCGCTATCGCGGCCTTCACGGCGCAGTTCGGCACCACACCGACGTGGCTCATCCGCGCCCCGGGACGCGTCAACCTGATCGGCGAACACACCGACTACAACGACGGGTTCGTGCTGCCGCTGGCGATCGACCGCGCCGTGTGGATCGCCCTCCGGCCTCGCGATGATGCACGCGTCAACGTCTTCGCGGTCGACAAGGCGGAGCGCGGAACGATCGACCTGCGCCACTTCGCACGCGGCGGCCCGTCGTGGCTCGAGTACCTGCGCGGCTCGGCGTGGGCCCTGGCCGAGAGCGGCGCGGCGCTGGTCGGCTGGGACGGCGCGATGGCGGGCGATGTCCCGCTGGGCGCGGGTCTGTCGTCCAGTGCCGCGGTGGAGCTCGCGACGCTCCGCGCCTTGACCACCACCAGCCAGCTGCCGTGGTCACCCGCCACGATGGCCACGCTCGGCCAGCGCGCCGAGAATCGTTGGGTCGGCGTGAACTGCGGCATTATGGATCAAATGATCTCGGCGGCCGGCGAGGCCGATCACGCCTTGCTGATCGACTGCCGTTCGTTGGCGCTCACGTCGGTGCCGCTACCCGCCGGGTACGTCGTAGTGGTGATGGACACCGGTACGCGGCGCGGGCTCGTCGACTCCGCGTACAACGAGCGCCGACACCAGTGCGAGGCCGCTGCCCGGCACTTCGGTGTGACCGCGCTCCGCGACATCACCGAGGCGACGTTCGGCACACAGGCCGACGCCCTCGACCCACTCACGCGCCGACGCGCACGCCACGTCATCACCGAGAACGCGCGCACGGTCGCGGCCGCCGAGCGGTTGCGTGCTGGCGACGCGGCGGCCGTCGGCGCGCTGATGGACGCCAGCCACCAGAGTCTGCGCGACGATTTCGAGGTGTCGAGCCCCGCGCTCAACCAGATCGTCGAGATCGCTCGCCGTCAGCCCGGCTGCGTCGGGGCGCGAATGACCGGGGCTGGCTTCGGTGGCTGCGCCGTCGCGCTCGTCGAAGCGGCGGCGGCGTCCGCGTTCACCGCTCGCGTCGACGCCGAGTATCGCGCGTCCACCTCGTGGACGCCGTCGCTGTACGTCACCACCGCGCAGGCCGGGGCGTCGGCGCACGGACTCGGCGGCCTGCCTGCCGCGCACCCGTGACGCCAACGACGGACGAACGCGAGCCGGAGATCGCGCCGCTCGGCGTTCGCGCCGGAGACGACGAGTTGCTCGTCGCGACGATCCGAGCGCCCGGTGGCTTCCGGATGTCGGTGCTCAATCTGGGGGGCGTGGTCTGGCGGCTCGACGTCCCCGACCGATATGGCGTCAGCGCCGACGTGGTTTTGGGCTACGACGATCCCGCCGCGTACCTGACGGACCCGTTCTGCTTCGGCGGCATCGTCGGGCGCTTTGCCAACCGCATCACCAAGGCATCGTTCCCCTTGGACGGACGCACAGTGCGCGTGACCGCGAACGCGGGCGAGCACCATCTGCACGGCGGAGAACAGGGCTTTCATCGCAAGTGCTGGGCGATGCATCCCTTCGTTCGGCCGGGCGCTCGCGGGGTCACGCTGCGCACCACCAGCCCGCACCTCGACGAAGGATTCCCGGGGACGCTGCAGGTCGAGGTGACCTACACCGTGACCGACGCGCACGAATGGATCGTCGAGTATCGAGCCACGACCGATGCACCGACGGTCGTGAACCTGACGCAGCACAGCTATTTCAATCTCGGGCGCTCGGCGCATATTCGCGACCATTCGCTGCGGATCGACGCCGACGCCTATCTGCCGGTGACGCCCGAGCAGCTGCCCACCGGTGAACGCCGTCTCGTGGACGGGACGCGGTACGATCTGCGCAGCCCTCGCTCACTCGGCGCGATCCTCGGTGCCCCGGAGCACCCCGCTGAGGGTGTCGACCACAGCTTTGTCCTCCGCGCGAACGAGGCAGCCGCGGTGCTGTCTGCGGCAGACACCGGCCGCGTGCTGACGGTGCGCACGACGATGCCCAGCGTGCACTGCTACACGGCGAACTACGTGAGAGACGCGGCGGGCAAAGGCGGCGCGCGCTACGCCCCGCACTGCGGCGTGTGCCTCGAGGCACAGTACTTTCCCGACTCGCCCAACCAGCCGACGTTCCCGTCGACGGTCGTCCGCCCCGGGACGCCCTTCGCCGAGACTACCACCTTTGCCTTCGGCATCGCCCCCGGGACTCCAGATGACGCCTGAATCGTTGCTGCAGGGTGTCCACCGGCGGTACAACCCGCTCAATGACTCGTGGGTCTTGGTGTCGCCGCACCGCGCGCAGCGGCCGTGGCAGGGCAAAGTCGAGTCACTGCCCGGCACCGACCGCCCGGCGCACGACCCGTCGTGCTATCTGTGCGCCGGCAACACCCGCGCGAGCGGCGAGGTGAATCCGCCGTACATCGACACCTACGTCTTCGACAACGATTTCGCCGCACTGACTCCGGGTGGCTCGGCCGGCGCGATCGCCGTCGGCGGCCTGCTCGTGGCGGAGCAGGAGTCAGGGATCTGCCGGGTCATCTGCTTTTCGCCGCGGCACGACCTCACGCTGGCCGACCTGCCCACGGACGCCATCCGACGCGTCGTCGACACGTGGGTGAACGAAACCCAGACGCTTGGGGCACGCCCCGAGATCCACTCGGTGCAGATCTTCGAGAACAAGGGCGAGATGATGGGCTGCAGCAACCCGCATCCGCACGGGCAGATCTGGGCGCAGCGAACGGTCCCCGATCACGTCGCCACCGAAGGACGACAGCAGGCGCGCCATTTCGCGCAGCACGGTCGTACGATGCTTGCCGACTACCTCGCCCTGGAGCGAACGCACCAGGAGCGCGTCGTGTGCGAGAACGAACACTTCAGCACCGTGGTGCCGTTCTGGGCGGTGTGGCCCTTCGAGACGCTGGTGATCGCGCGTCGACCGGTCGCGTCCCTGCCCGACCTGACGCACGACGAACGCGACGGCCTCGCCGACATCCTGCGGCGCACCACCGCGCGGTACGACCACCTCTTCGGCGTCTCGTTCCCCTACTCGGCCGGCGTGCATCAAGCCCCCACCGATGACCGCCCGCATCCGGAGTGGCACCTCCATTTGCACTTCTACCCGCCGCTCCTCCGCTCGGCGACGGTGAAGAAGTTCAGCGTGGGCTACGAAATGCTGGGGATGCCGCAACGCGACATCACCCCGGAGGCGAGCGCGGCCCGCCTCCGAGAGTGTGCGGAAACGCCGCTCCGCGACTGGACTACGCGATAGGCTTCTTGCCGCCGGCGTGGACCGGCGGCAGCCCATAGCGCTGCAGCAGGGCGTTGAAGCGGGCCAGTTCGTTGGCTTCGATGCGCTCGAGCTCCTTGAGCTGTCGCTCCAACTGCGCATTGAGCGTCTCGAAGATCTCCCCGTGCTGCTGCGTCGGCGCGTAGGCGCCGACCTGCAGCTGCATATTCAGCGTGATGAACTTGTTGTAGAGTCGCACCGGCTGATCGAGCGTGCACTGGTCGACGTGACAGCCTACCTCGTACAGCGCATCCCGCACCGATTCGAGCTTGGCCCGCACGGCGTTGGCCGAGTCGGTGAGCACGCGCTTGGCTACCGAGTCGTCGGCGCGACCGGCGCGATCGCTGAGTTGGCGCTGGAAGTCCTCGGTGCGCTTGACGCTTTCCACGATGCGCGTGATGCGCTCGATCGTGCGCCGGGCCGCATCGTACTGCGCCACGAGGTCCGCCGTGCTGGTCGTGACGCGCGGGTCGGGTACCACACGGAAGCTGCGCGACATCGTGTCGGTGCCGACGATCAGCCGCACCGAGTACTGCCCCGGCGGTACCCACGGCCCGCCGAGCGTGCCGTAGTCGATCACCGTGTTGGGGAGCCGCGGCGCGTCGGCCGAGTGCAGATCCCAGACAAAGCGATTGGTGCCGGCCCGTCGCGGCACGAGGGAATCGGCCGCGGGATACGCCAGACTGTCCGCCGTCGGTGCGGAGTCCGCGCTCGCGAACGAGCGCAGCACGTTCCCCTTCGCGTCGAGGAATTGCAGGGTCACGCGCCCGGTCTGCGCGTCGCGAAACCACCAGTCCACGAGCACGCCTCCACGGGGGTTCTCGCCCGTCCCGCGTCCGCCGCGAGAGCCGCCCCAGAGTACCGCCGTCGCCGGTTGAAAGAGATGCGCCGCCCGCTTGGTCACGCTGTCGGCCAACTGGCGCAGCGGCGAGAGATCATCGATCACCCAGAACGACCGCCCGTGCGTCGCGGCGATCAGGTCTTGGCCGTGCACCTTGAGATCACGCACGCTGACGCGCGGCAGGTTCAGTTGCAGCGGCTGCCACCGGGCGCCGTCGTCGAGCGATACCCACACGCCGTACTCGGTGCCGGCATACAGCAAGCCGCGACGCGCCGGATCTTCGCGCACGACGCGCGTGTAGGCGGTGCGCGGGATGCCGGCCGTGATCTTGGTCCACGTCGCACCGAAATCATTGCTCTTCCACAGATACGGCGCGTAGTCGTCCTGCTGGTAGCGATTCGCGGCGATGTACACCGTGCCGGCATCGTGTGGCGACGGGTCGATGTGCGCGGTGCGCGTGAATCGCCCGTAGCCCGGCGGCGTCACGTTCTTCCACGTGGCACCGCCGTCGCGGGAGACGTGCACGAGCCCGTCATCGGAGCCGGCCCACAGGACACCCTGCTGCTTCGGCGACTCGGCGAATGCGTAGATGGTGGCATACCACTCGGCGCCCGTCATCTCACCGTGAATCGGACCGCCGGTGCGCTGCAGCGTGGCGGGGTCACCCTTGGTCAGGTCGCCCGAGATTCGCTCCCACGACGCGCCTTCCGTGCGGGAACGCCACACGTGCTGCGACGTCACGTACAGCGTGCGCGGGTCGTGCGGCGACACCAGCACCGGGAACGTCCACTGGAAGCGCTCGCGCACATCCTTCGCGGCCCATCCGTCCCAGTTGATCTCGGTCACCGAGATGTCGCGCTCCTGCCGCGTGCGGCGGTCGTAGCGCGACAACTGGCCGAGATAGCAGCCGCCGTAGGTGATGTTCGGCTCGCGAGGGTCGAACGCGATCGTCGCGTTCTCGCAGCCGGCGACCGAGAAGTAGTCGCGCAGGCCGATGCCGCCTTCGTCGCCGCGCGACGCCATCGAAATGGCCGAGTTGTCCTGCTGCGCGCCGTAAATGCGATACGGGAACTGCGTGTCGGCGTTGACGTGATAGAACTGCGCCGTCGGTTGATTGTGCTGGTCCGACCAGGTCTCGCCGGCGTCGAAGCTCACGCTTGCTCCGCCGTCGTCACCGAGAATCATCCGATGTGGATCGGCGGGGTCGATCCACAGGATGTGCGTATCGCCGTGAGGCACCCGCAGCTCCTTGAAGGTGCGTCCGCCGTCGATCGACTTGAGCACCGTCAGGTTCATCACGTACACGGTGTTCTCGTCGACCGGGTCGGCCGTAACAGCCGAGTAGTACCAGTTCCGCACCCAGAGCCGCGCGTCGTCGTTCATCCGCTCCCACGTCGCGCCGGCGTCGTCCGACCGGAAGAAGCCGCCCGTGGAATCGGGCGCCTCGATGCTGGCGTAGAGCCGCTGCGGGTTCGTGCGCGAGACGTCGATGCCGATCTTGCCCAGCGGCGTCCGGGGAAGCCCGGGGTTCTTCGAGAGCTCGACCCAGCTCTCGCCACCGTCGGTCGTCTTCCAGAGTCCGCTGCGGCCTCCACCGGCCAGCATCGACCACGGCGTGCGCTGGAACTTGTACGCGGCCGCGTAGAGGATGCGGGGGTTCGAGGGATCGATGGCTAGATCCTGCACGCCGGTGGAATCGTCGATGAACAGCACCTTCTTCCACGAGCGACCGCCATCGACGCTGCGGAACACGCCGCGCTCGGCGTTGGGGCCGAAGGCGTGGCCGATGGCCGAGACGAACACCCGATCCGGATCCCGCGGATCCACCACAACGTCGGTGATCTGTTGCGCGTCGCTGAGCCCGAGGTGCTGCCAGCTCGCCCCGGCATCGGTGGAGCGGTACATCCCGGTGCCGAACGTGAGGTCTTCGCGCAGCTGCGACTCGCCCGTCCCGACGTACAGCACGTTCGGATCGCTCGGGGCGATGGTAATGGCACCGACCGACGAGATGTCGGTCTTGCCATCGGTGATGTTCTGCCACGTGACGCCGCCGTTCTGCGTGCGCCACACGCCGCCGTTCACCGACCCCATGTAGAACAGGAACGGCTTGCGCAGATCGCCCACCACCGCGTCCACACGACCGCCGCGGAAAGGGCCGGCCGATCGCCAGCGCAGGGCCTTGAGCGCCTTGTCGGTCGCCGAGGCGGAGGTGTACAGCGTGGGGTCGTACGGCGGCGAGGCCGCAGCGGGCTCGGCGGGGCGATTTCGCTGGGCACCGAGGGCGGCCGGCAGCAACGCCGACCAGAGCGCGAATGTCGCGACGTGGCGAAGAGTGTGCATCCGGCAAGTATGCAGGCCCACGAGCAGGTCGGCCATCGGGGGTAGCCCTTGCCTTCGTCGCCCGCCCGCGCCACCCTGCATCGATGACCAGCCCCAGAACCCCGGACCCGATGCACGGCGTGACCCTCCAGGCGATCGTCGAGCACCTGGTCGAGCGGTACGGCTGGGACGGACTGGCGCAGCGCATCACGATTCGCTGCTTCACCCACGACCCGAGCGTGAAGTCGTCGCTCACCTTTCTGCGGCGCACGCCGTGGGCACGCGAAAAAGTCGAGTCGCTCTATCGGCACTCGGTGGCGCACCCGCGAAAGTCCTGACAGCTTCACTCGATGCTGATTGTCCACGTCTTCGTGCACGTCCTCCCTGATGCCGTCGAAGCCTTTCGCACGGCCACGCTCGCCAACGCCAGCGCGAGCGTGCAGGAACCCGGCATCGTCCGCTTCGATGTGTTGCAGCAGGACGACGACCCCACGCGCTTCACGCTGATCGAGGTGTATCGCAGCGACGAGGCGCCGGCCGCTCACAAGGCCACGCCGCATTACGCGGTGT
>JANRJP010000081.1:0-2046 GCA_033763905.1 Gemmatimonadaceae bacterium
ACGGCGAAGATGTTCTTGATGCGGTGGCTGAGTTCGTGGCTCAGCGTCTCCATCATGGCGAGCGCCATCTTGCGGTCGTGGATGTCGGTGCAGGTGCCGAACCAGCGGACGATATTGCCCTGCGCGTCGCGCATCGGCAGCGCCCGGCCGAGGAACCACAGATATTCCCCGTCGTGACGACGCAGGCGGTACTCGATCTCGTACGGCTCGCCGATCTTCAGCGAGTGGCTCCACTTCTCCCATGCAAGCGGCTGATCCTCCGGATGGAACATGCCGTTCCACCCCTCGCCGTCCGTCGAGCCTTCGGGAACGCCGGTGAATTCGTACCAGCGCTTGTTGTAGTAGTCGTGATGCCCGTCCGGCAGCGTCGACCAGGTGATCTGCGGCGACAGATCGGCGATCTCGCGGAACCGGTTCTCGCTCTGCTCGAGTTGCAGCTTCAGCGCCTGCAGCTTTTCGATCGACGTCCTGGCGTCGTGAATGTCGGTGCACGTGCCGTACCAGCGCGTGATCTTGCCTGTGCGGTCCTCGAGCGGCAGCGCGCGCGCGATGAACCAGCGATATTCGCCGTCATGACCGCGCAGGCGCATCTCCGCTTCGTAGCGCTCACCCGTCTTCAGCGCATGCGCCCAGCGCGCGCTGACTTCCTCCACATCGTCGGGATGCACGAAGGGATCCCAGCCCGTCGGCGCGACATCCGGATTTGCGCCGGAATACTCGTACCAGCGGTCGTTGTAGTAATCGGGCACGCCGTCGCGCCGCGCCGACCAGACGATCTGCGGCGAGAGATTGGCGATCCGGCGCGCGCGTTCGCCGGCCATCTCCAGCTCATGCCGGCGGGCGGCGAGCGCCACCACCGCCGCGCGCAACAATACCGCCGCCCCCGCAAGCACCGCGCACAGGACCACGAACACGACGACGGGCGTCATGTAGGGTTCGTGCGCCGCCAGGGAATATCGCGGCGACAGGAAGAAGAAGAGGCAGATAAACACCGAGACGACGGTCGCCGCCGCCGCGTAGAGCCCGCCGCAAAAATAGCCGATCGCCACGACCGCGAGCAGGAACAGCGCGAACGGCGAGTTGTCCCCGAGCAGGGGATCGAGCAGCAGCCGTCCGACGAACGCCGCCAGCACGCACGCCGCCGCCACTGCGGCGCTGCGCTTCGCCGACCACGGCCGCGCGGGCGTCAATTGGACAAGCCGGTCGAGGATACGGTCGCTGAGCACGCACTCTCCCACCTTCAGATCTGCATCCCCACCCGCGTTATGCTCCTTGCAGCGGGATCGGGGCGCCTCTGAGGGCAGAGCAGCCAGTGTTTGTATACACAGACACGTGAATGGTCTGTCGAGTTCCCGACAGTGCGGCGTTTCAAATTCCGGAAGGTTCCGAAACCGGGTTCCCTCGTCTGCGTTGTCGGCCCGTCACTTCTGCAGTGGCGAGGAGAACGACGATGACGAAAATTGACCTGAAGCCCGCCGTCGATGCGCCGGAGAACGATCTCGTCGCCGGCCTTCCCGCCGCGGACGTGCGCCGTCTGATGCAGGCGGCGCGCACGGTGGAACTCGCGCCGGGCGAAGTCGTTCTCGACGCCGACGCGCCGATCCGGGAGGTGCTGTTCCCCGAAACCGCCGTGCTCGCCTATGTGGGGTGCTACGAGGACGGCGCGTGCGCGGAGATGATCAGCGTCGGTCGCAACGGCGCCACGCCCATCGACGCGCTCATCCGGGGCGAAACCGCCGCCCACCGCTGCGAGGTGCAGGTGCCGGGCACGGCGAAGGCGGTGCCGGTCGAGGCCTTCGAGGCGCTGCGCGCGAAGAGCGACGCGGTCGCGGAAGCGACATCGGAGTACGCCCGCGACTTCGTCGACCAGGTGATGACCGTCGCCGCCTGCAACGCCGCGCACGCCGTGGAGGAACGCGCCGCCCGCTGGCTGCTCGACCTGCACGACTGCGTCCCCGGCGACGACATCCGCATCACCCAGGAGCGCATGGCCGAAATGCTCGGCGTGAACCGCTCGACGGTGAGCGGCATCGTGCAGGACTTCCG
>JANRJP010000091.1:0-4810 GCA_033763905.1 Gemmatimonadaceae bacterium
ACCGGACCCGGCCGTCCCCCGCCGGGGGGGGGGGGGGCCCCCCCCCCCCCCCGCCCCCCGCTTGCCCGCTCGCCCCTCGCCTGTGTTGATTCCGGCGTGAGCCAAAGCAGCGGCGCGACCGCCCCGGACATTCTCGACGCCGAACGCGGCGGTCGTTCGACCCCTACGTTCTCCGACGCCGCGCGCGCCGGCGCGTTGCAGCGCGTCAACCGGCGTCCTCGGCGCTGGGGGGTGTGGCTCGAGTGGGCGAAGATCTTCCAGGTCGCGATCCTGCTGTCGCTGGTCGTCCGCACCCTGTTCGTCGAAGCCTTCAAGATCCCGTCGGGCTCGATGGAGCGGACGCTGCTCGTCGGAGACTTCCTGCTCGTCAACAAGCTGGCCTACGGCGCCGAAGTCCCGTTCACGGGCAAGCGCCTGCCCGCGCTGTCGCCAGTGCGTCGCGGTGACGTCGTGGTGTTCCAGTGGCCGGAAGACCCCGAAAAGAATTTCGTGAAGCGGGTCGTCGGCACGGCCGGCGACACCGTCGAGATGCAGCGGGGCGCGCTCTTCGTGAATGGGCGCCCGCAGGTTGAACAGTACGCGTCGCACAACGATCCGACCGGGGATCCGTCGGTCGATGATTTCCGCTGGCAGCGGATGCACCTCGCCGCATCGCCGCGCTACGGCTACCGACCGAGCCGCAACACCTGGGGGCCGCTGGTGGTGCCGCCGGCCCACATCTTCGTGCTCGGCGACAATCGCGACAACTCGCTCGACAGCCGGTACTGGGGCTTCGTCCCCGACTCGCTGATTCGCGGGCGTCCGCTCTTCGTGTACTTCAGCTACGCGCCGGACACAACTGCCCGTTCGGCGATCCTGGAACGCATCCGGTGGGCTCGCTTGGGCGAGCGCATCGAGTAGCATTCGACGACGCACGCGCGACCTGCACTCACGAGGAACTGGCGGAATGGCGACGAACACCCCGCGGACCAGGAAGTCATCCTTCGATGAGGGATCACTCGATCAGTATCTGCGGGACATCAGTCGCTATCCGCTGATCACCCGGGACGACGAAGTCGCGCTGGCGCAGCGCATCCGCACCGGTGACCAGGAAGCGCTCGACACCCTCGTGCGTTCCAACCTTCGGTTCGTCGTCTCGGTCGCGAAGAAGTATCAGAATCAGGGGGTCTCGCTGGCGGACCTGATCAACGAGGGCAACCTCGGCCTGATCCGCGCCGCGCACAAGTTCGACGAGACCAAGGGTATCAAGTTCATCTCCTACGCCGTGTGGTGGATCCGGCAGGCGATTCTGCAGGCGCTCGCCGAACAGTCGCGCATCGTGCGGGTGCCGCTCAACCGGGCGGGCGATCTCCACCGCATCGGCAAGAAGGCCAACGCCTTGCTGCAGGAGCTCGGGCGCGAAGCCACGCACGCCGAGATTGCCGCGGGGATGGAGCTGACCGAAGAAGAAGTGGCCAAGACGATGGCCATTCAGCAGACGCACCTCTCGCTCGATGCCCCCCTCACGCCCGGCGAAGACAACAAGCTGCTCGACTACCTCGCCGACGATCAGCACCAGACCCCGGACGACCAGGTCTTCGAGAAGGCGCTCACCGAGAGCATCGAGGCCGCGCTGGGGGCGCTCAAGGAACGCGAAGCCAAGATCCTGCGGCTGTACTTCGGGCTCGACGACATCGCCGAACCGATGACACTCGAGGAGATCGGCGCGATGCTCGGCATTACGCGTGAACGGGTGCGGCAGATCAAGGAGAAGGCGCTGTCGCGGCTGCGGCACGTCAGTCGCGCGCGGGCCCTCGAGTCGTTCCTTGGCTGACGTCCCACCGCCGCCGGCGGTGCCCGGTGCGCCGGCGACCGATGCCAACGACGCGCTGACCCTCGCTGTCCCCGGTGCGGGCACGCTCGCGCGGCATCTGTTCCGCGGCGCCACACTGCGCTGTCCCGCGTGCGGCGGCGGAGGCATCCTCCGCCATTGGTTTCGACTCAAGGACCAGTGCCCGACCTGCGGCGTGTCGTTGCACCGCGGCGAAAGCGACTTCTACATCGGCGCCATCGCGATGAATCTGGCGCTGGCGGAGGGGCTGTTTGCGATGGCCCTGACGGTGGTGCTGGTGCGCTCCTGGCCCGACGTCCCGTGGGATGCGATGGAGACCTGGGCACCGGTCCTGATGCTCGTCACGCCGATCCTGACCTATCCCGTCACCAAGCTGCTCTGGCTGGCGTGGGATCTTGCGTTTCGACCCGACGCGCGGCGAGGTTAGCCCGAATGGCCGACAATCACAGTTTCGACGTCACCACCGGCGTGGATATGCAGGAGGTGGACAACGCGATCAATCAGGCGCAGAAGGAGATCGCGACCCGCTACGACTTCAAGGACGCCAAGGTCGAGATCGAACTCGACAAGAAGGGCGGCCTGATCAAGCTCTCGGCGGAAGACGACTTCAAGATGAAGTCGCTCTGGGACGTCGTGCAGACGCGCCTGATCAAGCGCGGGGTCTCGGTGCAGAACCTCACGGTCGGTGACGACACCCTGACCGGCTCCACCGTGCGGCGGACGATCACGCTCAAGACGGCCCTAGACAGCGAGACGGCCAAGAAGGTCGCCGCCGCCATCAAGGCCGCCAAGCTCAAGAAGGTGCAGGCGGCCATTCAGGGAGAGCAGGTGCGCGTCTCATCGCCGTCGCGCGACGAGTTGCAGGGCGCCATTGCCCTCCTCAAGTCCCAGGATTTCGGGGTGGAACTGCAGTTCGGGAACTACCGCTAGGCGCGGACCCGCCACGGTGCCGCCCGCCCTCTGGAGCGGCTAGCTTTGTCCCGTGCGCGTTGCCCTCGTCACCCTCGGCTGCGAAAAGAACACGGTAGACAGCGAGCGGTATCTCGCTGAGCTGACCGCCGCTGGCGCGACGCTGGCCGACTCGGCCGACGAGGCCGACATCGTCATCGTCAACACCTGCGGGTTCGTCGACGCGGCGAAGCAGGAGTCGCTCGACGCGATCATTCGCGCCGGGCAGTCGAAGGCCGAGGGGCGTGCGCAGACGGTGGTGGCGATCGGCTGTATGGTGCAGCGCCATCGGGACGAGCTCGCCGAAGCGCTACCCGAGGTCGATCTGTTGCTCGGCACCTCCGACAGCGATCGGCTGATTCCCGAACTGATGCGCTTGGGTGCGTTGCCGGAAGGCGACGTGCTCCACCCCGGTGACCGCGTCTTCGGCGGGGGCAACGCGTTCAGCCGCTACCTCAAGGTCAGCGAAGGCAGCGACCACGGATGCGCCTTCTGCGCCATCCCGCTGATGCGTGGGCGGCACCGTTCCTTTGCGCTGGCCGACGTGGTGCGCGAGGCGCAGCTGCTGGAACTGCAGGGCGCGCGTGAACTGAACCTCGTCGCACAGGATCTGGCGCACTACGGCCGCGATCGCCGCGACGGCTCCGGCTTGCCGAGCCTGCTGCGCGCGTTGCTGGACGAGACGAGCATCCCGTGGTTCCGGACGCTGTACCTCTATGCGCAGGGCGTGACGCCCGAGTTCCTGTCGCTCGTGGCGGCCGAGCCTCGCATTGTGCCCTACGTGGACATTCCGATCCAGCACGGCCACGACGAGATGCTCAAGCGGATGCGCCGACCGGAGCGGGCGAAGACCATTCGCGAGCGGGTGGCTGCCTTTCGCGCAGCCGTGCCCGATGTCGCGATCCGGACCACGGTGATCGTCGGATTCCCCGGCGAGACCGACGACGAGTTCGAGGCGTTGCTCACGCTGCTCGCCGACGTCGGCTTCGATCGGGTGGCGTGCCATATGTATTCGGCGCAGGAAGGGACGCGCGCCGCCGAGATGGCCGATGACGTGCCCGATGTCGTCAAGCGCGAGCGCCACGAGCGCGTGATGGAGCAGCAGCGGCACATCACGGCCGAGCGGCTGGAGCGCTTCGTCGGGCGCACCGTGCCGGTGCTGGTCGAGGCGCTCGACAGCGACCCCGCCACGGGCGAGCCACGGCTGCGCGGCCGCACGCCGTGGCAGGCCGATGACATCGATGGCGTGACCTGGTTGTCGGGCGACGCCCGACTCGGTGCCTTCGTCGACGTCGTGCTCGACGAGGTCGTGGATGACTACGACTATCGCGCGACGGTCCTCCGTGAAGTGCTTGCGCCGCCGACGCCGGCGGCCGCGCGCCCTCGGGCGCTCCCCGTGCTGGCCGCGACGGCCGGCGATTCCATTTCCGCATTCGGCAAATGACCGCGACGTTCGTCACGACTCGTTCGCAGGACCTGATGGCCCGTGCCCGCCAGCGCTTTCCGGGCGGCGTGAATTCCCCCGTTCGTGCTTTCGGCGGCGTCGGTGGGGAACCGTTCGTCGTCACGCGCGGTGAAGGGCCGTACCTGTGGGATGTCGATGGCAACCGGTACATCGACTTCGTGCTGTCGTGGGGGCCGCTCGTGCTGGGGCACGCGCCGCCGACGGTGCTGGCGGCGCTGGCCGAGACGGCGCAGCGCGGCACCAGCTTCGGTATTCCCTGCGAGCTCGAGCTCACTCTGGCGGATCGGATCGCCGAGCGGATGCCGCATCTCGAAATGGTGCGCTTTGTCTCGAGCGGCACCGAAGCGGCGATGAGCGCGGTGCGCGTGGCGCGGGCGCTCACGGGGCGCGACCACATTCTCAAGTTCGAAGGCTGCTACCACGGCCACGCCGACAGCTTCCTCGTGAAAGCCGGCTCCGGCGTGGCGACGCTCGGCTTGCCGAACTCCCCGGGTGTCCCGGCGGCGCTGGCCGAAAAGACGTTGACGCTGCCGTTCAATGATTTGGACGGCGTGCGCGCGCTGGCG
>JANRJP010000048.1:0-2742 GCA_033763905.1 Gemmatimonadaceae bacterium
CCGTCCGTGGCCAACTGGCTCAAGTCCAGGAAGGCCGCGTTGACGAGCAGAATCTTGCCTTCGAGGTCCGTCACCACGAACGCGTCTGGCGCCTGCATCATCAGGTCGCTCGTCGGCGTGCGCGCGGCGGTGTCGCCGTCGGCGCGCTGCGGCGTGAGCCGCACGAGCACCAAGGTCTGCGCGTTCTGCCGGAAGGTCGTCGCGGCAATCGTCGTCGCAGCGCCAGCGGTGAGTCGCACCACGGCCGAATTGGCGCGCCCGGTGGCCTTGGCCGCGCCGAGCGCTTCGTCCACCAAGCGCACGTCGTCGGCAGTGACGCCGAACGGGAAGTTGCGGCCAATCAGCTTGTCGACCGGCTCACCGAACAACGTCGACGCCGCCTGGTTGGCATCGAGCACCGTGAGCCCCGCGGCGTCGAGCACCAGAATGGCATCCCCGGCCAACTGGAAGAGCAGTCGATAGCGCGTCTCGATGTGGCGCAGCTTCCAGTAGTCGCGCTCCATCGTCTGCTGCGCTTCGATCAGTCGCTGCTGCAGCGACGACACGGTGCGCAGATCGCGCCCCACCGCCACCAGTCGGTCCGACCGCCCGAGCCGCGCGAGCACGTACTGCACCGGGGCATCGGCGCCCACCGGCGTCGGATGGTTCAACTGCCGACGGCGCGTGATGCCCTTCGTGCCGACTTCGGTGAGCAGCGCTTCGGCCTTGGTGCGCGAATCCGCGCCCACCACATCGGCGAACGAACGACCCACCCACTCTTCGTGGCCTTCGATGGACAAATCCGGCGTCCCGAATGCTACGCTCTCGATGATGCCGCGCCGCGTCATCACCAGCACCACGTCGCCCGCCAGCGCCAACAGCGCGGCTGCCGAGCCGGGCTCCAGCGCATCCAAGGCGGCGGCGCGAGCGTCGGTCACGCTTCGCGGGCCTCGCCGGTCATTGCAATCCCACGCTCGGCCAGCACCACGCGCGCCACGCGGGCAGCGTCACGCGCATCGCCGATGCCATCGTCGGCGCCCACGGTGGACACCAGCGACTGATCGTCCAGGAACGCCTTCCCGCCGACGAGTACCACCACGTGCGGGTTCCGCGACGCGCGGCGCAGGCGGTTGATCATTCCGCGCAGCTCCATCACGCGCTCCGGCAACGCCAGCGAGAAGCCGACGACGTCGTACCAGTCGTCCCGCACGGTGTCGACGAGCGAATTCTCGATCAACGGATGCCCCACGTTGACCGTCCACCCGTCGCGCACGAAGCACTCGGCTACAATCAGCAGTCCGAGCGTGTGCTGTTCGTCGGGCAGGCCGGTAATGAGCACACTGCGTGTGGTCTCGCTGCGCACCGGCGAGCGACCGGTGGACTCCGACAAATCGCGGAGCGTCTGCTGCAGGCGACCGAGGGCCACGGTGACCTGCAGGAAGTCGCAGCTGTCGTCCTCCCACATCTCACCAAGCCGACGCGCGGCGGGGGCGAGCAGGTCGCAGTAGATCGACTCCACCGTGGCGCCGCGGGACATCAGCGCCGCGATCTGTTCGCCCGGCAGCGCCTCGCGCGCGTCGAGCACTCGCGTGACGAACTGCTCGACTTCATTGGGGCCGATAAACGGCCGCGGGCCGTCAGCCGGCGGCGTGTGGGCGTCACTGTGCATCCGGTGCGCCAACGCCAAACGCGGCAACAGCTCCGACTCGACCGTCTGGGCGAGTCCGGAGGGGTGGCCGTGGGTCCGTTCAGTTGGCTTTCGTGACCGGTCCGACCGTGGCAATGCGTGCCTCCACAATCGTTAGGACGCCCGAGCTCTCCCCCCGTCCGGGGTGACGGGGAAGCGGACGGCAGGCAAAAGGTGTCCGTTTCAGGAAAAACTGTCAACCTCCGGTTTACGTCAACCAAACTTGACACTTCTTCCGGCCGTCGATTATCGTCGTTTCTCACGGGCTGTCGGGGTTTGACCGACGGCCGAGGTCCCACGGCGTCTTTAGCGTGAGTTCGACCAACTATAGATGGCGACTTCCGTGAAGCCCAAAGTGCGCAAGCCGCTGTACACGCCGGAACAGCGCGCACGCCGCAACGCCACCAAGTGGACGCTGGTGCAGGGCATCCTGGCCCCGATCCAGTTCTTCGTCTTTGCGTGGTCGCTGGCGATGGTCGTGCGCTTTCTCGCCACGGGCGAAGGCCTGTGGTGGACGAACGCCTCGATTCTGATCAAGACCGTGCTGCTCTTCACGATTATGGTGACGGGCAGCATCTGGGAGAAAGTCGTCTTCGACGTCTGGCTCTTCGCCGAGCCCTTCTTCTGGGAAGACGTCTTCAGCTTCCTGGTGATCTTCTTCCACTGCTGGTACCTGTACGGTCTCTTCACCGGGATGGACCCGCGTTCGCTGATGTACATCACGCTCTGCGCCTACGGGGCGTACGTGATCAACGCGACGCAGTGGATTCTCAAGTTGAGGGCCGCGCGATTGCTCGAGGCGCAGGAGCGGAGCAACGCGGCCGAGGGCCAGCCGGCGGGGGTTCCCGCGTGAGTACGATGCTGCCGGTGGTGGATCTTCCGACGACCGGCGGCTGCGCCGATGTGCCGGTGCTCAAGGAGCGGGGCCAGCGCGAAGTCTTTTGCGGGCTCACCGGCATCGTGTGGCTGCATCGCAAGCTGCAGGACGCGTTCTTTCTGGTCGTCGGCTCGCGTACCTGTGCGCACTTGGTGCAGAGCGCGGCGGGCGTGATGATCTTCGCCGAGCCGCGCTTCGG
>JANRJP010000039.1:0-54931 GCA_033763905.1 Gemmatimonadaceae bacterium
TGATCGGCCGTGAGCGTGGCGCTCGTCACGACGGTGGTCTTCACCCGCGCAAAAAGATCATCACGCAGGACGGCCGAGAGCTCCAGCGGCACCGCGTGCGCGATCACGTTGCGCTCCTTGCCACGCACTTCGAGCCAGCGCACGTGCGGCGCCTGATCGCTGGCCGGCACCAAGGCCCGGCGCAAGGCGTCGCCGGCACTCTCGAGCCGTCGGACGACACCGCGAATCTCCCCGAGCAACGGCGCCAACGCTTCGGTGCGTTCGCGATCGCTCTCGAGACGCTCTTGCACCAGCCGCAGCCCGTCGGCCACGAGCGCGAACTCTCGCAGCAACACATCGAGCGACGTGGTGAGACCTTGGGCCCAGATCGCGTGCGACGCAAAGCGCTCGGTGAGCCGGAGCGTACTTTCGCTGGCCTCGTCGAGTACGCGCTCAAGCAGCTCGAACAATCGCTCCGCCTCGTCGCGCGCGGCCTGCACGGACGGTGCGAGTCGCGACTGCACGAGATCGAGCGACGCCACGCTGAGCAGATCCCGCTTCTCGGCGAGCCTCGCCGCGAGCGCCGGCAACAAGCCCTTGCCTCGCCGGTCGAGCCGGCCGAACAGCCGCGCCAAGGCACGACGCGAGATGCTGGCCCCCAGATGGTTGCCCGCCGCGTCCTCCAAGTGATGCCCTTCGTCCACCACCAGCCGATTGAAGGCCGGCAGCACGGCCGCATCGTCCCAGTTCTCGGAGGCACGCCGCACCGCGAGATCCGCCATCAACAAGTGATGATTCACCACGATCACGTCGGCCTCGGCTGCGGCGCGACGCGCCTTGAACACGAAGCAGCCCGAGAACGCGGGGCACTTGAGCCGCTGGCACAGGTCGCCTTCGGCCGCGACTTCGTCCCAGATGTCCGGCCGAGGCGGCGACGGCAGGTCGGCCAGCGAGCCGTCGCCCGTGCGCTCGGCCCAGGCGGCGATGCTCTCGAGTTCGCTCGCCATTTCGGCATCGAACAACGACGCCCCTGCCCCGCGCGCCTGTTGCAGGCGCAGCAGACAGATGTAGTTCCGCCACCCCTTGAGCAACGCGAACTTCACCGGCTGATCGGTGAGCGTTTCGCGCAGGAAGGGCAGATCCTTGCCGACCAACTGCTCCTGCAAGTTGATCGTGGCCGTGCTCACGATGGTGCGCTCGCCGTTGCGCGCCGACCAGCGCAGTGCGGGCACCAGATACGCCAGCGACTTGCCGACGCCCGTACCCGCTTCGAGCAGCCCGATGCCTCCGTCGGTGTAGAGCCGCGCGATCTCGCCCGCGAGCGCCCGCTGGCTCGGGCGGTCTTCGAAGCGCGCGTGTCGCGCCGCGACCGCGCCGCCCGGTCCGAGCACCGCGTCGATGTCGTCGGCGGTGACCGGCGTTTCGTCGTGCGACACCGGAATCTCGGTCACCACGTACAGCGCACTCGCCGAGTTGTTCGTGATGGCGAAGCCAACACCGTTCTCGAACATCTTCACCGCCACCGCGAGATCGGCATCGGACGGATCCAGCCCGCCGCTCGGGTGATTGTGAATCAGCAACTGCCCGCGCTGCGCGAAGCCGGGCAGCGCCAGCACGCTCTCGGCGTCGCCACGGGCCACCACGCGGACGGCGATCACCGCCTCCTCTTCGACCGTGCCGACAAAGCACACTTCACGCCCTCCCGCGAGCGTGACCGCCGCACGAATCGCTTTCTGCGCGGCGGGCGAGAGGGTGATCACTCCGTCTTGAGCGGCTTCTTCTTGGCCGCGGGGAACAGCACGTTGTTCAGGATCAACCGATAGCCCGGCGAGTTGGGGTGCAGCGCGAGGTCCGTCGGCGGGCTCCCGATGTTGTGCTGCGGATCCTCCGGGTCGTGTCCGCCGAGATAGGTCCAGCTCCCCTTGCCGTAGTTGCCGTGCAGATACTTGGCCCACGGCGCCTTCTCTTCACTGCCCAGAATCGTCACGCCGGGCTTGAGCAAGGCGCGGACGAAGGACGTGGTGACGCCGTAGAAGTCGGGCAGATCGCCGCGGTGATTCTGCACGAGCATCGCCGCCACCGGATCGAACTTCGCCGCGAAGTCGAAGAGCTGGAAACTGCCCAGCGGCTGTCGACGGTTCGGCACGTTCACCTGGTGCCCATCGAAGTCGCTCATCGCGTTGACGTACTCCGACGGCTCGAGGTGCACGCCCTGCGCGGCGAAGCTGCGGGACCAGTCGAGTCGGCCGTCGGCGCCGCTCTCCACCGGCGTCCCGTCGGCGAAGGTGCCGGCGATGTCCACGCTGCGGGAGGCGAGCGCCAGCTCCAGCGTCTCGGTGGCCCCACACATCGCGAACAGGAACCCGCCGCGTTCGACGAAGGCGCGGATCTGTTCCGCGACTGCCTTCTTGAGTGTGGGCCCGTTCGCGTACCCGAGGCGCTTCGCCGCGGCGAGCATCCGCTCGCGCGACTCGACGTACCACGGCGCGTCGCGGAAGCCCAAGTGCAACTTGTTGAGCTGCCCGGTGAAGTCTTCGTGAAAGAGGTGCAGCCAATCCACCTTGCCCAGATCGCCGGCCACGACTTCGTCGTCCCAGATCTTCTGGTAGTCGATGCCCGCGTAGGTGAGCGCCAGGGTCACGGCATCGTCCCACGGGGGGCTGCCGGGCGGCGTGTACACCGCCACGCGCGGCGCGCGCTCCAATTGCACCGCGTCGGCATTGCCCGATCCCATCTCGCGGCGGATCGCCGCCACGTCGGTGTCGCTGGCGTTCTCCACGGTCACGCCCGCCAGCAGCGCATCCCGACGTCGCGCCGGCGTGTCGCGCAGCAGGAACGCACCGCCCCGCCAATTCAGCAGCCACTCGGCGCCCGCACCGTCCTTGAGCGCTCGGTAGGTCACGCCGTAGGCCCGCAGGTGGTTCTGCTGCGCGTCGTCCATCGGAATCACCAACCACTGCGCACGCAGGGACGCGGGCACCAGCGCGCTCAGCAGTAGCGCCGCACACATCCACCACCGACGACAGCGGGTCACGGCCGAGCTCCCATCCGTTCGAGTTCGCGACGCGCCTGCGGCACCAGCGCGCTCGAGGGCTGATCCAAGATCAGCGCTTCCAGATCGCTGCGCGCCTGCGTGAGCTCGCCGCGCCGAATCGCCGCGCGGGCACGAGCCAGCCGCGCTTCCGCCGCCTCAGGCGAGTTGCGGTCGCGCTGCACCAGCGCCTCCCACAAGCGCGCGGCCGCCGGCTGGTCGCGCCGCGCATCGGCGAGCCGCGCGGCCTCCAGCAGGAGAAACGACGCCGCGTCCGGCACTTCGGTCGCGGCACGCTCGAAGGCCGCCTGTGCACCCGCCGAGTCCCCACGGGCGAGCAGCAGAAAGGCGCCACCGGTCACCGGAGCCGTCGCGGTGCGCGTCCGGGTGAGCAACGACATCGCACGAGCAGCCGGACGACGACCATCGGTGAACGCGGAGAGCCCGCGCCGTGCCGTGGCGAAGTCGCCACGCCAGAAGGCCACCCAGGTTGCCGCCGGATCGTCTTCGACGGTGAGGCCTTCGGCGTCGGCCACACGCGCGGCACTGGCCAGATCGCCGGCCAGTGCGTGGCCTTCGGCCAAGGCAGCCGCCGCGCGTCGACGAGCCAGCGGGTCACGCAACGCCGACACCTCGCGCGCCGCGTCGGCGAGTCGCCCCGCCATCGCGAGAGCGCGCGTCCGCACCACGGCTCGGCGCAACGCGGTGCCCGCAGTATCCGCCGAGAGCCGCGCGAGCTCGACCAGATCCAGCGCCACGGGCGCCTCGCCGGCATCGAGGGAGGCCTCGGCGGCATCGAGGGCCACCGACGCGCGTCGGCGAATCTCGAGCGCGCTCACCAGCGCCTCACGCGCGATCAGCGGCGCCTGCATCGTGCGGGCGCGAGCGCCGAAGGCCTCCCATTCCTCCGCGGTCGAGTCGGAGGGTGGCAAGCCTTTCAGCGCGGCCCAGGCCGCTGCGGGATCGCCCCAGCCCATCCGAAGCGATGCTGCGGCGCGACGTGCGGCGTCGCCGATCGGTGGCGCCAGCAGCCCGTTCATCGTTGCCGCGCGACGTTCGGGCGGGGTGCTGCGCAGCGCGTACACCGCCGACTCGACCAGCCACGGCGACTCGCGCATCGCCTCGCGAAACGACCGCGCCGCCTGCTCGAATCGGCCGAGCCGCACGTGCACCTGCGCGGCCTCGCTCGCCACACCGCGTGTTGATCCGAGTGCCGACACCGCATCGCCGAGCACGGAGTCGGCGGCCGCCGCCTGTCCGGCCTCGAGCAGCGCGCGAGCGGCATCGCGCCACGGTTCGGCGTCGGACGGTCGGCGTGCCGCCCACGCGGCCAGCGTCGCGCGAAACGCCGGACGCTCGGCGCTACCAGTCAGCGCCCGCAGTTTCACCGCGTAGGCCGTGCCATCGGCCGGCTGCGCGGCAATCACCGAGTCGGCGACCGCCACGAGCTCGCTTCGGCGTCCGGCCATCGTCAGCACGCGCTCCAGCCCCAGCAACCCTTGCTGACGCTCCCCTGCGGCGATGGCGCGTCGAAAGAGCACGGCGGCCGAATCGAGCTTGCCGGCATCTTCGAAGTCGAAGCCGCGCGACAGCAACTGCGTCGGGGTCGGCGACTGCGCGCCCCCCCGTGCCAAGGGGAGGAGCGCGGAAACGAGTGCGCCGCTGACGACGAGCGCCGCGCGCCAATCACCGCGGCGGGAGCGCATTGAGCCGCCGGAAGTAATCCCCCACCAACCGCCGCTCTTCCGCCGAGAGGCCGCGGAGCGCCTCCGCCGACGGCGCCAGCACGGCCGCGCCGCTGCCCTTGCCGTCGACCGCTCCGGCACCGACGGCACGGCCCGACTTGGCCTCGCGCTGCCCTTCGGTGTCCTGCTCCTGTTGCTCGAACGATTTGCCGGCGTCGAGCAGCCGACGGAACAACTGCTGCTGGCGCGCGAGCGTCTCGCGGTCGGGCCCGCCCTGCTCAAGTCGCTCGGCGATCTTCTTCGCTTCGTTGGCCATCGCGTCCGTCTTGCCGGTCGCGTCATCCGCGCCCGCTTCATTGAGCTGTCGCGCAATCGCCCGTTGCTGCTGCGCCAAGGCGCGCAACGCGCTCTGCTGCTGGGCGCGCTGCTGCGGCGTCAGCGCCATCAGCTGCTGCGCCTGCTGGGTCGCATTGCCCTGCTGTTGCGCGGCCTTCTTCAGGTCTTCCAGCATCTCCGAGAAGCCGGACGCACTTTCACTCTTGTTGACGCGCTCCCGGTCGCGGGCCAACTGCTGCGCCGCCTGCTGCAATTGCTCCGCCGCGCGACGCATCGCCTCGGCGCGCTGCGCGGCCGTACCCTGGCGACCGTCCGCCATCTGCTTCGCCGCGTCCTGCACCTGCTTCTTGGCCTCGGCCATCGCGCGCTGCGACCGCTGCGAGACGAGTGACGTGGACTTGCCCGTCGCCCCCAGCCGCTCACTGGCCTTCTCGATCCCCTGCTGGACCGCGTTCTGATCGCCGCGCATCTGCGACGGATCGCCCCCGGACTGCGCCTGCGCGGCCAGGTCCTGCTGCTGCTGCGCGAGCTGCTGCAGCTCCTGCGACGCGCGGTCGAGCTCCTGCGCGATGTCCTTCTTCCACTCGTTGATCTGGGCGTCGCGTCCCTGCTTGAGGGACTCGGCGGCCTTCTTCATCGCTTGCGCTGCGGACTTGGCATCTTGCGCCGCCTGCTTGGGATCCTGCTTCGCCTTGTCGGCCGCTTGCTGCATCTCGCGGGCGGCCTCGCGCGATTCCGCCTTTGCATCGCGCGCGCCGTCCGCCCCCGCCTGTGCCTTTTCCTGCTGCAAGCGCTGTTGCAACTGCTCGGCATCCTTCGCGAATCGCTCGGTGCGCTCGGCGAGCTTCTTCGCCGCAGCCGCCCGCGACGAATCCGCGCCCTTGGCGGCCATCGAGTCGGCCATCGCCTGTTCGCGCGCGGCGAGTTCGGCGGCTTCGTCCTTGAGCGTCTCCATCGCGCCTTCCAGGGCCGCACGCTTGAGCAGCGCGGCACTCCGCTCCAACTGCTCGCGCAGCTTCTGCTGATCCTGCTTGAGTTGCGTCATCTGCGCGGCGGCATCGTCTGCCGACAGCGACGATGCCGCCGCCTCCAGTTGACGCAGCTTCTCGGCCATCTCGGGTGTCAGCGCATCCTTCAGCAATTGCTGCACTTCGCGCAGCCGCTGCGACAGCGCGCTATCGAGACCACCGGCCTGCTGCAACCGACGCTCCAACGACGCCGCCTGCTCCGCGACATCCCGGGCGCGCTCGGCGGCACGCCGCTGCTCGGCCGCCAACGCCTTGGCCTGCTCCGCCTGCGCGAAGTCCATCGTCTTCTCGCCACGCGCGGCGGCCGCGCTCCGCGTCCGTGCCTCGTCGGCCATCTTGCGCTCGAGCGCCCGCTGCGCCGTGGCGGCGCGCGCGGCGGCGGCGGCCGCGGAATCGGCCGCTTCACGCGCCAAGGCGCGCTGCTCGTCCAACGACGGCACCCGCAACAGCACCTCACGACTGCGCGCCAGCTGCTTCCACGGCGACGCATCGACGGCTTCCGCCACGATGCGGAGCGCATCCCCCGGCTCCAGGCCGCGCGCGGCGGCATCGAGCACCTGCACGCCGCTCCACGCGGTGCCCGGCGCATCAGCCAAGGTGACGCTGCCGAGCGCGCGCTCCCCACCGTCGGCCAACCGACGCCAGGCCCAGAGCCGCACCACACCCAAGCCGTGGTCGTCCTGCGCGGCAATCGTGACCGGAATGCGTTCGCCCAGCGCGGTGGTCGTGTCGCGCGCCGGCGAGAGAATCACTACCAGTGGAGCGGAATCCGGCAACACATCCACGGCGAGCGGACGCGGCAGTTCGATCGTCGGGCCGGAGTCACGCGCGGTGGCGGTCCACCCCCAGACGAGCGAACGATCCGCCACCAGCTCACCGGTGACGCGCGAACCGTCCCGACCCACGACGAGCGCCCGCGACTCGCCGCCAGCGCGCAGCGCCACCGACGTCACCGGGACGGAGGCCAACGCAGACATCACGAGCCGCGTGCCGCGCGGGACGCGCATCGCATCGCCCGGGGCGATGTCCTCGGCCTCGCGGCCGAGATACGCCGGATACACCGCCCGCACGGTCAGATCGCCGATGTACGGGCGCTCCACGACGCGGATCACCGTCGTGTCACTGCGCTGCCTCCCGTCGGTCGCCACGAGCGCGAGATCCGCTTCGGCACGGCCCAAGGGCAACAGCGCGCGTCCGTTCCGAACCTCGAGCGTGCGCGTCTGCCAGGGCGCGCCGACCTGATGCAGTCGCACGCTGATCGTGCGACGGCCGTCTGCCGCGACGGCGGCCTCGATCACACTCCCGCGAACGGCGAGGGCCGGCGCCTCGATCTCGAGCGGCGGCACCAACGTCCCCGCGGCGGCGCGCAGCGGGTGCACCGCCGCCGCCCAGCCGTCCGGCGCGAGCCGCGACGTCACGATCGCCACCACGACGGCCGCGCTGCCAACCGCGGCCATCTGCATCGCCCCGCGACGCCACCGCGACCGCCACGAGGGCGCCCACGCGGTGCCGACGCGATCCCGCACCAACTCGGCCGCGCGCGCGCCGAGCGCCCCGTCGCGCTCCACCTCCAGCGCGCCGCGAAGCATCCCGTGACGCAGGCCGCCTTCCCGCTCCACCGCGTCGGCGGCGGCGATTGCCGTGAGCTCCCGCGACGCCCGACGCGACGCGCGCCACCAGAGCGCCGCCGCCGACGCGATGGCCAGCAACCACGCAACGAACGGCACGGTGCGTGGCCACGACAACCAGCGCGCATCGGCCAATGCCCACGCCGCAGCGGTGAAGACGAGTGCCGCGACAGTGACCGCGGCGCCGACCGTGTGCACCGCGAGCCATCGCGCCGCAGCCCGGGCGATTGCGTCGACCTGCGTGCGCAGCGTCACGAGGCAGGCCGACTGGTGACGGCGTACACCACGAGATTCACGCCCATCCGCAGGGCCTGCTCGTGCTTCTCCGGCGGATCCTCCGGATAGGTGCCCACGTCCTCCCACCCGTTGCCGAGATCGCTTTCGTGCGAGTAGAACACGGCCAGCCGGTCGCCGATGAAGATGCCGTACCCGCGCGGCGGCTTGCCGTCGTGCTCGTGAATCTTCGGCAAGCCGCGCAGCGGATACACCGCGCGATAGACCGGATGCGACGTCGGCACTTCGACCAGCGGTCGATCCGGGAACACGCGGGCGATCTCGCGGCGGAAGCTCGGATCGAGTCCGTAGTTGTCGTCCGCGTGCAGGAAGCCGCCGCGCAGGAGGTACTCGCGCAGGCGCACGACATCGGCGTCGGTCAGCTTGATCTCGCCGTGTCCGGTCAGGTGCACGAACGGGGCATCGAACAAGCGGTCGTCGGTGGGCCGCAAGCGCAGTTCCTGAGGCGACACGCGCAGGCTCGTGCGCGTCCGCACCGCCGCGATGAGATTCGGCAGCGATGACGGATTGGCGTACCAGTCGCCGCCACCTTCGTACTGCAGGCGCGCAATGGTGATCTCGCGGGGGGCGGGCGCCGTGCCGACCAGCAGGCACGTCGAGAGCCCGAGGACGAGCCGCCTCACGGTTCGTCCCCGGCCTCGTCGCCCGCTCCCGCGCCTGCCCCGAGCGCGGCGCGATACGCGGCATTGCGCGCGAGCCCCATCGTGTCCATCAGCTCCCGTTGAATCGTCCGACTGTCGGCTCCGTCGGCGCGCCGTTGCGCCACGAAGGCCGCAATCTCGCTTGCCGCTGGCGGTGGTGGTACCGGCGCGCCGTCGAGGACGAGCACCAGTTCTCCCTTCGGCGTCTCTGCTGCGTAATACGCGGCGAGTTCCTGCACCGTTCCGCGTCGGAACTCCTCGAACTTCTTCGTGAGCTCGCGTGCCACGCAGCCGCGTCGCTGGCCGAGGCCGCCGGCGACGAGATCCGCGAGCGTTTCGTGCAGCCGTGGCGGCGCCTCGTAGAGCACCGCGGTGTGGGGCAACGCGGCCAGTTCCGCCACGCGCGCGGCCCGCTCGCCGCCCTTGCGCGGGAGGAACCCGTAGAACGTGAACGGCACCGCCGCGAAGCCGCTACCGACGAGCGCCGCGAGCACGGCCGATGCCCCCGGCACCGGTACGACCGCCACACCGGCGGCCGTCGCCGCCTCCACCAGCCGCCCGCCCGGATCGCTCACCAGCGGCGTCCCGGCGTCGCTGATCAGCGCGGCCGTCCCGCCGTCGCGCAATCGCGCGAGCACGCGGGCGAGCATCGCCTGCTCGTTGTGCGCGTGGAACGATTCGAGCGGCGTGGTCGCCCCGATGTGCTGCAGCAGCGGTCGGCTGTGCCGCGTGTCTTCCGCGTACACCACGTCGACAGTCGACAGCACCGCCGCGGCGCGGGGAGACAGGTCTCCCAAGTTGCCGATCGGGGTGGCGACGACGTACAGCGTGCCGGGGGCGAGGCCCTCAGCTACCACGTCACGCGCCACGGCAGCGCGTCCCAATACCCTGCCGACTGAAACAGATGCCGCCGATCGCGCCCCACGTCGGCCAACACCTGCTCCGGCGCCGGCCCGCCCGCGCCTGCACCCCACAGCACATCACTCGTCCACGCGGCGACCGCCAGGGAGAGCGGCTTCGTCTCGATCACCGGGTCGCGCACCACTCGGTCGTCGAGCGCGAAATGCTGCAGGACCGGATGCGTCGCGGCGAGGTGGAGCCGCGCCTGTTCGGCCACCTGCAATGCACCGCCCTGCCCCGCGGCGGCCAGCCGATCCACCAAGGCGCGCATCAACTCCCGGTAGGCGGCAATCAACGTGGGCGGCGCCTGCACCGGCAACGCCGGAGGCACCGGAAAGCGACGCACGCGAGGATACGCCATTTCGCCGGTCAGCCCGGACGGGGCGCTGGTATCGCCGACCCCAGCCAGCACGGCCGTCAGTCGCGCGTCCACCGTGCCAGCGGGCGGAGCGGCACTGCCGAAGTAGCCGCGCACCGGCATCCCGTCGTCGACGCGCACGTAGTGGATGTGCCCGTTGACGAGTAGCTCCAGGAGGCCGTCATACATCTGCGCCATCAGGTAGCCGAGGAGCGCGGTCGCGTCGGTGGGCGCCAGTTCCTTCGGGAACTCGTCCGGTCGCCCGACCTGCGACCAGTACATACAGGCGAGCTGCTCGTCCGGCGCTTCGTGAAAACAAATCGCCCCGAACTCCGGCGCGGCGGGCACCTTGGCGATCGCTTCGCGGATCGGCACCGGCTGCCACTGCTTGCCATCCGCCGTCGCGGTCGCATTCACCACCTGCCCTTCCTGCAAGTACAGCACGACCAGCTCCTTTTCGAGCCAAATCGCCACGTAGCCGAAGACTCGCGCGGTACGATCCCGCTTGGCGTCGCTCAGCAGATTGGCCAGATGCACATACGCCAGCCGAGTGCGCGGGAGCAGCACCCGCGTGTGCGGATAGCGAAGGCCGTCGGTGGTTGCGGGCATCAGGAAGGAAAAGCGAACGCCGGGACAGCGACATCGCTACCCCGGCGTCCACCCTACATACGACGGTCCGCCCGCCGCAAGCTCAGACGTGCGCCTTGAGCTTGGCTTCGAGGGCCGGCTTCGGCATCGCGCCGACGATCTGATCCACGACCTTGCCGCCCTTGAAGAACAACAGGGTCGGAATCGACCGGACGCCGTACTTCTGCGCCCATTCGTTGTTCGCATCGACGTCGACCTTGGCGACCTTCACCTTGCCCTGGTACTCCGTCGCCAGCGCCTCGACCGTGGGCGCAATCATCTTGCAGGGGCCACACCACTCGGCCCAGAAGTCCACCATCGCCAACCCGTCGTGGTTGATGATTTCCTGCTCGAAGGTGGCGTCGGTTACGGCTACGGCATTGCCCATCTGCAACTCCTGTCTTCGGGGCGTCGCCCCGATCGGTAACGGGTGATTACGATTCGGCCCGAGTCCCTCAGGCCCCTGCTTCCGTGACTGCCCATCCCCCGCGCGGCACCCGCATCGCCCACGTCGGGCTGGCCCTCCCCGATCTCGGGGCGGCCCTCCCGTTCTTCCGAGACTTCCTCGGGATGCCCCAAGTGCCGATCGGAGATTCCGACGGCGCCCGGATCGCGGCGGTTGCTGCAGGTGATGCACTGGTCGAACTGCTCGAACCGGTCGAGGAGGCCACTCCCATCGGGAAGTTCCTCGCCAAGCGCGGTCCGGGTATTCATCACATCTGTTTCGCGGTGGACGACCTCGATGGCACGCTCGCGCGAGCCAAGGCGGCCGGCCTGCGGTTGATCGACGAGACGCCCCGCATCGGCGCCGAAGGCAAGCGGATCGCCTTCCTGCACCCGTCCAGCACTGCGGGAATCCTCGTCGAGCTGTCGGAATACTAAGCCGTCATCGGGCCGGAAAGTTCACCGGCCCACGCCGCCGCGTCGGCAGAACTCGGCCGTCTTCTCGATGTCGGCCGACTCCACGAACCAGCGTTCCGCGGGCCCCTTCACCGCCGCAACGGTGGTGCTCAGGGTGACGCCCTGGAACGTGAGCTCGACCCGGAACACGCGACGTCCGTCGTCGCCCGGGAACTCGGCCACCACGGTCGACCGGTCGTGCTGCAGGTGGCACTGAATGATCAGGATGCGCTTGTCGCGCTCCCCTTCGGCCATCGTGTTCAGGGCCGAGCCGTTCTGGCTGCCCCAGACCTTGGCCATCGCCTCGACGTCCCGCTGCTTCGCGGCATCGAGAAATGCCGAGACGGCCTGCCGGGGGCTGTCGCGCCCCTGACTCGCCGCCGGCGCCCTCCCGCCGGCGCACGCCGAGCCCAGCACCGGCGCCACGAGCACCAGCGCCGCCAGCCGCACCGACCGCCACCCACGCGAGGCGCGCACGAACCAAATTCCCTTGTCTTCCATTCGGCTCCCCAAGAGCATTTCCGCCGAACGCTAACCTTTCTGTTGCAATGGCCTCAACCCGCCCGCAGCGCCTCTACGTCAACGTCGATCACGTCGCCACGATCCGGCAGGCGCGGCGGACCGACGAACCCGATCCGGTCGAGGCGGCGCGACTCTGCGAGGCGGCCGGCGCCGAAGGCATTACCGCGCACCTGCGCGAAGACCGGCGGCATATGCAGGACGCCGACATCGCCGCGCTCGCTCGCGCGGTCACCACGGTCCTGAATCTCGAAATCGCCAACACGCCGCCAATGATCGACCTCGCGGTGGCGCTGCGGCCCTTTCAGGTCACGCTGGTCCCCGAACGCCGCGAAGAAGTCACGACCGAAGGCGGGCTCGACGTCGTGCGCCACGCGGAGGCACTCCGGCCGGCACTGTCGCGACTGGCCGCCGCCGGCGTGCGCACCGCGCTGTTTATCGACCCCGCCGAGGCGATGGTGCGCGCGAGCCGCGAGCTCGGCGCCCACGCGATCGAATTGCACACCGGCACCTACGCCCATCATCCAACGGACGCCGCCCCCCTGCGCGCGCTGGCCGCGGGCGCCACGCTGGGGGCCAGCCTCGGTCTCGCCGTGCACGCCGGCCACGGCCTGACGGTGCGGAACGTCGGCCCGGTGGCAGCCATCCCGGAAATCGAGGAGCTGAACATCGGGCACTCCCTGGTGGCGCGGAGCGTGTTCGTCGGACTGGCCGAGGCGATCCGGGAAATGCGGGGGGCGATGGTGACCGCGCGCGCGGCGGGCGTTACCCTTGTTTGACGCGCCGCGTCCTAGTTCCGGACCGTCACGACTCCTCGTCTTCGCCCAATGACCGCTCCCGGCGGACTCCTCGATTTCTTCGCGCTCGAAGCTGCCGAGCACCTCGACCGGCTTGACGTTCTCGCGTCGGCCTCGGCCGGTCCCGAGCCTGAGGCGTTGCACAAGCACGCCCGCGCGCTGCGTGGGTCGGCGACGATGGCCAAGGTGCCGCTGGTCGCCGATCTGAGTGGCGCCTTGGAGCGCGTCGCGAAGTACGCCCGCGATACGGGGGCGCCGTGGGGTGCCGGCCAGCGCTCGGCGATCGTGTCGGCCGTCGATGAACTGCGACGGCTGGTCCGGACGGTCAAGTCGCTAACCCCCGACGACGAAGCGCGCGCGCGAGCGCTCGCGGCGGAACTCGAGGCCTTTGCCCCGCGCGCGACGCCCGTCGCGACCCCCATTCCCGACGCGGGATCGCTCATCGCGCGGGACGCCAAGGAACTGTCGGTGGCAATCGCGATGTTGCGGACGCGGCCCGCGGATCCTGCGGCGCTGGCGCCGCTCGCCGACCGCGTACGGCGCCTCCGCGGCACCGCCGAGCTCAAGGACTTCCCGCCCCTGCCCGAGATCGTCGAGGGTATCGAGCGCGCGCTCCGTCCCTTGGAACAGGGCACCGGGATGCGCGATCAGATTCTCGACGTGCTCGTCGCCGCCGATGCCGTGCTCACCGACGCGGCCCAGGCGATCGACGCGCGCGCCCCGCTGCCGACCGGCCCGATGCTCGATGCCTTCGTGGCCGCGCTCGACCGGCTCGCCGACGGGCAGCGCGACGCCGACCGCATCGTGCCGATCAGTGCCCTGTACTACGCCGACGGCGCTCCCGACGTGATCGCCGCCGCGCCGAACCCACCGACCTCGCGCGCCGAGCGCTTCCGGTTGGAAGCGGTGAGTCTGGCCGAGCACCTGCGCCGGTTGGTCGGCGACGCGCGCTCGGCACGGGATTCGATCGCGCGTGATCGCCTAGGGCGCGAACTGCGCGGCGCGGTCGTGGCCTTCGAACAGGTCGCCCGGTCGTTCGATGAGCACGACGTGGCCGCGCTGCTGGCCGCGCACGTCGGCGGCGCCGCGGCGCTCGCGACGGAGTCGCTGGACGCCCTCGACGCGGCGGCGGTCGCGCTGGCCGATCCCAAGGGTGAGTGGCGGCCT
Organism: Gemmatimonadaceae bacterium; assembly: GCA_033763905.1. Lineage (GTDB taxonomy): Bacteria > Gemmatimonadota > Gemmatimonadetes > Gemmatimonadales > Gemmatimonadaceae > JAJTHG01. The sequence goes on from JANRJP010000039.1 coordinate 13,891, forward strand.
GCCGCGGCGAGCGCGCCGGCTTCAAGCGCGCCGGCCGCGAGTGTAGCCGCGATCGCGTTGGCCGAGCCCCCCGCCGCGCCTGCGCCCGAGCCCGCGCCTGCGCCTGTCGCCCCGCCCGCGAGCGAATTGCAGTCGCTGCTCGCGCAGGGCCTCGCTGGGCTCGGCGGTCTGACCTCGGCGCCATTGGCCGCCCCAGCCCACGTGGAAGACGACACGATCGTCCCGATCGAGCGATTGCTCTACCGCGGTCGTGCCGCGCTGGAACGCGCGCAGACGCTGCGCGACGAAATGCGCCGTCACGGGACCCCATCGCCCGAGCAACTCCACGAGCTGTACGACCTGCTCGATCTCGTCGGCACGGAGTAAGCGATGCAGTTCGGTTGGCGCGGCGCGCTCGGCATCGTCCTGAGCGTCGCGTTGCTGGCGTGGACGCTTAAGGACGTCTCGTTCCCCGAAGTCTGGCAGGTGTTGCGCGCCTCGAACGGGTTCTACTTCGCCCTGAGCTCGGCGGGCGCGACCGGCATCTTCCTGCTTCGGGCCTATCGTTGGCGCCCGATCCTCCACGACGTCGCCCCGGGCGCAGCCATCGGCCCGCTGTGGCGCAGCACCGCCGTCGGGATGATGATCAACAACGTCGTGCCGGCGCGCGCTGGAGAGATCGCCCGGGCGTTCGCGCTGACGCGCGAAGTGCCGAGGGTGTCGTTCGCGGCGGCGTTTGCGTCGCTCGTGGTCGACCGCCTGTTCGATTCCGTCGTGTTGCTGCTGCTCCTCAGCGCCGCACTCGTCGCGCCGGGCTTTCCCGACGGCGTGGAACTGGCCGGTCGTCCGGTGTGGCAGTTGGCCGCGACGCTCGGCGTGATCAGCGCCGTCGCTGGCGCCGGCGTTGCCCTACTGGCCTTCGCCCCCGACTGGATCATCGGTGTCTTCGAGTCGACGGTGGGCCGAGTGCTCCCCGCAACGCGCGCCCCCGGCGCCCGGCTGCTCCGTAGCTTCGCCAGCGGGATGGGGGTGCTGCGCAGCCCGCGCCGCTTTGCCGAGGTCTTCGCGTGGACCTTGGCGCATTGGCTGATGAACGCGCTGGCGTTCTGGTTCGGCTTCCTCGCCGTGGGCCTGTCCCTGCCCTATTCGGCGGCACTGTTTCTTCAGGGGTTGATTGCCGTGGGGGTAGCCATCCCGTCGTCGCCGGGGTTCTTCGGCGTGTTCGAGGGCTTCGCCAAGCTGGGGCTGGGCGTCTACGGTGTGCCGGCCGACGCCGCAGTCGCCTGGGCCTTCGGCTTCCACCTGCTGAGCTACATCCCGATCACGGTGATCGGCGCGATCTACTTCGCGCGACTCGGCTTGTCCTTGGGCCAGTTGTCGCGGCAGTCCAGCGCGCCGGGCGGCGCGTCGTGAGCGCGACCCGACGCCGCAGCGCCGGCGGCACCGCTCGGGTCAACGCGCAGGCGAAGATCAATCTCGTCTTGCGGGTGTTCACGCCCGACGCCACCGGCTATCACCCGATCGAGACCCTGTTTCAGCGGCTCGATCTGGCCGATGTCGTCACGGTGAAGGCGACGAGTGGCGCCAAGTCGCTCGACGTCGACGGCCCGATGCTCCCCGTAGACGGATTGGGTCCCACCGAGAGGAACCTCGCGTGGCGCGCGGCCGAGCTGTATGCACGCGAGACGGGATTCCCCGGCGGCTGGGCGATCACGATCGACAAGCGGATTCCCGTGGGCGGCGGGCTCGGCGGCGGTAGCGCCGATGCCGGCGCCGTGCTGCGCGCGCTCAACGAACTGGCGCCGAATCCCCTCAGTCAGGTCGCGCTGCAGTCAATGGGCGCAGCGCTCGGCGCGGATGTGCCGTTTCTGGCCGGCGACGCCGTGCTGGCGATCGGCCGAGGCTATGGCGAGCGCTTGGACCCGCTGATGCCCCTGCCGCGCGCGCTGGTGCTGCTGGCCGCGTTCGCCGAGGGCGTGAACACCAAGGCGGCGTATGGCTGGTTGGACGCGGCGCGGCTGCCGGGCGAGGTGATTCCGAAGCTCGGCTTGGCGCCCGAAGACGTGCGGGATTGGGGGGATGTGGCCGAGCTCGCGCTGAACGACTTCGAGGCGGTCGTCGCCGAGCATCACCTGGGCGTTGCCGCCGCGCTGCGGTACTTCGACGCCGCGGTGCCGTCGGCGAGTGGCGGGTTCACGATGCTGTCGGGGTCGGGGGCGACCGTCTTCGCGCTACTGCCGGCAATGCCCAACGGCGAGCCTTTCGACGACGACGTGCAGTTGCTCGGCTTGGAGGTCGACCCTGAGTCGATCCCGGACGAAATCGACGTGCTGGCGCAGACGGTGACGGCCGAACGCGTTGAGCCGGTGGAGCGGCTGGACTAGCTTGTGGCGTGCGCGACGGCTTGGCCGTCCGCGTGCTGCCCCTTCGTCCAATGGCAGGACCCCGGACTTTGGATCCGGTTATGCTGGTTCGAGTCCAGCAGGGGCAATGCCTGGTCTCCGGCGTCGTGGCGTCGTGGCCGCCGGACAGACGTTGACACCTGCCTCGGGGTTGGCGAGTTTTCAGGGCTCGCCTATGACCGACACCGCCCCGACTTCACATTCGTTCCGGCTCCTCTCGGGGACGGCCAATCGGCCACTGGCCGAAGAGATCGCACGTCAGCTCGGCACCGAACTGTGCAAGGCCACAGTGACGCGCTTTGCGGATGGCGAAATCTTCGTGCGGATCGACGAGAACATCCGTGGGTCCGACGTGTTCATCGTGCAGCCGACGAATCCGCCGGCCGACAACGTGATGGAGCTGCTGCTCCTGATCGATGCGGCGCGTCGAGCCTCGGCGGCGCGCATCACGGTGGTGCTGCCGTACTACGGGTACGGTCGGCAGGACCGCAAGGATCAGCCGCGGGTGGCAATCGCGGCGAAGTTGATGGCGAACTTGATCGAGACCGCCGGCGCGGATCGCGTCCTCGGCCTCGATTTCCATCAGCACCAGTTGCAGGGGTTCTTCGACGTGCCAGTCGATCACCTCTATGCGGCGCCGGTGCTGGTCTCGCATTACCGCAAGAAGAATTTGCAGGACCTGGTCGTCGTCGCTCCGGACGTCGGCTCGGCAAAGATGGCCCGGGGGTTCGCGAAGCGGCTGGACGCCACGCTCGCGATCATCGACAAGCGGCGGCCGAAGGCCAATGTGGCCGAGGTGATGAACGTGGTCGGCGACGTCGAGGGCAAGGACTGCCTCCTCTGCGACGATATGATCGACACCGCGGGCACGATGGCCGAAGCGGCACGGGCACTCAAGGGGATGGGCGCGCGCACGGTGTATGCCTGCGCCAGCCACGCCCTGCTGAGCGGCCCCGCCGTGCAGCGGCTCACCGAGGCGCCAATCGCCGAAGTGACCGTGATCGACTCGATGTTCATCCCGCCCGAGCGGCGGTTCGACAAGCTCACGATTCTGAGCTGCGGCGAACTGCTGGCGAAGGCGATCCGCTACACCCACAGCGACCAATCCGTGTCGTCGCTGTTCGACTGACCGAGGATACTCCGATGGCAACTGCAAGTCTCTCCGCCACCACGCGCTCCGGCACCGGCAAGGGCGTTGCGCGCACGCTGCGCGCCAAGGGCCACGTGCCCGGCGTCATTTACGGCCACGCCCGCGAGGCGGCGGCGATTGCGGTGCCGGCCCGCGAGCTCGGCCGGATGCTCGAGAAGATCGAAGCGTCGAGCACCGTGATCGAACTGTCGATCGACGGCAAGACCTCGCGCACGCTGATCCGCGAGATCCAGCGCCACCCGGTCAAGAAGGACATCCTCCACATCGACTTCCAGGAACTGGTCGCCGGTGAGAAGGTGACGGTCCGTCTGCCGATCATCCTCGTCGGCAGCCCCGACGGCGTCCGCAACGGCGGCGGCATTCTCGACCAGACGATGCGCGAAATCGAAGTCCGCGTCGATCCGGCCAGCATCCCCGGCCACATCGACGTCGACGTCGCGAAGCTTGGCATCGGTCATTCGATCCACGTCCGCGACCTGGCGCTGCCCGCCGGCGTCGAGGTTCTCTCGGACGAAGACGCGACGATCTGCGTGATCGTGGCCCCGAAGACGCACGAGGAGACGCCGGCCGAAGCGGCCGCCGCGGAGCCGGAAGTGCTCAAGAAGGGCAAGAAGGACGAAGACGACGCGAAGTAATTCGCCGCACGTCGTGGACACGGCCCCTGCAAACGCGGGGGCCGTTTCTATTTTGCGCCTATGAAAGTCGTCCTCGGACTTGGCAATCCCGGCCCCGAATACGCCGACACCCGACACAACGTCGGGTGGTGGGTGCTCGACGCGTGCCACACGCGCTGGGGCGGCGGCACCTGGAAGAAGGAAGGCGAATCGGTGGTGATCGACCACCGGCTCGGCGACCAGCGCGTGCGGCTGGTGAAGCCGATGACCTATATGAACCTGTCGGGTCGCGTGCTCGGCACCTACCAGCGCCGCCCACTCTGGAAGGCGGAGCGCGACCTGCTGGCGGTGGTGGATGAAGTGGCGCTGCCGCTCGCAACGATTCGGATTCGCGCGAACGGATCGGCCGGCGGGCACAACGGGCTCAAGGACATCCAGCGCGCGCTCGGGAACCAGGAGTACGCGCGGCTGCGGATCGGGATCCGGCCGGAGGATGAGCGGCGGCTCGGCGGCGACCTGGCGGACTTCGTGCTGGGGCGGTTCGGCAAGGACGAGGCGGCGTTCATCCGAGGGGCGATGGATCGGATGGTGGACGCCGTGGAGTGCTGGGTGCGGGACGGGGTGTCAGAGGCGATGAATCGCTTCAACTGAACATCGAATCTGACGACTGATGGCCCTGATCTGATGACCCTTGGCTTGAGTTGTCACTCGCCCTGACTGCGTGGTCGGTAGTCAGTCATCGGTCACAGGCTTGTGACTGGCTACCGACTACCGACAACGCAGTCAGCGATGGGGACAACGCAAGCCGAGGGTTGTGGGATTACGGTCGTCAGTGATCAGCGTCGGCCCGGCTCAACGCCCCCTCGATCCCCCGCACCGCCGCTGACGACTGATGACCCTGATCTGATGACCCTTGGCTTGAGTTGTCCCGAGAAGTGACTGCGTGGTCGGCAGTCAGTCATCGGTCACAGGCTTGTGACTGGCTACCGACTACCGACAACGCAGTCAGGGATGGGGACAACGCAAGCTGAGGGTTGTCGGATTACGGTCGTCAGTGATCAGCGTCGATGGCGGCCGACAGGCGGCGAACCAGACCGGCGAGCATCCGCTTGACCTGCGCCGTCTTCTCCTGCAGGTCGTCGTACTCCGCCGCCGGCAGCACCCCCGTATCGCGGGCCAGCAGCAGATGGTAGTCGACCTCGCCGGCCGATGCGTACGCGATCTCCAGATACCGCCGGAACTCCGATCGGCTCCGCCGGTGGCAGCCCTCCGCAATGCTCGCCGGCACCGCGGCCGCCGCGCGTCGCAGTTGCGACGCCAGCGCGGCGTCCGACCGCCGCCGCCACTTGTTGGTCGACCGGTGGACGCACAGCACGAGTTGGTGGGCTTTGGCCCACACCACGAGTTTCTTGTAGTCCTGCATGCCGCGATGGTAGGACGGCCCCATCCCACGAGCGGTGCCGAGACTTCGTGGCTAGTTTCATTCCGTTGCCGCCGCGCGATGCGAGCGTGCCCTTCATCCCGTCTTTGCGATGCTCTCTCTCGGAATCGTCGGCCTGCCGAATGTCGGCAAGTCGTCCCTCTTCAATGCGCTGACCGCCGCCAAGGCCGAAGCGGCGAACTATCCGTTCTGCACCGTCGATCCCAACGTCGGGATGGTCGAGGTGCCCGACCCGCGGCTGCAGGCGATTTCGGCGCTCATCAGCCCCAAGAAGATCGTCCCCGCGGCCGTGCAGTTCGTCGACATCGCCGGTCTCGTGAAGGGTGCCTCGAGCGGCGAGGGGCTCGGCAACAAGTTCCTGAGCAACATCCGCGAGACCGACGCCATCGTGCACGTCATTCGCTGCTTCGACGATCCCGATGTCACGCACGTGATGGGCAGCGTCGACCCGGTGCGCGATCGCGAGATCATCGAGATCGAGCTCGCGCTCGCCGACTTGGGCTCCGTCGAAAAGCGGCTCGACAAGGTGAAGCGCACGGCCAAGACCGGCGACAAGGAGGCGCTCGCCGAGCTCCCGATTCTCGAGAAGGCCAATGCGGCGCTCGCGGCTGGTACGGCGCTGTGGCACGCCGGGCTCTCGAAGGACGAACTCGCCGTCCTCAAGGGGCTCGCGCTCCTCACGATGAAGCCGATCCTCTACGCCGCCAACGTCACCGACGCCGAGTTGTCGGGTGAGGAAGGCCCGCACGTGAAGGCCCTCCGCGCCGCGATCGCCGCGGCTGACGAGCCGGCCGAGGTCGTCACCTTCAGCGCCAAGATCGAAAGCGAACTCGCCGAACTGTCGCCGGAGGAACGCTCGGAGTTTCTGGCGTCGCTCGGCATCGAGAGCGCGGGCCTCGACCGGCTCATCCGGGCCGGCTACCACCTGCTCGGCCTGCAGACCTTCTTCACCGCCGGCGAAAAGGAAGTCCGCGCGTGGACGATCCACCGCGGCGACACCGCGCCGCAGGCGGCGGGCGTCATTCACACCGACTTCGAGAAGGCGTTCATTCGCGCCGAGACCGTGGCGTACGACGAGTTCATTGCGACGGGCGGCTGGAAGGGCGCGAAGGAAAAGGGCGTCGCCCGATCGGAAGGCAAGGAGTACGTCGTCGCGGATGGCGACGTGATGCTGTTCCTCACCTCGGCCAAGTAGGAGCCCGACTGTGCGTACAGTGGCGGATCAGACCGGCATCACGTGGATTTGCCTGGAAATGCCGGACAGCCCCGCAGTGGCGACGACGGGGAGCGAGTTGGTGACGGTCGAGTGCAATTCCGGGGCGCAGCGGGTGCAGATCGCGGTGGCGGCCGACTGGATGGACTGGCCCGACGACCGGCTGGTGCGGACGATCTTCGACGGCCTCAAGACTTGATCCAACCCGAAGGCTGACATAGCTTTAGCGGCTCACCCTTCCCCGGGCATCCGTCCGGGGACTTTCAGACCACAGGGAGCCACATCCGATGACCCGCACGTACGAGGCGGTGTACATCTTCGACAGCACGCTCGAAGACACCGTCATCGCCGAAAAGCTCGCCAAGTTCCAGGCGCTGCTCGGCACGATCGAAGGCCTCACGGCCGACCACTGGGGCCGCCGCCAGCTGGCGTACCCGATCAACAAGCGCGAGACCGGCTACTACGTCGTATCGCGTTTCACGATCGCCCCCGCCGTGCTCCCCGAGTTCGAGCGCGCCCTCAAGCTCGACGAAGGGATCCTCCGCTACCTGCTCACGATCTACGAGCACGAGCTCGGAGCTCCGGCGAACCTGCTCGCAGACGGCGAGTTCGGGAAGCGCCGTGACGACGACGACGACGACGAGGAATAACCGATGCGCCGCCCTTCGAAGGCTTGCCCATTCTGCGAGTCCCGCATTCGCTGGATCGACTACAAGGACGAGCGCACGCTCGGTCGCTTTCTCACCGAGCAGGGGAAGATCCTCCCCAGCCGCCTGAGCGGCGCCTGTGCGCGTCATCAGCGTCAGCTCTCGACCGCGATCAAGCGCGCGCGGTATCTGGCCCTGATCCCGTACGTCCGCACGCAGTCCGCGTGAGGCGAATCGCCGGCGCCCGTTCGGGCCGGCGCGGATCGCAATGAGCAATGAGACTCCGGCGCCCCTCGCGGCGCCGACGGAGCGCGGGTGGGGGCGGGTGCTATTGGCACTCGCCCTCGTCCTGTTGTTGGTGGGACCGATCGCCCCAATCGGTCGGCCGCTGGTGCTGCTCTTCCCGGTGCTGGCGGCCCTGATGCTCGCCGGATGGCGCCGCGGCGGCCGCTGGCTGCCGGCCGCCGGATGGGCCGCGGCGGTGCTGTACCTCGTCGTGCAACTGGCGGCGGCCGATACCGGCGCGGCGCGGCTCGAGCTGGGCTTTGCGCTCCTGCTGGCGGTGGCCTTCGGCATTCTCGCCGGCGCGTGGCGCGATGTGCCGTTCTTTCCCCGCGCCCTGGGTGCCACCGCCGTCACGATCGGCGGCGCGGCGCTCATTGCCGCGTCGAGCGGCGGCATCGGACGCGTGAGCGACGCGGTGGAACGGGAGTACCGCGCGCGCGCCGCGACGATGGCCCAGGCGGCCACGGCGATGATTGCCCAGCAAGGCCGTGGCGATCAGAGCGAGGCCGCGCAGGCGCGCCGTCAGGAGATGCGCGTGTTGAGCGACGCGCTGCAGCAGTTCCTCCCCGTGATCGGCGTCCAGCTGCTCCCCGCCCTGCTCGCGCTGGAAGTGCTGGCAGTGCTCGGCCTGGCCTGGTCGCTCTACCACCGGCTCAATCGGACGCGACTGGGCCCCCCGCTGGGTCGGCTGGCCGACTTCCGCTTCTCGGATGCGCTGGTGTGGGGAATCATCGCCGGATTGGCGATTTTGGTGGTACCGGGACTTGCGCCGGTACGGGGGGTAGCGGCGAACTTACTGGTCTTGTTCGGCGCGCTGTATGCCATTCGCGGCTTCGGCGTGTTGTGGTACTTCGTGGCGCCTGGACCTGTAGCCACCGTGCTCGTGGTTCTGGCCGCATCGGTGTTCTGGACGATTGTCGTGCCGACCGCCGCGTGCCTCGGGCTTTCGGATACCTGGATTGACTGGCGGCGGCGGGCGCAGGCCCCCACGCCCTGACTCGGAGTGAACGATGGAAGTGATTCTGCGCGCAGCGGTTGAGAACCTCGGGGAGCCGGGCGAGATCGTGAAGGTCTCGAACGGGTACGCCCGCAACTTTCTGCTCCCCCGCGGGGTCGCCTTCGAGGCGACGCCCGGCAACAAGAAGCGCATCGAGCAGGAGCGCGCCCGCCTCGAGGCCGCCGAGAAGGCGCGCCGCGACGCCGCGCAGGCGATCGCCGACAAGCTCGAGCCGATCCAGCTGACCTTCTCGGTCCGCGTCGGCGACGAGGGCAAGCTCTTCGGTTCGGTGACGGCGGCCGACATCGCGCAGCAGCTCCACACGCAGGGCTTCGAGCACGTCGAAAAGCGGATGATCGACCTCCACGAGCCGATCAAGGCGCTCGGCGTGTACAAGGTCCCGGTGAAGCTGCACGCTGGCGTGCACCCCGAGATCAAGGTCTGGGTCATCAAGGCGTAATCGCCGACCGATCCGATCCAACGGCCGAGGGCCGGGGCGCGTGCGCTCCGGCCCTCGCGGCTTTTGCGCCTGCCCTCGTCGCTTCTGCGCCGGCCCGTGGCGCGCGTTCCGCTCTTGCCCCCGTCCCCCCGCTCTGCTAGCACTAGAGCATCCATCCTTAACGGCCGGAACTTCCTGCCGTCTCACGGGTTGTCACCGCTGATGCCTGCCGCTGCCTCCAAGCCCCCGAAGGCCCCAAAGCCCCCCGCTGCGCGCCCCTCTGACGCGCTGGCGCGCGTCCTCGCGACCGCGTGCGACGACGCGAAGGCCGAGGACATCACGGTCCTGCGGGTCGGGGATGTAAGCGACATTGCCGACTGGTTTCTGGTGGCCTCGGGCACCTCGGACACGCACGTGCGTTCGACCGCAGACCGGCTCGTAGAAGCGGCGCGCAAGGCGGGCCACAAGGTCCACCACGTCGAAGGCACCGAAACCGGCAAATGGGTCGTGCTCGATTTCGTGGATGTCATCGTGCACCTCTTCACGCCCACGCTGCGGACCTACTACCAACTCGAACGGCTATGGAGCGACGCCCCGGTAGTACCCGTCGCGCGGCTGGCGTGAGCGCCACCGCGCGCTTCCTTCGCGCCGCCGCAGCCGTGGCGCTGGCGGTGACGGGGGCGCTCGGCGCCCGCGTGGCCGAGGCCCAGTTCGGCGATACGCAGTTCGGGATGAATCAGGTGCAGTACCGCCAATTCAAGTGGCGGGTGATGGAGACCGAGCACTTCCTGATTCACTACTACCCGGAAATCGCCGAAGCCGCGGTCGACGGTGCGCGGATGGCGGAGCGCTCGTACGCCCGGCTCACGCGGCTGATGAATCATCAGTTCCGCGAGAAGAAGCCGTTGATCTTCTTCGCCACGCGTGGCGACTTCGGCCAGAACAACATCACGGGGGACTTGGGCGAAGGCACCGGCGCCGTGGCGGAAGGCCTGCGCCATCGCGCGCTGATTCCGTTCACCGGCGACTACAAGACCTTCGAGCACGTGCTGCAGCACGAGCTCACGCACGTCTTCCAGTACGACATCTTCGCCCGCGGCCGCGCGGGCCAGGGCCTGCAGACACTGGCCAACGTGCAGCCGCCGCTGTGGTTCATGGAGGGGATGCCGGAGTACCTCTTCTACGGCGGCCGGCTCCCGTATCTCGATATGATCATGCGGGACGCCGCCGTGAGCGGTCGCATCCCGTCGATCGAGGCGATGACGCAGCGCCCCGACCTCTTCTTCCCGTACACCTTCGGCCACTCGCTTTGGCAGTTCGTTGGCCAGCGCTGGGGCGACGAGGCGATCGGCGAGATCATGAACGCGGTGCCGTCGATCGGCATCGAGCGGGCCTTCCGCCGCGAACTCGGCTTGTCGCTCGAAGAACTGTCCGACGAGTGGAAGGAGCACCTGCAGAGCAAGTACCTGCCGCAGATCGCCGAGAAGGAGCGGCCGCGCAAGTTCTCGCAGCCCCTGCTGTCGGAGCGCAAGACGGGCGGTGCGCCCTTCTTCGTCGCGCCGGCCTATTCGCCCGACGGCAACTACATCGCCTACATCGGCTACGGCTCCTTCCTGCGAGGCGAAGTCTTCCCCGACCTGTGGCTGGCCGACGGCCGGACCGGCAAGCGACTGCAGCGCCTGGTGAAGACGACGACCGATGCGGACTTCGAGGAACTGCGCCTGCTCTATTCGCAGAGCGCCTTCTCGCCCGACGGCAAGACCCTGGCCTTCACCGCGATGAAGGCCGGCCGCGACATTCTGTATCTCGTGGATGTGAAGTCGCGGAAGATCATCAAGGATTTCCCCGACGTGCCGCTCGATGGTGCCACCGGCCCGACGTGGTCGCCGGACGGACAGCGCATCGTGTTCAGCGGCAACCGTGGCGGCATCACGGACCTCTACGTCGTCAACCGCGACGGCAGCGGATTCCGCCAGCTGACGCAGGACCGCTACGGCGACCTGATGCCGCAGTGGTCGCCCGACGGCAAGACGATCGCCTTCGCGTCCGATCGCGGCCCCGAGACCGACTTTGACGTGCTGCGGTTCTCGCCGTTTCGGATTTCGCTCTACGATTTCGAGACCGGACGCGTCACCGTGGTGCCCGGACAGAGTGGGCGCAGCATCAACCCGCAGTGGGCGCCGGACGGCAAGTCGATCGCCTACATCAGCAGCCGCTCGGGCATCGACAACATCTTCCTGTACGACCTCGTGCAGCGCGAACACTACCGCCTCACGAACGTACCGGGCGGTGTCTCGTCGTTGACCGACTTGAGCCCGGCGCTCACGTGGGCGCGCGGCGCGGACAAGATGGCGTTCGTGTACTACGACAACGGCGACGTGAGCGTGTGGTCGGTCGCCAACCCGCGGCAGCTCAAGAAGGCGCCGTGGCGCGACGGAAGCACCGGTCCGACGGTGGTGGCGGAAGCAAAGCCGGCGACGATCGAAATCGCTGAGCCGACGCGCGGCGATGAGACGACGCTCGACGGCCAGTTGCGTCGCGTGTCGCTGTATCGGTCGCCGACCGGTGTCCGCGCCTCGGGTTCGCTCCCGGCACTGCGGGGGCCGTCGGCCGGTGGCCCGGTGAGCGTGGCGGCAATGTCCGACAGCGCCGACTTCGCGTTGCCGGATACCTCGACCTTCCGCCGCTTCGCCTACAAGACAGCCTTCGAACCCGAATACGTCGCGCAGCCGACGATCGGCTATGCGCAGGACAATTTCGGCCGCGGCCTGTTCGGCGGTACGACGATCGTGTTCGGCGACTTGATGGGCAACAGCCGCCTGGCCTTCAGCGGCGCAATCAACGGCCGCTTGCAGGAGGCGCAGCTCTACGCCGCCTACACGCAGATGGGCGGCCGCTTCCAGTGGCAGGCAGGCGTCACGCAGTCGCCGCTCTTCCTGTTCCTTGGCGGCAACGTCGCGCCGAACCCTGACGGCTTCACCTTCACGCAGACCCAGTCGCTGCTCCGCATCGTGCAGCGCGGCGTCTTCGCCACCGGGTTCTACCCGCTCAACCGATTCACGCGGTTCGAGCTGGGCGTGCAGTTCTTCGACCTGCAGCGCGCGCAGCTCAACTTCAACACCATCGTCGATCCGATCGGCAACCTCGCCGCGGCACCGCAGCCGGCCGAGGTGCAGAATCTGGGCAGCAGCACGTTCTTCTCGCCGGTCGCGGCCTACGTTAGCGACAACACGTTGCAGGGCTACACCGGCCCGATCAGCGGTCGTCGGTGGCGCGTGCAGTTCTCGCCGGCGCTCGGCAACCTGCAGTGGCTGGAGTCGTCGGTCGATTACCGCCGCTACAGCCCGCTGCTCTTCAACTGGATCACGGTCGCCACGCGCGTCGCCAGCACGTACCGCTCGGGGCGCGATGCCGGCGCGTTCCCGCGGTACATCGGGCGCCCCTTCTTCGTGCGCGGGTACGATCGCGAGAGCGGGTTCGCGCAGAACTGCATTCCGTCGGTCACCGGCGACACCTCCGGGTGCGGCGCGCAGCAGTTGGTTGGCACTCGCGCCGCGTACGCCAACGCCGAAGTGCGCTTCCCGGTCGTCCGGCGGCTCGAACTCGGACTCCTTCCGATCGCCCTGCCGCCGCTCGACGGCCTCGTGTTTATGGACTGGGGTGCCGCGTGGTCGGCGGGACAGACGCTGTCGCTCCGCAAGCCGGCGAATTTCGATCCGGCGGCCGACCGGCAGCGGTACTTCCTCGGGTCCTACGGCGCCGGGCTGCGGCTCAACCTGTTCGGCTTGGCGCTGCTCCGCTGGGATTACGCGATCCCGCTCGCCGATCCGCAGCGCCGCGGCTACTGGGTCTGGACGCTGGGCCCGAGCTTCTAAGGTCAATGTGCTGGAGTGGCACGGCCCCGGCGCCTCAGGCGCCGGGGCCGTGTATCTTTGGGCGTGCTTCGCTCCGCGTCTCTCGCGGCGGCGCTCGCGGTCGTGGCCTGTTCGGGAGCGGACCGCAGCCCTGCTCCGCCTCGCGCCACCGTCTCATCCACGGCAACCGGCCCGGAAACCATCGTGCTCCGCGTGCCACGCACGGGGGGCACGGTGCAGGCCTTCCGCTGGCCCGATCTCGAACGCCCGGTCTGGTCGTCGCCCGCCCAGATCCCGCCGACGACGCGGATCGTGGACTTCGCCGCCGACATCGGTCGTCTCACGGTCGCCGACACCAGTGGCCGGCTGATCCGGCTCGACTTGCGACGCGCCACCGTGCAGCGGCCCTCAGTGCCGGTGCGCCTAGCGCTTGGCGGCGCCGCCGATGGCGAGTTGTTCGCGGCCGAGGCGTTGACGCGCGCGGTGTATCGCACCGACGGCGCGGTGCAGTCGTGGCGGGCCAACCTCGTGGCGGCCCCGCAGGCGCTGGTGCCTTTGGCGCGAGGGGGCGTGCTGGCGGTGGCGGCGATCGGTGATTCGCTCCTGCTCGATCGCTTCACGCCGCCGGACACCGCAGCCGCGGCGCGCGCCACTGTCGCGGCCGGCCTGCTGACATCGGAGGCCGCCGGCCGCGTGTGGGTGGCGCGTGCGGGCTCGGTCGACGCACTCGACGCCAAGACACTCGCCGTCGTCGCGACGGTACGCGACCTCCCCGCCGGGGCGCCGCTCGCGATCGCGACCACCCCGAGCGGCAACTCGGTGTTCGTCGTGCACGACAAGTCGCCCTCGGTGGAAGTGATCGATCGCTATCGCGGCGCCAAGAGCGCCTCGTGGGCACTCCCGGCGCCGGGGCGCGGCCTGCGCGTCGATCCATTGGGCCGCACCTTGCTGGTGCGACCGTGGCAGGGCGAATCCTCGTGGGCCGTGGATATCGCCACGGGTCGCGTACGCTCCACCCTCTCGACGTCGTGGCGTGATGACCTGCCGCGCGTGCTGCCCGATGGGACGGTGTTGGTGGTGCTGGGGCCCGATGTGGCCTGGCTCGATGCCGACTCACTGCAGCGTCGCGGCGCCGTGTCCGGCGGTGCGTCGTCGTGGTGGCACGTGGTGCAGTGGGACGGCTTCCGCGCGCGCGGCGATGCCCCGCCGCCGCCGTCCTTCGACGGGATCGACACCGCCGTGGCGGACGCGATCGACTCCGCCATTGCGGCCACGGCGGCGGAAGATCGCGAGTCCGCCGAGTCCCCTCCGGACACCACCGCTACGCCCGCCGCGGACTCCGCCGCGCGGTGGCTGGTGTCGTTCGCCTCGACGGTGGACGATGCGCGCGCGCAGGCCTTGGCCGCGCAGCTGCGGGCCGGTGGCACCGCGGCGCGCGTGGTGAGCGTCGAGGGCGCTCGCGTGCGCTCCTATCGCGTGGTGCTCGGCCCCTTCGACACGCGCGACGCGGCGGTTCGTGCCGGTCGTGCGGCGGGACGTGAGCACTGGATCGTGAGCACCGCCGCGCCGTGACCGCCCCCGCGACGTTCGGGCCGCCGACGGATCCGCGGCTCTTGGCGTGGTTCGATGCCGGGGTGAAGGGCTCCACCGCGCTCAGCGGCCGGGCCTCGGCGGTCATCGTGGGCCGCGATCCCGATGCCACCGCTTGGGCGGCGCTGGGGCTGGCCCGCGCGCTGGCCCCCATTCGCCGCGTGGCGCTGGGCGACCTGATCGGCGATGCGCCGCCGCTCGTGTCGCTGCTCGCGGACGGTCCCCCCGAGGGCATCGTCGATTCGTTCCTCTACGGCGTGTCGCTGAACCGCATCGCGCGGGAAGTGCGCGGCCTGCCGAACTGCTTCGTGCTGCCGAGCGGATCGGAGGACGTGCAACAGGAAGCCGTGCTCGCGAGCGACCGCTGGAAGCGATTGGCGGCAGGCTTCGGCGAGGTCGGCGCGATCCTGCTGCTCTGCGTCACGGCCGACGCGCCCGGCCTCGACGCCCTGGTGGAGCACGTGGGCGGCGCAGTGTGCGTCGGGACCGATGTGATTCTGGGGCCCAGCACGCAGACGATCACGACGTTGATCGGACCGGCGCGCGCCAGCGCGGCGGTGATCGCGCCGCTGCCGCCGCCCGAGAAGCCGCTGACGCAACGGCCCACGACGGACTTCCGCGCGGTGCTGGACGACGCGATGCAGGCGTCGCCGCTGGACGCCGATGTGGCCGGTGGCTGGTCGCCGCCGCCGCCGGCGGCACCGCCGCCGAGCCGGGCGCGCCGGACGCTGATCATCACCTTGGTACTGCTCGCCACGATGGCCGGCGGCGCCGGATTGGCACGCTGGCGCTACCTGCGAATGCAGGCCACGGCCGCCGCCGCGGCCCCGCCGGTGGCGGTCACACCGTCGGCCCCTGTCGACAGCACGCCGACCGCCCCAGATACGGCGGCGGCGATCGACACGATGCCGATTGCCCCGCTCGAAGTGGCCAATCCCGCCGATTCCCTGTTGGCTGCCGGCTGGGCGGTCGAGCTGGTCGCCGAGAACACCGAGTCCGGTGCACGGGCGCGTCTGGCCGACCCGGAGCGGCCGATGGTCGCCGGCACGTGGTCGCCGTCGACCATCGCCGGCGGTCGCTCACTCTGGTACAAGGTGCTGGCGGGGGCCACCGTGACGCGCCCGGCGGCCGAGTCGCTGCTGGTGCAATTGCGTCGCGGCGGGGCGCTCGACGCCGAGGCCGGTCGGGTGGTCCGGGTGCCCTATGCGTTCCGGCTGGCTGCGGACGTCCCGTCGGACTCGGCAACCGCTTACCTTGCAGGGTTCGCGGGACTGGGCCTGCCGGCCTACGCCCTGCGACGTCCCGACGGCCGTGCAGACGTGCTGTCCGGGGCGTTCGAATCGCCACAACAAGCAGCGCTCCACGTCCCTGCCTTGCGGGCAGCGCGGGTGGAGCCTGTTCTCGTCTATCGGACCGGGAGAGCGTTCTAAGTGCGGCTCACCAAGCTGGAATTGATCGGCTTCAAGTCGTTTGCCGATGCCACCGAAGTGGTCTTCGAGCAGGGGGTGACGGCGATCGTCGGCCCCAATGGCTGCGGCAAGTCGAACGTGTCGGACGCGGTCCGGTGGGTCTTGGGCGAACAGCGCGCTCGGGCGCTGCGTGGGGCCAAGATGGAAGAAGTCATCTTCCAGGGCTCCTCGGCGCGCCGCCCGGTGAATGTGGCCGAAGTGTCGCTGCACTTCTCGAACGAAGATGGCGGCTTGCCGGTCCCGTTCCAGGAAGTCGTCATCACGCGTCGGCTGTCGCGGTCGGGAGAAAGCGAGTACTTCCTGAACCGCGCGCCCTGCCGCCTGCGCGACATCCACGATCTGGTCCGCGGCACGGGCCTGGGTGCCGACTCCGGTGTCGTGATCGAGTCGAAGATGATCGACGCGCTGCTGTCGGACCGTCCGGACGAACGGCGGGAGCTCTTCGAAGAAGCGGCAGGTGTCGGCTTGTATCGCGATCGTCGCCGCAGCACCGAGCGCCGCCTCGAGGAGACGTCGCTCGACCTGCAGCGCTTGGACGACCTGATCACCGAGGTGCAGTCGCAGGTCCGCTCGCTCTCGCGGCAGCGCAAGCGCGCCGAGCGGGCGCAGGAGCTGACGCAGCGTCGCTTCGCGGTAGAACTGACGCTCGCGTCGCGCGAGATCGCGGCCTGGGCCGACGAACTCGCGGCGATGGAAGCGCAGGTCACCGAGCTCAAGGCGCAGGCGCCGCAGGCCGAAGCCGGTGTCCGCGAGGCCGAAGCCGCGCGCGACGCGGCGCACGGCACCCGGGCGGCGGCCGAAGCCGGGCGCGGCGAACTCGCCCGACTGGTCGCTGAGCAGCGCGCGCAGGTCGCAACCCTGCAGGGCGAAATCGCGGTGAGCGAAGAGCGCCAGCGCAACGCCGCGGAACGTCGGCAGCGTGCGGACCTCGAGCGCGCCGAGCGCGAAGCGCTGGGTGCGCAGGTGCAGGAAGACAAGGAGCGCGCCGAGATGGAGCGCGCCGGTGCCGACGCCGCCTTGGCCGAGGCGCGCGAGGTGCTGGCCCAGCGCACGAAGGACGAAGAAACGGCGCGTGCCGCGCTGGCGCAGTCGCGCTCGGCGGTGGACCAGGCCGAACGCGCGCTGCGATCGCTCGACGATCAGCGTCGTCAGCTCGAAATGGCGCGCGAATCTGCCGAACGCGAGCGCGGCGACGTCACGCAGAAGCTCGTGATTCTCGAAGAGGATCGCGTCGCGCTGGCGGATCAATTGGCGGTGTCGCTGCGCGAACGTGAAGCGGCGCAGGTGGCGCTGGCGGCCGCGCAGGCGGCGCTCGAAACGGCGGCCGCCGACCGCGATGCCGCGTCGACGGCCCTTAAGGCCGCGCGCGAGCGCGAATCGATGGCGCGGCACGAGTTGGCACGGGCCGTCGATGCCGCGACGTCGGTGGCCGCGAAGGCGAACGCGCTCGAGGCGCTCGAACGCGACCGCGTCGGCTTGGCCCCTGGGGCGCAGCAGTTGCTCAAGGTGCGGGATCGCTTCGGCGACGGCGCCGTGCTTGGCCCGGTGACCGACTTCGTGACCGCCGCCCCCGACGCCGCCGCGCTGGTCGAACGCTTCCTTGGCAACACGATGCACGCGGTGGTGGTGCGCGATCGCCAAGTCGCGGATGCCGTGCGCGAGTGGCACGCCGATGCCAAGCCCGGCCCGCTGCTGCTCCTGCCGCTCGACGCGGCAATGGAGCTGGCCGACGACGGCGAGTCGCTCGCCACGCAGGTGAGCATTGCCGACGTCCTGCGCGCGTGGGGCCGTGCGCTCCTCGGTCGCGTGCGCGCGCTGGATGGCGGTCGTGCGTTCGTCGATGCGCGCGGCGCGGTGTGGCTGCCGGGCGAGACGAGCGGCCCAGGTCCGCTGCAGCGCCGTGCCGAGCTGACGGCGTTGCGCGACGCAGAAGTGGCGGCCGCTGCCGCGCGCGATGCGGCGCTGGCGATGGCCGAGGCCGAGCGGGAAGCGGTGAACGCCGCCGAGGCCGCACTGCGGCACGCCACCGACCAGTGGGAAGCGGCGCAGCTCGAAGCGCGTCGCGCCGATGCGCGTCGCGCCGAGAGCGAGCGCGAGGTGCAGCGCGCCGAGCGACAGGTGGCCGAGGCCGACCAGCTCGTCGAACGGCTCAAGCAGCGCGACACGGACCTCGCCGCGACGGTGCAGGCCAAGCTCGCCGAAGTCGAGGCCTTGGTCGTGACCGCTGCCGAGCGGACCCAGGCGGTGGAAGAAGCGCGCACCCACGTCGCGGCGGCCGAGCAGGCGCAGGATGCGGCCCGCGAAGCGCGCACCAACGCGCAGGTGGCCGAGGCTCAGGCCGATGCGCGGTTGCAGGTGGCCCGCGACCGTGCGCGCCGCCTCGCGCAGGAAGCCGAAGCGACGGTCGCGCGCTTGGCGCAGCTGTCGCTGGAACTGGATTCGCTGAACCAGAACGACGGCGCCTTGGCCACGCAGCTCGAGACGTGGCGCGGGGATCTCGCGGCGCGCCGGTCGGCGCTGGCGGATGCCGAAGCACGACTCGCCGAGTCGGAAGTGGCGGTGCAGCAGGCCGACGCCGCGCTGACGGCGGCCGAGCACGCGCTCGACGCCGCTCGGCGCAGTGCCGGCACCGCAAGCGAGGCGCTGTTCCACGCCGAACTGCGTCACACCGAGCTGTCGGGTCGCCGTGCCGCCATTCGCGAACGCCTCGAAACCGAGTGGCGCAAGCCGATGGAAGACCTCTTCGCCGGCTTCGTCGCACTCGAGACCGAGGACGCCGAGCTCAAGAGCGAAGCCGACGGCCTGCGCCAGCAGTTGGAGCAGCTGGGACCGGTGAACCCGCTCGCGATCGAGGAGCACGAGGAAGAGGTCAAGCGCCTCGACTTCCTCACTCGCCAGCGCGACGACCTGCAGGAAGCGCGGCAGTCGCTCACCCAGGCGATTCGCGAAATCGACGCAACCGCGAAGGAGCTGTTCCTGGCGACGTTCGTGCAAGTGCGCGAGAACTTCCGTCAGATCTTTATGACGCTGTTCGGCGGCGGCGAATGCGACCTGCGCCTGGAGCACCCCGATCAGCCGCTCGAGGGCGACATCGAAGTGCACGCGAGCCCGCGCGGCAAGAAGACCCAGCGCATTCACCTGCTCTCCAGCGGTGAGCGGGCGCTCGTCGCGCTGTCCCTGCTCTTCGGCATCTTCCTCACCAAGCCGAGCCCGTTCTGTCTGCTCGACGAAGTGGACGCGCCGCTCGACGACCAGAACATCGGGCGCTTCGTGCGGATGCTCAACCAGTTCAAGTCGAACACGCAGTTCATCGTCATCACGCACAACCCGCGCACAACGACCGAAGCGGCCGATGCGGCGTACGGTGTGACGATGCAGGAACCGGGCGTGTCGAGCGTGGTCAGCGTGCGGCTCCGCGGACAGGCGATCGAGGAAGCCATCGCCGGCAACGTCGCGGTCGCGGCGCGCTGACGGCGTGCGGGCCCGCCGCCGGAACGCGTCGTGCAGGTGACCATCGTCGGCTCGGGGGCGGCCGCCCCGAGCGCGACGCGCGTGCAGGCGGGCGTGTATGTGTCGGCCGCCGACGTGCGGTTGCTCGTCGACTGCGGCTCGGGCGTGGCGCACCGGATGGCAGGCCTTGGGCTCGACTGGTCGGGCATTACGCATCTGGCGCTCACGCACTTTCACGCCGACCACCTGAGCGATCTCGCCACGCTGTTCGTGGCGTGGCGCTATGGCCAGTTGCCACCGCGCTCGGCCCCACTGCAGGTGCTGGGTCCGCCCGGCACGATCGAGCGGGTGCGCGCGGTATGCGCTGCACTGGGCGTGGATGCGAGCACCTACGGCTTCCCGATCACGACGATCGAGCTGCGGCCCGGCGTGGCCGTGCCGCTCAGCCACGAGGTGTCGCTCACGGCGACGAAAGTACCGCACACCCCCGAAAGCGTGGCATATTGCCTGACGCACGCCGGGCGTCGGGCGGTGATCAGCGGCGACCTCTCGTACGACGAGGCCTTTGCCGATTGGGCCCGGGACGTCGACCTCCTGGTGATCGAGTGTTCGTTGCCGGCCGCGATGGCGGTCCCGACGCACCTGACCCCCGACGAGGTCGGTCGGCTGGCAGCGCGGGCACGTCCGCAGCGGCTGGTGTGTACACATCTGTATCCGCCGCTCGAAGGGACGGACTTGGCGGGCGAAATCGCCCGGCACTTTGGCGGTTCGGTCACCGTCGGCTACGACGGGTGGACTGCAACACTGTAAGAGGACAGGGCAATGCTGGTGATGATGCGGCGGGACGCGACCGCCGAGCAGATACAGGCCGTATGCGATGCGATCACGGCGATGGGCTTCAAGCCGATCCCGATGCCGGGCAGCACGCGCACGGCCATCGGCCTCGTCGGCGATGACAGCCAGACCGATGGCACGCACATCGAGGCGATGGCGGGCGTCGGCTCCGTGCTCTACGACTCGAAGCCGTACAAGCAGGTCTCGCGCGAGTGGAAGCCCGAGAAGACGCTGGTGACCTTGGCCACCGGCGTGGTCTTCGGCGGCGACGAGGTCCCGGTGATCGCCGGGCCTTGCTCGGTCGAAAGCGAAGCGCAGATCGTGGCTGCCGCGCGTGCGGTGAAGGCCGCGGGCGCCGTCGCGCTGCGTGGCGGCGCGTTCAAGCCGCGCACGTCCCCCTACGCGTTCCAGGGACTGGGCAAGGTCGGACTCGAGATGCTCGCCACCGCGCGGGCCGAAACCGGACTCGCCGTCGTCACCGAGGCGCTCGACGAAGCCGGCGCCGAGCTCGTGGCCGAGTACGCCGATATGGTCCAGTTGGGCGCGCGCAATATGCAGAACTTCGCCTTGCTCAAGCTGGTCGGTCGGCTCGGCAAGCCGGTCTTGCTCAAGCGCGGGATGAGCGCGACGATCACGGAACTGCTGCTTGCTGCCGAGTACATCCTGAACGAAGGCAATGCACAAGTCGTGATGTGCGAGCGCGGGATTCGCAGCTACGACACCGCCACGCGGAACGTGTTCGACGTCAGCGCGATTCCGGTGGTGCAGAAGCAGTCGCATCTGCCGATGGCCGCCGATCCGAGCCACGGCGTGGGGGTGCGCGATCTCGTGCCGTCGGCGGCGCGCGCCGCGATTGCGGCGGGGGCCGACGCGTTGATGATCGAGGTGCATCCCGACCCCGACAAGGCGCGCTCCGACGGCGTGCAGACGCTGGGCCCCGCGGCCTTCACCACGCTGATGGGCGAGCTGCGCGTGATTGCCGACGCGATCGGCCGCTCGATCGCCACCCTGCCCGAACCCGCGCGTCGGTGAGAGCCGCGCGCTGGGCTCGTCTGGGCGCTCAAGCCGTCGCCATCGCCTGGCTGCTGGCGCCGACGGCCGCGGCCGCACAAACCAAGGCCGATTCGGTACTCGACCGCGCCGTGCAGTTGCACGGGAAGGTCGGCACCCTGCGCGCGACGTTCGTGCAGACGCTCACCAACCCACTCACCGGCGCCAAGGTGACGTCGCGTGGCGAGCTGCAGCAGAAGCCGCCGCGCTACCTGAGCGTGGTCTTCACCGAGCCGCGCGGCGACCGCATCGTGGCCGACGGCCAGTCGTTGTGGGTGCAACTGCCGAGCGCGATGCCCGACCAGATCCTGCGGTTGCCCCTGGGCGCCGCGGGCCCGGGACTCGGCGGCGTGGACTTGCTCGGACAGTTCTTCGAGAATCCGCGCGCGAAGTACACCGTGTCCTCCATCGGCGCGGCGCGCGTCGATGGACGCGCGACGTACGCGCTGTCGCTCACCCCGAAGGACGGCGAGGGCCTGTTCGAAAAGGCGACGATCTGGCTCGATGACGCGACCGGTTATCTGCGCCAGTTCGAGACGACGGATGCCAACGGTGTCGTCCGCAGCATTCGGCTCGTCCGGTTTCGGCCGGGGGCGCGACTCGACGATGGCGTGTTCCGTTTCGTGCCGCCAAAGGGGGCACGCATTCTTGAACGCCCGGGGATGTGATCGTGTCGGCCGGGAATGACACGGACGGGACGGCGGTCAGCGCCGCCACGCTGGCGGTCGAGCAGCAGGCCGAGCAGAGCATCTGGCGCGTCATCGTCGGCGCATCGGCGGGCACGCTGATCGAGTGGTACGACTTCTTCATTTTCGGCGCGCTCGCGAGCATCGTCGCCACCGAGTTCTACCCCGCCGGCAACAGCACGGCGAACTTCCTCAAGGCGCTGGCCACCTTTGGGGCCGGCTTTGCGGTGCGCCCGCTGGGCGCGCTGTTCTTCGGGCGCATCGGCGACATTGTCGGCCGGAAGTACACCTTCCTCGTGACACTGCTGCTGATGGGCAGCGCCACGGCGGCGATCGGCCTGATTCCGACCTATGCGCAGATCGGCATTGCCGCGCCGATCCTGCTCGTCGGGTGCCGCCTGCTGCAGGGCCTGGCCCTCGGCGGCGAGTACGGCGGCGCCGCCGTGTATGTCGCCGAGTACGCCCCCGATGGACGGCGCGGCTTCTACACCTCGTTCATCCAGACGACCGCGTCGCTCGGACTGCTGCTGTCCTTGCTCACGGTGTTGGGCACGCGGTCCCTGCTTGGCGAGGATGCGTTCAAGGCGTGGGGCTGGCGCATTCCGTTCCTGCTGTCGGTCGTGCTGATTGCGGTGTCGTACGTGATCCGTCGCCGGATGCAGGAGTCGCCACTCTTCGCGCGGCTCAAGGCGGAAGGCAAGACGTCGCGAGCCCCCATCCGCGATTCCTACCGCACCGCGGCGCAGTGGAAGCTCTTCTTCGTCGTGCTCTTCGGCATCACCGCCGGCCAAGCTGTGATCTTCTACACGAGCCAGTTCTACGCCCAGATCTTCCTCGAGAAGTCGGTCGGCCTCGCGCCGAGCGTGGCCAACTGGGTGGTCGTCGGCGGCATCGTGCTCGCGACGCCGGCGTTCGTGTACTTCGGATCGCTGTCCGACCGCATTGGCCGCAAGAAGGTGATGGTCGCCGGCAATCTGCTCGCCGCCGCACTCTGGCTGCCGATCTTCCGCGGCTTCGAGTACTTCAAGGCACAGCCGGTGGTGTTGGCGCTGCTGGTTGCGCTGCAGGTGGTCTTCGTCGCGATGACCTACGGCCCGATCGCCGCGTATCTCGTCGAAGCGTTCCCAGCCAAGATCCGCTACACCTCGCTGTCGCTGCCGTATCACCTGGGCAACGGCTGGTTCGGCGGATTCACGCCGCTCATTGCAGCGTCCGCCGTAGCGTCGACCGGCTCGAAGTATGCCGGGCTCTACTACCCGATCGCGATCACGCTGATGACCGCCGTCATCGGCGGTCTCTTCGCGAAGGAAACCAACCGCACGTCGACCTGGCACGAGCTCGACGAGTAACTCGCTCGGCTCGGCGGATTACCGCGCGCGCCTCAGCGGGTCAGGCGCCGTTCGACGCACCGGCGCGGGCGAAGACCTGCGCCGGCAACTCCACACCGGTCAGCAGGCGGATCGCTTCCTGAATCTGTCGATCCTGCGACGCCTGCCAGGTGAAGACCGCGTCCGGTCCAGCGCCGAAGCGCAGGATCTCCTGGGTCAGCAGTCGGTCGATCACCGGTCGCGCCGCGCCCCACACGGTGTCGGCCACGTCGGCTTTCCGTGCGGCCAGCGCACGCCGGAACGCCGCACGATGGGCCTCGGTGACGGAGAATCCCGGGGACGTGCCGCCGCCGCGCGCCGCGTCACGCAGCGCAATCGCGGTCGCCGTCAGGGCGTCGCGGAAGGCGCCGATGCGCCCGTTCAACGCGCTGTCGAGCAGCCGCTCGGGCACTCGCAGCGAGGTATCCCGCACGATCACGTCCGGCACGATCGCATCGCCACCGTAGACGGTGCGGCCCAGCGGCGTCTTGAAAGGTACGCGCAGCGGGGCGGTGTCCCGCGGGGCGTCGGCGTTCGCGTCGTCCTCGTCGTCGGGGGCGCGCGTCGGTCGCGCAATGCTGCGCCCGAGCGGCGTGAACCATCGCGCCGTGGTCAGCTTGAGTGCACCGCGCTCAAACGGAAACACGCTCTGCGCGCTGCCTTTGCCGAACGTCGGCGTGCCAATCACCAGCGCGCGATCGTGATCCTGCAGGGCGCCGGCGACGATCTCGGAGGCACTCGCGCTGCCTTCGTTGACCAGCACCACGATCGGCAAGGTCGGAAAGCGCGGCGCTTCGTCGCTGGCCAGTTGGGCCGTCGACCCGCGGATGCGGCCCTTGAGCGACACGATCGGGGTGCCCTTGGCGAGGAAGAGCTCCGATACCGCCACGCCCTGCTCGAGCAGCCCGCCGGGGTTGCCCCGCAGATCCAGCACCATCGCGCGCGCACCGCGCGTGCGCAACGAATCGGCCGCGCGCGCGAGCTCGGACGCGGCGGAATCGCTGAACTCATTGAGGTCCACGTAGCCGATCGTCGGCGCAAGCATCGTCACGCGGCTCACCGCCCGCACGTGAATCTCGCGGCGCGGCAGGCTGAACTCGCGTCGGCCGCTCACCCCGGGCCGCTCGATCGCCAGTCGCACGCGGGTGCCGCGCTCGCCGCGAATCGCGCGCACCGTCTCTTCGGTGGACCAGCCGCGCGTACTCTTGCCTTCGATCTCCACGATGCGGTCACCGGTGGCGATGCCCGCAGAATCGGCGGGTGTGCCTGCGATCGGCGAAATCACCGTTGGCCATCCATCGCGCGCATCGACCTGCGCGCCGATGCCGCCGTAGTTGCCGGTGGCCCGTTCGCTCAGCCGCTTGAGGCGGTCGGGCGGGAGGTAGGCGGAATTGGGATCGCCCAACTCCGAGAACAACCCGTCCACGGCGCGGCGGTACAACACCGAATCGGGAATCTCGTCGACGTAGCGATCGGCGATCTGCCGCCGCACGGCGTCGAACAGGCGGGGCCCGTCGGATGGCCCGGCCGCTTCGGCCTTGGACTGCTGCAGCAGCCACGCGCCAGCAGCGACGGCGACGCCGTAGATGACGCCCGTGACGACGGACCGGGTGCGGCTCATCCCTGCAATACCCCGCGCAGGTCCGGAAGGTGCTCGGCCAGAATCGACGCCACGCGCCCCGCCACGTCGTCGGCGGTGCCGCGGGCATCGACGGACACGATGCGGCCGCACTCCGGGTGCTCCGCCTGCCAGTCCGGACGGACCGCCCGACGGAAGGCGTCCGCAACGCGCTGATGGAACTCGCTGCCCGCCTGCTCGATGCGGTCCGTGGCGCCGCGGCGATTGGCACGCGCCATTCCTTCGGCCACCGGGAGCTCCAGAACACAGGTCACATCAGGTCGAACGTCGCCGATCGCGAGAAGGTTCGCGGCTCGCACCGTCGCGGCATCGAGCCCGCGGCCGGCCACTTGATAGGCGTACGTCGAGAGGAAAAAGCGATCCAGCACCACGATCGCGTCGCGCGCGAGTGCCGGTTGCACCACCTGCGCCATCAGTGTCGCCCGGGAGGCCAGGAACAGCAGGGCCTCGGCTGGGGCAGGAATCTCGCGCGACGGGTCGAGCAGCAGCCCGCGCACCGCATCACCGAGCGACGTGCCGCCCGGTTCGCGCAGCGACAGCACCTCGCGGCCGGACGCGCGCAGCCGCTCGACCAGCCGGGCGACTTGCGTGCTTTTGCCGGCGCCTTCGACGCCCTCAAAGACGACGAGTGCGCCGGCCATCGACGTCAGAGGAGCACGATCGAGCTGGTGGCGCCGGTGCGGATCCCTTCCGAGATCCACTGGTTCACCTGCAGCATCAGCTTGTCGAAGTTCTCCTGCGCCGCGATCGCCCGCTGATAGGCCACACTGCCCTGCACGGTGGTGAACAGGCGTTCCATCTCCTGCTCCATTTCCGGCGTCGGGCGCTCGCCGCGCTCCATCCCCCGCTGGGCCTGTTCGCGCAGCTGCTCGATCGCCTGCAGCGCCGCGACCGCGGCGCTATCGGCGTTGAGCGCTTCGGAGGTCGCCTTGACCGCCTTGTACTCGGCGCTCTGGCCGATGAGTCGACCGAGTTCCTTCGCCTTGTCTTCCGTCATTGCTGCTCTCCGGTACGGGTCGGCGCCGAGTCGGGCCGAGGGGTAGTGGCCATCGGCCGCGTCGCCAGCAGAAATCTGTCGCGTCCGGTGAGGTCCTGCACGATGTGCGCGGTGGCAAAGCCCGCCTGTTGCGCCAGGGCCAGTGCCCGATCGGCGCGCCGGCTATCGACTTCAAAAGCCAGCAGTCCGCCGGGCGCGAGCACCGACATCGCCGACGCCAGATAGTCGGCAATCACGGCCATCCCGTCGTCAGCGGCGAAGAGGGCAAGCGCCGGCTCCCAGTCCCGCACGGCCGCGGGCAACTCGCGCGCTTCCTCGAAGGCGATGTAGGGCGGGTTCGCCGCCAGCACCTGCACCAGCTCGCCGCCCAGCGGCGCGAGCCCGGTGCCGTGCCGCAGTTCCACGCGCGCGCGGAGTTCGCCGGCGAGCGCGGCCGCATTGGCCCCCGCGACATCCAGCGCGTCCTGCGAGACATCGGTCGCGATCACGCGGTCGAACGTCCCTTCGGCCGCAAGCGCCAGCGCGATCGCCCCGCTGCCGGTGCCGATGTCGGCGGCGACGCCGTGCCCGCCCGCCGTGCGGCGGAGGATCTCGTCGACGAGCTGCTCAGTCTCCGGTCGCGGGATCAACACACGCTCATCGACCCTCAACGTCAGGTGACGGAACGGCGCCGCCCCAACCGCATAGGCGAATGGCGCACCTGCCGCCCGCTTCGCGGCCGCGCGGCGCGCGTGCACCACCACCTGCGCGGGCAACAGCGCGTCGGGATTGGCGGTGGGCCAAAAGCGGGGCTCTTCCACACAGGCCGCCACCAGATCGCGGGCTTCCTGCCGTGCGGTTTCGACGCCGGCGTTCGTCAGCACGTCGGCAACCGCCGCCACCAGCTCGCTGCAGCGCATCGTGCCGGCGTCATCGACCGCGCCGAGGGCGTTCCACTCGAGGACGGACTCGTCGTTCACGCTTCCTCCAGCCGTTCGTTCAAGTCGGCCACGCGGAGGGCCTCGACGAGTTCGTCGAGCTTGCCGTCGAGCACCCCCGTGAGGTCGTGCGTCGTGTAGTTGATGCGGTGATCGGTGATCCGGTTCTGCGGGAAGTTGTACGTCCGGATCTTGGCCGAGCGGTCGCCGGTGCTGACCGCGGAACGGCGCAGGCGCGCGCGCTCGGCTTCCTGCTCGGCGATGCGCAGGTCGAGCAGGCGGGAGCGCAGGACTTCCATCGCCTTCGCCTTGTTCTGGATCTGCGAGCGCTGGTCCTGCTGCGTCACCACGAGCCCGGTCGGCAGGTGCGTGATGCGCACGGCCGAGTCGGTGGTGTTGACGCCCTGCCCGCCCGGGCCTGAGGCGCGATAGACATCGATGCGCAGGTCCTTGTCGTCGATGTGGACATCGACGTCTTCGGCCTCGGGAAGCACGGCGACGGTCGCCGCCGAGGTGTGAATGCGGCCGGCGGCCTCGGTGGCGGGCACGCGTTGTACGCGATGCACGCCGGCCTCGCGGCGCAGGACGCCGAAGGCGACCGGGCCTTCGACCTTGAAGGTGACTTCCTTCATTCCGCCGAGCGTGCTGTCGGAGCCGGACATCAGCTCGAGCCGCCACCCGGGGCGGCGTTCGATGAACCGGGAGTACATCCGCCAGAGATCGGCGGCGAAGAGGGCGGCTTCGTCACCGCCGGTGCCGGCCCGGATCTCGACGATGGCGGCGCGATCGTCGAGGGGGTCGGGGGGCACGAGGAGCGGCTTGAGTTCTTCCTCGATGCGGGCGTGCTCCGCCTCGACCCGTGCGATTTCGGCACGGGCCTCGGCGGCAAGCTCCGGGTCGGGAATGACAACGAGCTCGCGCGCCTGCGCGAGCTCGTTGTCGAGGCGCTCGAGGCGCCTGGCCCGTTCCACGATCGCCGTGAGCCGCTGGTGATCGCGCCCCAGCGCCGCGAATCGTCGAGGATCTCTGGCCGTGTCCGGGTCGAGCAACTGCGCCTCGACCTCGGCCGCCCGCGCAACGGCGGCGGCCAGTTTGGCCCGAATGCTCAGGCGGTCGCCTTGTTGTACTTCTGGCGGAAGCGCTCCACGCGCCCAGCCGTGTCGATCAGCTTCTGCTTGCCGGTGTAGAACGGGTGGCAGCGCGAGCAGATGTCGAGCGAAATGTCGGCGAACGTCGAGCGCGTCTGAAACGTCGAACCGCACGCGCACTTCACGGTGGCGGTCGCGTACGTCGGATGGATATCGGCCTTCATCGGAGACTCCTGAAAGTGTCGGACAGCCTGTAAAAATACGTCGCCGGAACCCCAAGTTGCAAGGTGCCAAGGGGTTACGTGTTTGACAGCGGGGGCCCTTGGGGGTAACGTCTCCCCGCGGCTCCGTCTATAGTAGCCGCCGCCCCCCTTTTCCGTTCATCCCCGTATGGCCGAGTACTCCACCCGACCGTCTCGTCCCACCCCGGCTTCCGGCATCCCGCCGCTGACCAGCACGGTGGAGTTCCTCGCGACGGTGCCGCTGTTCCACGAGCTGGACCTCGAGGAACTGCGTCGCTTTGGCGAGCTCGTCCGCGAGAAGAGCTACCCCAAGAGCAGCGTGATCGTCTTCGAAGACGACCCCGGGGACGCCTTCTTCATCGTGCGCGAGGGGCGCGTGAAGGTCGTCCGGGTGGGCGACGACGGCCGCGAAGTGATCCTCGACCGCTTCGGCCCCGGCGATCACTTCGGCGAACTGGCGCTGATCGACAACGGCCCGCGCTCCGCCCACGTGGTGGCGATCGAGGACGCGACGCTGCTCGTGCTGCGCCGCGACGACTTCCGCCGCCGCGTGGAAGAGTCCCCCAAGGTCGCCTGGGCCTTGCTCGGCGAACTCTCGCGTCGCCTGCGCTCGGCCGACGACCAGATCAGCAGTCTGGTGCTCCTCGATGTGCCCGGCCGCATCGCGCGGCTCCTGCTCGACCACATCACCGACGAGAGCACGACGATCGAGCAGGCGATCACCCACCAGACGATCGCGCAGATGATCGGCGCGAGCCGAGAGACGGTGTCGCGTTCGATGCGCGACTTCCAGCAGATGGACTGGATCAGCGTGGACAAGCGTCGCATCACCCTGACCGATGTCGAGGCGCTGCGCAAGCGGGCGCGAGCGCGAGAATAAGTGCGTCGGTTGTGAGGCGCGTCACCTCGCGTTGACGTGTCTTGGTGCTATCGTTGGCGGCATCTAGTAGCGGCGCGCGAGCGCCGGCTTCGTCCGTGACCTGATCGTCTGAGATGGATCTCACTTTCTGGGGAACCCGCGGCTCCATTCCCAGCCCCGGACCGAACACGGTCCGGTACGGCGGCAACACGCCGTGCACCGAGTTGCGCACGGAGGCCGGCCATCTGGTGATCCTCGACGCGGGCACGGGCATCCGTGAACTCGGTCGCTCGCTCATCACGCGCAGCGGGGGCGCGGCGATCGAGGGCGACATCTTCCTCACCCACGCGCACTGGGATCACATCCAGGGGCTTCCCTTCTTCGCCCCGATTTTCCAGCGCGGCAATCACTTCACGATCTGGGGCTCGGCCTCGCTCGAGACCAGCATCGACCGTGTCGTGCGCGACCAGATGTCGCCGGTGGTGTTCCCCGTCACATTCGACCAGCTCGACGCCGCGATCGACTTCTCGGAGATCCGTCCCGGCGAAGCGCGCGCCAACGGCGTGTTGGTGTCCGCCTTCGACGTGAGGCACCCCGGCGGTGCCTTGGGGTATCGTTTCGCTGACCCCGCGACCCCGGATCGGAGTCTCGTGTACATCAGCGACAGTGAACTGAACGACGCGAGCAAGTATCCGCAGTCCCCGAGCACCTGGCGCGACGATCTCGTGTCCTGGGCGCGCGGCGCCACGGTGCTCGTGCACGACGCGACCTACACGGCCGAGGAGTACGAGCAACACCGCGGCTGGGGCCACTCGACCGACGATGACGCGGTTGATCTGGCGCTCGACGCCGGCGTGGCCACGCTGGTGCTGTTTCACCACAAGCCCGAGCGGCACGACGACGAGGTGGATGCTCGCGTCGCGGCGGCACGGGATCGGGTGGCGCGCGGCGGCGCGCGGCTCGAGGTCATCGCCGCCGCCGAAGGAATGCGACTGTCCATTTGACCTCCGAGGAGGGATTTCAATGATCCGCCGCACGCTGTACGCCCTGTCCGCTCTTGCACTCGTCGCGCCGACCGCCGTGGCCGCTCAAGCGGCCGACCAGCGCCCGACCGTGGCCGTGCTCTACTTCAACAACGGCTCCTTCGGGCCGGGCGCGAAGGACTACGACCTGCTCGGTCGCGGGGTCGCCGATTATCTCATCGGCGAGCTCAGCGGCAACCCGGCCGTGCGCGTCGTCGAACGTGACCAGATCGGCAAGATCACGGCCGAACAGGATCTCGGCACGTCGGGCCGGGTCGATGCCGAAACTGCCGTCCGCATCGGCAAGCTACTCGGCGCGCGCTATATGGTGACCGGCGGCTACATCGCCGATCCAAAGGGCAACGTGTCGCTCAACGCCCGCGTCTTCGAGGTGGAAACGAGCAAGATCATCCACACCGAGCGCGTGACCGACAAGGCCGAGAACTTCGTGCCGCTGATCGGCAAGCTCGCCGAAAAGCTCAACAGCGGCATGAAGCTCCCCGAGATTCCGAAGCGCACCGGCGCCACGCCGATGCCGTCCACCACCGGGAGCGCCGTCGGTCAGGCGCCGGCGCCGGAGCAGAAGGTGCCGTTCGCCGCGGTGGTGCTGTACTCGAAGGCCATCGCCGCGAAGGACAAGGGGAACAAGGCCGAAGCGGTGACGCTGTTCAAGGCCTCGCTCGAGAAGTTCCCCGAATTCTCGAAGGCGAAGACGGAACTCAAGAATCTCGGTGGCTGAGTCCACTCGCGACGGCGACGACGCGCTGGCTCGCTCCACGCCAGCGCGCGTCACACCGTTTCGCGCGCGAATGCAGGCGCGGCCGCTGCTCGTACTGCCCGTCGGCCGGGCCCTCGATCTTCCGTCCGCCATCCTCGAGGGCATCGACCTCGAACACCGCGATGGCTGGCCCGACCCGGGCACCCTCGATCCGTCGCGCCCGATCGTCTGCGCGGTCGACGAAGCAGAACTCCTGCACGCGCCGGGCGGCTTGATCGGCGTCGAGTCGCTCGCCGCCGTGTCGGCGATCGTCGTGTTCGGTCGCGATGCCGAGCCGACGACGGACCTGCCGGCGGAGTACTGCTCGGCCTTCATCCCTGCCGGCGCCTCGGCCGGCATCGTGCGCACGGCCCTGATGGCCGCGCTGCGGCAGGCGGCGACGCTGCGCGCGGCGCGGCGCGCGACCGAGTCGGAGCAGGCGCGCCACGACGAGCTCACCGATCTGTCACAAGTTGCGGCCGCCCTCACGACCGAGCGGGATCTCGAGTCGCTGCTGCGGATGATCCTGTCGCAGGCGCGTCGACTGGCCAGCGCCGACGCCGGTTCGCTGTATCTCGTCGAGCGTCCCGCCGACGACCGCCCCGCCGACACGCTGCGCTTCAAGCTGGCCCAGAACGACACGCTGCCCGAACTCCCGCTGTCGGAGTTCACCGTGCCGATCGACGACAAGTCGGTGGCGGGCTACGTCGCGCTCACGGGCGCACCGATCGTCATTCAGGACGTGTACCAACTGCCGCCGAGTGCGGTGTACACGTTCAACCGCTCGTTCGACGAGCAGTTCGGCTATCGCACGAAGTCGATGCTCGTCATTCCGATGCGCACGCATCGCGACGAGACGATCGGCGTGCTGCAGCTGATCAATCGCAAGCGGACGCCCGGGGCCGTCCTCACCAACGCCGACGCGGTCGAGGAGCACGTGACGACCTTCGGGTCGCGGATCATCGATCTCGTCGCCGCGCTCGCGTCACAGGCGGCCGTGGCGGTCGAGAACGCGCGGCTCTACGAAGACATCGAGCGGCTGTTCGAAGGCTTCGTCACCGCCAGCGTGAAGGCGATCGAACAGCGCGACCCGACGACGAGCGGTCACTCGGGCCGTGTCGCGGTGCTCACCACCGGGCTGGCCGATGCCATCACCCGGGGCGGGGCACCCGGGCCCTACCGCGGTCTGGTGTTCTCGCGCGCCGAACTGCGCGAACTGCGCTACGCCGCTCTGCTGCACGATTTCGGCAAGGTCGGCGTCCGCGAGCTCGTGCTGGTGAAGCAGAAGAAGCTCTACCCCTGGGACCTGCAGCTGATTCGGCACCGCTTCGCCTACTTGAACGCCCTGGCCGACGCCGAGTTCGAGCGCGAGCGCGCGGATTACCTGCTGGAGCACGGCCCGGGCGCCTATCGCGACGCCGTGGGGCGGCTCGAGAGCCGACGCGACGCGCGACGGCACGAGCTGAACGGCTTTCTCGAAGCGATCCTCCGCGCGAATGAGCCGACGGTGCTGGCCGAGGGCAACTTCGACGCGCTGGCGCAGATCAACCAGCGGACATACACGGATTTCGAAGGTGTCGAGCGTCCGCTCCTGGGCGACGAAGAACTGCGTTTCCTGATGATCCGCCGCGGCAATCTCGACGACAGCGAGCGGCGCGAGATCGAATCGCACGTGACGCACTCGTACCGCTTCCTGGAACAGATTCCGTGGACGCGCGAGCTCAAGGGCATTCCGTTGATCGCCTTCGGTCACCACGAGAAGCTCAACGGATCGGGCTATCCGCGCGCGGCCAAGGGCGACGAGATCCCGGTGCAGACGCGCATGATGACGATCGCCGACATCTACGACGCGCTCACCGCGACCGACCGGCCCTACAAGCGCGCGGTGCCGGCCTCACGCGCGCTGGACATTCTGCACGATGAAGCCAAGGCGGGGATGATCGACCCGCACCTGCTGGCGGTGTTTACCGAGAGCTACGTCTGGCAGCGCGTGCTGGACGCCAACTCGGTGCGCTAGGCGCCCCAGCCACCGCCGCCCGGCGTTTCGATCGTCACTACATCGCCGGGCTGCAGGTCCAGTCGGCACTTCGCCGGTACCTCGGCGCCATTCAGCAGATTGCGTCCGCAGGCCCCCGCGCCGCCACCGCGCGCGCCTTGTGGCGCGTGACGGCGACGTTCGGTCAGCAAGGTCACCGTGCACGGCGCCAGCGCCTGGTAGGAACGCACCACGCCATCACCACCGTGGTGTCGACCGCGACCGCCCGAGCCCTCGCGAATGGCGTACCGCAGAATGCGCAACGGATACGCCCGTTCCAGCGACTCGATCGGTGTCACCCGCGTGTTGCTCATCCCCACGTGCACCGCACTCGGGCCCGGCCCGCGCGACGACGCCCCCTGCCCGCCGCCCAGCGTCTCGTAAAACGTCCAGCGCGCGCCACCGAAGACGACGTTGTTCATCGTGCCCTGCCCCTGCGCCGGCACATCGAGTCCGGCGTGGTCCAAGGCCAGCAGCACCGTATCGGTGATGCGCTGCGACATCTCCACGTTGCCGGCCGCCACCGCCGCGGGCCAACGGGCGTTCACCGCCGACCCTTCGGGCAGCACCAGCGTGACGACGCGGGCAATGCCGTCGTTCATCGGCACATCGTCGTCGAGCAACAGCCGCAGGACGAAGACCACTGCCGCCATCGTCACCTGCGCCGGGCAGTTCACGTTGCCCGCGACCTGCGCGCTCGTGCCGGTGAAGTCGACGAGCAATCGACCGTCCGTGGCCGTGACCGCGACGACGATCGTGACGTCGGTGTCGGTCACGCCATCGCCCTCGAGCGCATCCTGCGCGCGGCCGGTCGCGCCGTCGATGCTGCGCAGGCGCTCGCGCGCGCGCGACGCGGTGTAGTCGAGCAGCGCGTCGCACGCCGACTGCAGGGCCGGCGGCCCCATCGCGTCGCGCAACGCCCGCCAGCCCGCGGCACCGGCGCGGCACGCGGCCCGCTGCGCGGCGAGATCGCCACGCCGCTCGACGGGGGTCCTGACGTTGGCCAGCAGAATCGTCCACACGTCGCGATTGGGCGTGCCGCCCCGCTCGAGCAACACCGGCGGCAGGATCAGCCCTTCCTGCACCAGTTCCCGCGCCCCGAAGGGCATTGAACCCGGCGTCATCCCGCCGACATCGGCGTGATGCGCACGCACTGCGGCGAACCCGAGCACCGTGTCGCCGTCGGCGATCACTTCGACCATCGTGAGATCGGGGAGGTGCGAGCCGCCGTGGTTGGGGTCGTTCAGGAGCCACACGTCGCCGGCCTGGTACGACTCGGCGCGCACCGCCGCGACGGCCGCCGGCATCGCGCCCAGATGCACGGGAATGTGTGCGGCCTGCGCAATCATCCGGCCGTCGGCATCGAAGAGCGCGCACGACGCGTCTCGCCGCTCGCGAATGTTGGGACTGAGCGCACTCCGGGTGAGGACCGCGCCCATTTCTTCGGCGATCATCGCGACCGCATTCGCGGTCACGCCAATCGACAGCCGCTGGTCCTGCATCAACGACGCTCCATTCGCCAGCCGCCGATCGACAGCGGCGTGGCGTGCCAGCCATCGGCGATGAACAGCGTCGCGTCCGAGAGCACACGGGTCGCGGGACCGGCAACCGGCGTCACAGCGTCGGCCGTTTCGTCGGCCGCCGTATCTTCCGCCGCCCGGGCGCGCGGCGCGGCGAGCACCACCTGGCGTCCGACGCCGGTCGCCGTGCAGCGAATGCCCACCGTCTCGACGGCGGCGTCGAGCGCGAAACCGTACTGCGCCTGATGTTGCGCGTGAAACCGCGAGGCAATCGTCGACCCGTCATCGCCACGGTGCGCCGGCACTTCGAGCGCGTGTCCTTGGCCGCGATATCGCGCGCGACACCACCACTGTCGCGCGAGCGTGGCGTCTGCGGCCGTGGCCGCGGACGCGGCTTCCAGGGCCGAGGTG
Organism: Gemmatimonadaceae bacterium; assembly: GCA_033763905.1. Taxonomy (GTDB): domain Bacteria; phylum Gemmatimonadota; class Gemmatimonadetes; order Gemmatimonadales; family Gemmatimonadaceae; genus JAJTHG01. The sequence goes on from JANRJP010000039.1 coordinate 48,845, forward strand.
AGCTCCGCGGCGCTGAGCGACGCGGCATCGCGCAGCAGGCTGGCGAGCCCGTCCCGCCGCTCGGGGGCCAGCGCCAAGCCCAAGGCGCTCAGCACGCCCGCGTGCGGCGGCACGATCACGTCCCGCATCCCCAGCCGCTCCGCCAGCCCACACGCGTGCAGCGGCCCGCCGCCGCCGAACGCCAGCAGCACGGCGTGGCGGGGGTCGATGCCCCGCTCCACCGACACCCGGCGCAGCGCACGCGCCATTGCGGCGTCGGCCGTGGTGATCATCGCCATCGCGACGGCGTCCACGCTGGCCCCCAGCGTCGTCGCCAATCGGCCCACGGCGTCGCGCGCCGCGTCGACGTCGAGCGACACACCGCCCGACATTGGCGTGGCGGACACGCGCCCCAACACCAGCTGAGCGTCGGTCACGGTGGGCTCGGTCCCCCCGCGGCCAAAGCACGCCGGGCCGGGCACGGCGCCGGCGCTCCGCGGGCCCACGCGGAGCGCGCCGCTCGCATCGACCCAACCGACGGATCCACCACCGGCCGATACGGTCTCGACCAATACGCGGGGCAACGCCAGCGGCACACCGGCGACGTCGCCACCGGCTTCGATCAGCGGCTCGTAGTCGCGAATCACACCGGCGTCGGCGCTGGTGCCGCCGATGTCCACCGTCAGGGCGAGCGGCACGCGCAGTGCGCGGCAGATCGCCGCCGCCCCGACGACACCGCCGGCCGGCCCCGACAGCGCCAGCGACGACGCGCGGTGCGCGGCATCGTGCGCGGGCAACATCCCGCCGCTGGACGTGACGACCATCGGGGCCGGGTACCCTGCCGCCGTCACCCGCTCCGCCAGCGACGCGAGGTATGCCGCCACCCGCGGTCGTGCGTAGGCCTCGGCCACCGTGGTGGCCGTCCGCTCGTACTCGCGAATCTCGGGCAGCACCTCGTGCGCGCAGACGATCGGGGGTCTCGAGTCGGTGCGGCCACGTCGCTGCCACTCGGCGGCAATCGCCTCACGCAGGCGGCGCTCGTGCGCGGGTGACTCGTGCGACTCCAGCAAGCTGATCGCGACGATCTCACCGGCGCCGGCATCGAGGCGATCCGCCACGACGGTCGCCACGGCGCCGGCGTCGGCAGCCGTCAGTTCGCGCACCACGATGCCGGCGGACTGGCGCTCGGGCACGGCCAGCACGTCGCCCGCATCGACCAGCGGCTCGGGATGATCGCGCGACAGATCGTACAGCGAGGCCCGCTCCTGGCGACGCAAGCGGAGCAGGTCCGTCGCGCCCTCGGTCGCCAGCACCAGCACCCGCGCCCCTGAGCGCTCGAGCAGCAGATTCGTCACGACGGTGGTGCCGTGGGCGAGTCGCACGACGGTGCTCGACGACGCGCCGAGGGCGGCCAAAGCCGCCACGACACCGTCGGCCTGATTGCCCGGCGTGGTCGGCACCTTCGCGGTCTGCACCGTGCCATCGTCGGCAATGGCCGCGAGGTCGGTGAAAGTCCCGCCGACGTCGATGCCGATGGCGAGCGTCATCCCGCGCGGCTCGCGCCGCCGCTCAGCCGGCGCACGGCCAGCACGGTGGCAACGTGCAGGGGCAGCGCCACCGCAGCGGTCGCGGCAATCGGCTGGTGCATCGCCAACGCCACCACCACGCCGACCGCCGCGCTGGCGACGACCCCCATTGCGACGCCGCGCGCCACGACGCCCACGGCAGGCCGCCGGAGGGCCAACGGCAGCACCACCACCAACACCAGCGCCAGCGGCGAAAACAGCAACAGATTGGCGTTCGCGCCCCAGAAGACGTGCCGCGTCACCGTGGCCGCCAGCAGCAGCACCACGCCCACCACGCCAGCCACGAGGCTCCAGAGGACGGCAAGGCCGGTCGTCGCCAGCCGCGCGCTCGTCGCGGTGCTGCGGCTCAGGGCAAGCAACAGCGCGGCACCCACGAGGCCTGCGAGCGCAAGCAACGGCGCGTAGGCGGTGGGCGCCGCGGACTCCGCCGGTCGCGTGGCGGTGAAGAGCGCCTCCTCGCGACGCACGAGCGGCTGTGTGCCACCGGCGCCATCGGGCATTCGCACGGCGCGCACACCGTCACGCAGCGTCATCGGCACGAATGAGGCCTCCCAGTCCGACAGCGGGCGGTCGGCGCGCGCGCCCAGCGCCACATCCACACCGATCGCCGCGGCGGGCATCGTCGAGAGCAGGCGCATCGTCTCGCGGCGGTAGGTCGTGCCGGCGGCGCGGTTCCGCAGGGTGCGCTCGAGCGCGCCCCCCGTGGCGCGATTGATCGCATCGCGCACCCGCGTCGAGCAGTTGTCGAGGAAGTAGTCGTACCGGTAGTACTTGGCGTCGTCGCGCGCGTTGGCGCTGATCGCCGCGAGGAGCGGGCCCACCGCCGAATCGGGGATCGCCAGCTCCTGCAACACCAGCGACCGGTTGAGCCAGCGGTAGCGATCCAAGGTCGCCGCGAAGTCGTCCGGCGCCATCCAGTAGCGCGTGTCGCCGGTGAGAAAGCGGGACAGGAAATCCGGCGCGGCGAAGTCGAAGACGCCCCAATTCCACGCGACGCCCTGCCCCGTCTGTCGGTCCCGCACCACCAGCGCGTTGTGTCCGAACTTCTCCCACAAGGCGTCGCCCTGCCCCATCGTGAGCAGGTAGATCGCGTAGCGCGACGCGGGCGTGGCCGCCGCCCCCGGCGCCGCCACGGTCGGCTGCGCGCCGGCGCGCGACGACCCGGCGAGCCCGATCGCCGACGCCATCGCGAGCCCAAGCGCCAGCCACCGACGGCGCCAGCGCCGGGAGCGCGCCGCTCCGAACGACGCGCGAGTCACGTGTCCTTCAGCGTGCGTTCCTTCCCGTCTTCCGCGGACTCGTAGATCGCCTGCAGCACCTGCGCCACCTTGAGCTGGTCGTCGGGCGCCTTGTACGGCGTCTCGCCCGACAGCACCGCGTGGACGTGCGCGTGCTGCGCGCGGTACGACTGCAGGAACGCGCTTTCGCGCGTGGCGCCGCCAGTCGGCGACACATCCACCGCGCGGCCGTTGAGTTCCTTCACGACTCGCAGCGGGTTGAGCCGCGCGCTGCCGTGCTCGGCCAAGGTCTCGAACCACCAGCGCTCGTCGGTGCCGACGTACGACCAGGTGACGTCGAACGTGAACGAGGTGCCATCGGCCGCGCCGAGCACGACCAGCATCGCGTTTTCGACCGCCTTGGCGCCACGCGGCCGATCCATATGCGCGTGGACCCGCGTGATCGCGGGGAAGCCGCTCATCCACATCGCCAGATCGAGCAGCGCCCATCCGTGCTCGAGGAAGGCGCCGCCGCCGGCTTCGGGACGATTCGCCCGCCAACCCGCCATCGCGCCGCGCGGGTGATACGCGCCGGAGCGGATGCCCCACAGGCGCCCCATCTCGCCGCTCTTGAGGAACGACGACAGCAATTGCACGTCGGTGCGGAAGCGATGGTTGTTCCCGACGAACACCTTGGCCCCGGACTTCTTCGACGCCGCGAGAATCTTCTCGACGCCCTTCGGCGTGAGGGCCAAGGGTCGCTCGCAGAACACGTTGGTCTTGGCCGCCAGCAACCGCAGCACGTGCGCTTCGTGCAAGTGATTGGGCGTCGTCACCACCACGAGGTCAGGCGCCGACGAGTCGAGCAGCTCGTCGATGTCCTCGTGCGCGTCGGCAACGCCGAATCGCTGCGCGAGCGCCCGCGCCTTGGGGAAGTCGTTGTCGCAGATCGCCGTCAGCTGGACTCCGCGCATCTTGGCGAGCACGGGAAGGTGGGCGAGCTGCGCGATGGCGCCAGCACCGAGAATGCCGATTCGAATCGGGTCGCTCATAACGGGTCCGGAGTGCTCAGGGGCCACGCGCCGCCGGTGCGGCGCCGATGGTCGTCCCGGGAAAGTACGTGCGGAGAATGGTCCGGGCATCCTGCCCAGCGCGCGCGCGGCCGATCGCCCCCCACTGGCACATCCCGACCCCGTGGCCGTGCCCGTGCCCATTCAACTCGATGCCGCCCGATCCGTCGGGTCCCGCCACATCGAAGCTGGTGCTGTTGAGCAGCTCCCCGTTGGCCGACCGCAGCACGAACCTGACATCGTTGGCCCGCACGGTGTACGTGCCGCGATCCGTCGTGAATGCCACCGAGGCCACCCGTCCCGTCGGCGTGCGCCCGGCGATGCGCACTCCGTGCACCCGCCCGAGACCGCCAGTCGGCGCGCCGCCGTACTGCGCCAACCACCGCGTCGCGAGGGTCTGCAACTGGTCCGCCGTGTACCGCGCCGTCCACCGGAACCGGGGCGAGCGCTCGCAATACGGCCGCCCCGTCGCCGGATCGGTGTCATCGACCGACACCAGCCACGGCTCCCCGCGCGTCCGCCAGAGCTCCGGTGCGGTGGCGGTTCGCCCGCCGCAGGCCGCGTGAAACGTCGCGTTGATGACTTTGCCGTCGTAGAGCAGCACGAGTCCCGCGGTCGCGGCCACCGCATCGTCAGCCACCGGCGTTTCGGCGTCGACTCCGCCATAGGCCTGATTGAGCACCGTGCCGACCACGTCCCACGGGCGGCCCGATGTCTCGCGCAGCCGCACGACGGTGTAGCTGCGGGCCGCGATCGCCTGGGCTTCGACCGCCGCTGCTTCGGCGGCGGTTCGTGGGCCGATCTCCCGCGGCACCACCCCACGCAGGTAGGCCTCGAGCCCGAGCATGTTGACGACGGCCAGCCCGCTGTCGGTCGGCACGAGCCGGAGGCGACCACGATATCGGCGACCGTCGACGCGCAGCGGCGCCGCGCCGCCGGCCACCGCCTCGATCGTTCCGGTCCGCCACGCGCTGGCGGCACCACCGTCGCCCACCAGGCGCAGCGCCCCGGGGCGCGACTCGATCGTCCACACGCGACCCTCCCCGCCCGCCACATACCGGCCATCGGCATCGACGAAGCGCACTGCACCTTCCGCACCGACCTGCACGCGGTTGGCCGCTGTTCGCAGGGCGACGCGTACCCGCGGCGGGGCGTCGTCCGCGACTGCGCTACGCTCGACGCGCGGCCGCGGCGATGGCACCCGTTCATCCTCGCGCAGCGAATCGGCGGCGGGCCGGGGCGGAACGGCAGCCACCTCCCCGGGCGGAATCACCAACGGCGGGAGCGCCGCCTCCGGCTCGGGCGGACTCGGCGCCGGCACCAGCGCGCCGCAGGCCGCGACGATCGCGAGGGCGGCTGCGCCGACCGTGCGACCGGCGCGCCCCCGCATCACGCGCACGCGACCGCGAAGGCCTCGTCGAGGCGATGCAACGCGTCGTCGATCACCGCCGCGTCGTGCGCCGCGCTCGTGAAGCCCGCTTCGAACGCCGACGGCGCGAGGTAGACGCCACGCTCGCGCGCCGCGTGGAAGAGCCGCTTGAAGCGCTCGACGTCACTCTGCTTCGCGTCGTCGAACGTGCGGACCGGCCCCGGGTGCAGAAAGAAGCCCCACATCGAGCCCGCGTGATCGGCAATCAGCGGTAACCCGCGGCGATTCGCGATCTCGCGCAGACCGGCCACCAAGCGACCCGTCTGCACCGTGATCGCGTCGTGTACCGGCTTCGTGAGCGCGGCGAGCGTCGCGAGACCGCCGGCCATCGCCAACGGATTCCCCGAGAGCGTGCCGGCCTGATAGACCTTGCCCGCCGGTGCCACGTGCGACATCACGTCGCGTGAGCCGCCGTAGGCCGCGACCGGCAACCCACCACCGATCACCTTGCCCAAGCAGGTGAGGTCCGGACGCACGCCGCCGCTGTACTCCACCGCTCCGCCATACGCGATGCGGAAGCCGGTCATCACTTCGTCGAAGAGCAGCAAGGCCCCGGTGGCGTCGCAGATCTCGCGGAGGCCGGCAAGGAAGCCGGGCGCCGGCGGAATGAATCCCGAGTTCCCGATGATCGGCTCCACGCAGATCGCCGCCAGCGGCGTCGCCGACGCCAGCGCGCGCACGCCGTCCAAATCATTGAACGGCAGCGTCAACGTCTTTTCGGCCAGCGCCGCCGGGACACCCGGGGAGTTCGGCAAGCCGAGCGTCGCCACGCCGGAGCCGGCTTTCACGAGGAAGCTGTCGGCGTG
>JANRJP010000058.1:0-2943 GCA_033763905.1 Gemmatimonadaceae bacterium
ATCTCGAAGCAGCGGGCATTGAGGGAGACGACGTGCTCGTCCGGTGCGATCGGGAAGATGCGCTGCTTGAGAATCGCGCCCGCATCGGCCTGGTTCGTCATCCGATGCCAGGACACCCCGTGCTCGCGCTGACCGTCGAGAATCGACCACACTGGGGCGCCGATGCCGGCATACCGCGGCAGCGGCCCGTCGTGGAAGTTGATGGCCGCCTGCTTCGCCACCGCGAGCTTGTCCGGCCCGAGCATCCGCAGGTTGGCGACGCTGAACAGGTAGTCCACGTCGAGCGCTGCCACCGGCGCCGCCCAGTCGGTGTCCGGGAGGAAGCCCGCCGCGCCGACCGAGCGCCCCCAGTTCGCCACCGATTCAGCATCCGAAATGACCGCGACGACCGTGTGGCCCCGTTCGCGCAGCATTTCGCCACATCGAATGAGGAGCGATTCGGTACCGATGAGGGCGCAGCGGAAGCCAGTCGTGGACGAGCCCATTGTGGCAGGGGGCGGCGTGTGCAATAACGGATTCGCGAACCCGAAGGACGCGTGGGAATGCCAGGAAAACGCCCACTGTGATGCAAGGCTGGGGCCGCGGCTGATGGCGGCTCCGAGGGGCGGCCGGCTGGACGCGGAGCGCGCGCCGGGTGGGTGCCGACGACGCCAGACACTGTGGTGAGTCCGCCACAAACTGAAGCGGCCGTGCGCCGTGCACAGCACGAATGCATCGGAATCCGGGGACAGCCCTCGGGCACCGGGCCCGTCCGGACTGCGGCATAGCTCCTGCTCAGGACCGTACCCGTGAACCAGCATCTCTTTACGGTCGACCTCGAAGACTACTTCCACGTCAGCGCGTTCGAACCGCTGATTCCGCGCGACGAGTGGAGTCGGTTTGCCCCTCGCGTGCGCCTCGGCACCGAGCGACTGCTCGATTTGCTCGCGGCGCACCAGTCGACGGCGACGTTCTTCGTGCTCGGCTGGGTCGCGCGGCACGACCCGGAGCTGATCCGTCGCGTGCACGAGGCAGGACACGAGGTCGCAAGCCACACCTACTGGCATCGTCGGATCTCGACGGTGACGCCAGCCGAGCTCAAGCAAGACCTTTTGGACTCGAAGGCGGCGATCGAAGATGCCTGCGGGGCCGAGGTCACCGGCTTCCGCGCCCCCAGCTTCTCACTGGTGCCCGGCACCGAGTGGGCGTTCGACGTGCTACTGGAGTGCGGCTTTCAGTATGACTCCAGCATCTTTCCGATCACGCGACCGGGCTACGGCTATCCCGGCGCGCCGCTCGACCCGTACGTCATCGATCGGCCGGCAGGCCGACTGCTCGAGATCCCGCTCTCGGTGCTTCGCATCGGCGGGGCGCGCATTCCCGCGGCAGGCGGTGGATACCTGCGACACTTTCCGATCGGGTTGCTGCAGCAGGCGTTTCGCCAGCGCGCGCGCGCCGGATCACCCGGCGTCTTCTATATCCATCCGTGGGAGCTGGATCCCGACCAACCGCGGCTTGATGTCGGCACTTTGACGCGGATGCGCCACTATCGCGGACTGTCGCAGGTGGCACCGCGGGTGGCGACGCTGCTCAAGGAGTTCCGCTTCAGCAGCATCAAGGCGTGGCTGCCGTCGATGTCGGCGACGCTGTCCACGGACCGACCGGTCTATGAGTCGATTTGACCGAATCCGGTCCATCACCGACCTAGCACAGCACTTGCATCCGGAGACGCCTCGTTCGGCGTACCGGCGTGACTTTCATTGATATGAGGGGGATGTGACGAAGCCTACCTGGGTCCTCGGGATCTCGGCGTTCTACCACGACAGTGCGGTTGCGCTGCTGCGCGACGGCGAGATCGTCGCGGCAGCGTCGGAGGACCGCTTCACGCGGAAGAAGGGCGATTCCTCGTTCCCCGAACACGCGACGGCCTTCTGCCTCCGGCAGGGCGGCATCACGCTGAACGACCTGTCGTATGTCGGCTTCTACGACAAGCCGCTGCTTAAGTTCGAGCGGATTCTCGAGACCTACCTCGGGATCGCGCCGAAGGGCTACGGTCAGTTCCTCAAGGCGGGGCCGCTCTGGATCAAGGAGAAGCTCTATCAGGATCAGTCGCTCCGCAGCTCGCTCGGCGAGTTCGAGGGCGAACTGCTCTACGCCGAGCATCACGAGTCGCACGCGGCCAGCGCCTTCTTCCCGTCGCCCTTCGAAGAGGCGGCGATCCTGACGATGGACGGCGTCGGCGAGTGGGCCACGACGTCGATCGGCGTGGGCCGCGGCAACGACATCGAGATCGTCAAGGAGATGCACTTCCCCGACTCGCTCGGGCTGCTCTACTCGGCGTTCACGTATTACACCGGCTTCAAGGTCAACTCGGGCGAGTACAAGGTGATGGGCCTCGCGCCCTACGGGCAGCCCAAGTACGTCGACCTCATCTACAAGCACATTCTGGATCTGAAGGAGGATGGCTCCTTCACGATGAACCAGAAGTACTTCGATTACGTCGGCGGGCTCACGATGACCTCGCCCGCGTTCGACGAGCTGTTCGGCGGTCCGCCGCGGCAGGCCGAATCGAAGTTGACCCAGCGCGAGATGGACCTCGCCCGGTCGGTGCAGGATGTCTGCGAAGAGGTGATGCTGCGGATGGCGCGTACCGCGCACCGCGACACCGGCCTCGACCAGCTGGTGATGGCCGGTGGTGTGGCGCTCAACTGCGTCGGCAACGGCAAGATCCTGCGCAACGGTCCGTTCAAGAAGATTTGGATCCAGCCCGCCGCGGGTGACGCCGGCGGAGCCTTGGGCGTGGCGCAACTGATCTGGCACCGTCACTGCAACAAGCCGCGCGTGGTGACGCCGGGCCGCGACTCGATGAAGGGCTCGTATCTCGGTCCGGAGTTCTCGGACGAGGAGATCCTCGAGTACCTCGACTCCGTCGACGCGGGCTACACGCGGTTGTCGGACGAGGAA
>JANRJP010000072.1:0-71274 GCA_033763905.1 Gemmatimonadaceae bacterium
GCAATCGAGTGCACCGCGAAGAACTGACCGGGCTGGCGACCGCCCATCCCGAAGGAGGTCAGGATCGACAGCGACTGGCGGTCGATGATGTACACCCGCTCGTTCTTGCCGTCCGCGAGGAATAGGTACTGCTGTTTCGCATCGCGGCTGAAGGCGATGTCCCACACGGCGCCGTCGCCAAGTGTCTTGGGCGCGATGCGCGCTTCCTTCACGAACTTGCCGTCACGTTGGAAGACCTGAATCCGGTTGTTCTGGCGATCGCACACGTACACGAGGCCGTCCACGCTGGGTTCTGCGCAGTGCACCGGATTCCGGAACTGCGGCGCCGGCGGTGCGTCGGGATTGTACGGGCCCAGGGCGCTGTCGGACGGCACGTTGCCGTAGGCACCCCAGAAGCGCGTGATCGCGCCGGTGTTCATATCGATGACCGCCACACGCTTGTTGCCGTAGCCGTCGGACACGAACGCTTCCTGGGTGCCCTTATCAAACGAGATCTTGGCGACGCGACCGAAGGCGTCCATCGAGCGGCTATCCGGCCCGCGTCCGGGCACTCCGATTTGCCGGACGAACTTGCCGTCGCGACCGAAGACGAGAATGTGCGAGTCGCCCTGCCCGTTGCCGCCAATCCACACGCGGTCCATCGGGTCGATCGAAATGCCGTGGTTCGAGTTGGGCCAGGTATAGCCTTCGCCCTTTCCGCCCCACGCGTTCACGAGGTTGCCTTCGGGGTCGAACTCCAGCACCGGCGGCGCGGGCTTGCAGCATTCACCAGTGGGCGGGTTCGCCGCAGCGCCGATCTCGGTGCGCGCGTTCAGCGACTGCTCGCGGTGAATGATGTAGACGTGGTCGCGCGAATCGACGCCGACCCCGATCACCGAGCCCAGTACCCACTGATTCGGCAGCGGCTTCGGCCAGAACGGATCAACCTCGAACGCGGGCGCCTTGTCCGCCTCGTGCTCGAGCGACGCCTCGAGCGTCGATTGCCCAACGAAGAGCGATGCGAGAACGACCACGAAGGCCGAGGCGGCAACAAGCGGGCGCAAGCGAGGCATAACGGGCTCGAGAGTGGCGACGTCCCAATCAACCCCCAGCCCGCCACGGCGTAAAGAGGCCACTTGCCCCTGACGCGCGACCTGTGGACACTTGGGACTGTGCTCCGCCGGATTGCCTTTCCCCTGTTGCTGGCTATCGGCCTTGCTGCGCCGGTGGCGGCGCACGAGATCCCCGCTCGTGTGGCGCTGCAGGGGTATGTGGTGCCGCTGGCCGACCGGGTCCACGTGGCCCTGCGGCTGCCGCTCGCGGCGCTCCGCGACGTGGACTTCCCATTGCGGGCGGACGGGACGCTTGATCTGCCGTTGGCAGCGCCGCGCATTGAAGAGGGACTGCGCACCTGGGTGCTGCCGAGCGTACAGCTCGATGCCGATGGCGAGGCACGGGGCCCGTGGCGGCTGGCGACGTGGCGCGTGGTCGCGCCGGGCGACCGGGCTTTTGCAACGTGGGCAGATGCCCGCGCAGGATTCGCCGCGGGTACCCCAGATGCGTCGTTTCGATGGCAGGAAGCGACGGTTGACGTGCTGCTCGAGGTCGACGGCGCCGCGGATCCCGGATCGCTCGCGCTCACGCCGAGTTTGGCGCATTTGGGCATTCGCACCAGCACCGTACTGACGCTCGTGATGCCAACTGGCGTTGAGCGGACGGTGCGGTACGTGGGTAACCCCGGCCGGATGGCGCTCGATCCGTCGTGGATCGCCGCTGCGATGCGTTTCGTGCGCGAAGGAGTCGGCCACATTTGGGGCGGCCTCGACCACCTGCTCTTCGTGCTCTGTCTCGTGCTGCCGATCCGCGGCTGGCGCCCGTTGGTGGCAATCGTCTCGGCGTTCACGGTGGCACATTCGGTGACCCTTGGTGCCGCCGCCTTGGGATTCGTGCCCGATGTCGGGTGGTTCCCGCCGCTCGTCGAAGTGGCGATTGCGGCATCAATCGTGTGGATGGCGGTCGAGAACGTGCTGCTGCCGACCGAGCGACTCGAGCGACGGTGGCCGATGGCGTTCGCGTTCGGACTCGTCCACGGCTTCGGCTTTGCCTTCGCGCTGGGTGATGCGCTGCAGTTTGCCGGGCGGCATCTCGTGCCAGCGCTCGCCGCGTTCAATGTGGGCATTGAGATCGGACAGCTCGCCTTGCTGGTGCTGGCGGTACCGGCGCTCGCGTGGATTGGCCGGCGCGCATCGAGTGACCGCACGCTCGTCGTGGTTGGCTCCGTGCTCATCGGCCACACCGCGTGGCACTGGATGACGGCGCGAGGCAGTACGCTCGCGGCGTATGAAGTGACCGCCCCCGCGATAGACGCCCACTTCTGGCTTGTGGCGCTGCGCTTGGCGTTCGTTGGCGTGCTCGCGCTTGGGCTCGCGTGGGTGCTCCGCACGCCGTTTCGTCGACTCACCACCACCGCACCGCGAACGACGGGGCTCGGGCTGCTGCTGTGTGCCACGGTTGTGGGACAACCGCTCGGCGCACAGGAACCCACGCGGACGACCGCCGACGGCGTGTACACGATGGGACAGGCCCAGCGCGGCAAGGATGTGTTCGCGGGAGCCTGCCAGTCCTGCCACGACGTGAACGCGCACGCTGGCCCCGCCTTCCGCACGAACTGGACGGGCCGCACTTTGGAGGCACTGTTCGAGTTCCTGCGCGCGTCGATGCCAAAATCCGACCCCGGCACCTTGAGCGATGCCGAGTACGTGGATGTGATCGCGTTCCTGCTGCGTCAGAATCGAATGCCCGCGGGCGGAGATCCGCTGGTGCCCGACCCTGCGCAGCTCGCCAAGATCCGTTTCGACACGAGTACCGCTCCATCCGGCGCCACGTGGCGCCATCGCCGCTGACGTCTTCTCTCACCGGACTGCGTATGCCGTCGTCGTCCCACCTCCTCCGTGTCGCGGCGCTTGCCGCCACCGGCATTCCGCTTCTGCTCTCCGCCCAGCGCCCAGCCGCCGCGCCTCGCGGACCGGTGATCCCCACGTCGTCGGCGCAGGCCACCGGCGCACCCGCGCCGGCGACGCAGCGCGGCAACGCACCGGGCGAATGGCGGTACTGGGGCGCGGACGCGTGGAGCACGCGCTACTCGCCGCTCGATCAGATCAACGCCTCGAACTTCAATTCGCTCGAAATGGCGTGGCAGTGGCCGGCGGGCGCCTTTGGTCCGGACGAGTACTACCGCACGACGCCGCTGTACGCGAACGGCCGACTGTTCACCGTCGCGACCACGCGCCGCGCCGCGATGGCGCTGGATCCCGAGACCGGCGAGACGCTCTGGATGTGGCGTCTCGAAGAAGGCATCCGCTGGCAAAAGGCGCCGCGCCAGTTCGCGGGTCGTGGACTCGCGTACTGGACGGATGGGAAGGAAGAGCGCGTGTTGGTGATTACGCCGGGCTACCACCTGGCGTCGCTCGACGCGAAGACGGGCAAGCCCGATCCCAAGTTCGGGAAGAACGGGATTGTGGACCTGCAGGAAGGCTTGGGGCTGCCCATCGTACCGCTGGCGGTGGATGACTCTGGGCCGCTGATCATCTCGGATGCCGCGCCGCTCCGTCGAGCGAAGCCGGGGGAAGGCTGGGATCCAGTGAAGAAGATCGGTGCTGATGGTTCGGTGGGCATCGATCCCAAGTACGGGCAGATCGCCAACTCTTCGCCTGGCGTGGTGGTCGGGGATGTGTTCGTGCTCGGCAACAGCTCGATTCACGGCTACTACCCGATTCGGGCGCGCAATCTGCCGGGCTACGTGCGCGGCTTCGACATTCGGACGGGACGACAGCTGTGGACCTTCAACCTCGTCCCGCAGCCGGGAGAATTTGGCGCCGAGACGTGGAAGAACGGCTCGAAGGTCGGTGACGAAGGCGTGGGCAAGAATGATCCGTGGGCGACCTACAGCGCCGACCCCGAGTTGGGCCTGGTGTACGTGCCGGTGGGTATGCCGCTGATGGACGAGTACGGTGGCCACCGGCCGGGTGACAACCTCTTCGGCAATTCCGTTGTGGCCATCGATGCCAAGACCGGCAAGCGGAAGTGGCACTTCCAAATGGTGCATCACGACATCTGGGACTACGACACGCCGATGGCGCCGAACCTGCTGGACGTCACCGTCAACGGCGTGAAGCGAAAGGTGCTTGCCCAGGGCACGAAGCAGGGCTGGCTCTACACCTTCGACCGCGCGACCGGTGAGCCGATCTGGCCGATCGTCGAGACACCGGTGCTCAAGAGCGACGTGCCGGGCGAAGAGTCCTCACCGACGCAGCCGATTCCGACCAAGCCGGCGCCGTACGCACAGCAAGGTCTGCAGGAAGGCGACCTGATCGACTACACCCCGGCCATTCGCGACTCGGCGCTCGCGCGCGCACGAAGCTGCCGAATGGGGCCGTACTTCATTCCTGCCGTGCTGAGTGACGGCTCGGGCCCGACGGGGCTCAAGTGCTCGTGGTACGCGCCGGGCGCCTCGGGCGGCGTGAACATCGACGGTGGTGCAGCCCACGATCCCGAAACGGGGATGCTGTATGTGGCGGCGCTGTCGGGGCTTTCGACGATCACGCTCCAGAAGGACCCGTGCAGCGAGTTCCGTTATTCGTCGCCCCGCGACAACTGCGGACTCATCGGCGCGCTGCCGCCACCGCCGGGCTACAAGCCGAGCGCGGATCGCGGCGGTGGCTTCGAGGGCCGCTCCCGTGTAGCGACGATCGGCGGCATCTCGATTCTCAAGCCGAAGGAACTCGGCGGCATCACGGCGTACGATATGAACACCGGCGACAAGCGCTGGTGGATTCCGAACGGTGGCTGGATCAAGCAGACCACGACCAACCCCCTGTTTCAGGGCGTGGAGCTGCCGCAGCGTCCGGCCAGCGGTCAGGCGCAGATCCTCAACACCAAGACGTTGCTCATCTACGGCACGGGCCGGAGCGGCGGTGTCCCGAACAGCCCGCCGCGTCTATTCGCCGTCGACAAAGCGACGGGCAAGGAAGTCGGTGCGGTGACAATTCCGAGCCGCACGACCGCCGTGCCGATGACGTTCCTGCACAAGGGCAAGCAGTACATCGTCTTCGCCACCGGACAGGGTTCGAATACGTCGCTGGTGGCGTTGCGACTGCCGGAGAAGAAGTAGCGCTTACGGCTTGGGGAGTCGCTCGTAGCGCTTGAGCGCGCGCGGCCCGACCTCGGCGCCGTACACGACGCCGCGCGCGTCGACCGCGACTCCCTCGGCCGCGCTGGTATTGCGCGTGTTCTCGACGGGATCGGGAATGAACGCGGTCACCGCACCGGTCCTTGCCGAGCCAATACGGATGCCGCGCTTCCACTCGGGGCGCGAGGGCTCAATGCTGCCGCTCTCGCTGTCGGCCACGTAGAGCGTGTCGTTGGCGTCGATCCACAGGCCGCTGGGCCGCGAGAACTGATACCACACGTCGAGCTCGCGCCCGTTCTGATCGAAGATCACGATGCGGTTGTTGCCTCGATCGCCAACGAACAGCCGCCCCTTGGAGTCCATCGCGAGGGCGTGAGGCTGATCGAACTGTCCCGGGCCTTTGCCCCAGCTGCCCCAGCTCTTCACGAACTTGCCGCGCTTGTCGAACTTGAGCACGCGCGCCGTCGCGGAGTCATTGGAGGCGTGGCCTTCGCAGACGAAGATGTCGCCGTTGGGCGCAGTGAGCACCGCATTCGGCTGCCAGAAGTAGTCGCTGCCGCGCCCGCCGCCGGGAAGCCCGAGCGTCATCAACAGCTCGCCCGACGGCGAGAACTTCATCACTTGATGGCCGGTGATCTTGGCTGGCGCCGGCGGCAAGGGCGCGTCGGCGGGTGCGCCGCGCGGGCGCCGTGGCCGGTTGTCCTGACCGTCCACCACCCACACGTTGCCGTCGCGATCGACCCAGATGCCGTGCGGCCAGTTGACCAGACCGGCGCCGAAGGCGCGTACCAGCGTGCCGGTGGAGTCAAAGAGCAGAATCGGCGGCAGGTCCGAGCCGACGCAGGAGTTCTGCCCACAGCGCTCACCGACCCAGAGGCTTCGACCATCCTTGGCAATGGCCACCGCGCTGGTGGATCCCCAGGTGCGACCGTTGGGCAGTTTGGCCCAGCCTTCGACGGTGCGATACGGATTGGGCGCGTCGTTCGTCGGCGCGGTCTGTGCCCGGAGTGCGCCAGCGGCGCTGGCGAGGAGCAGCACGGCCGTGAGGGGAGTGCGGATCATTCTTCTTCCTCGTTGCGCGGCGTGCGCGGCGCCGTCTCGTAGGTTTGCGTGGGAAACGCGAACGCCTTCGCGAGCGCGGGGTCGCCGACGCGCCCTTCGACCCGAGACGCGATGTACTCGCTCACCACCGGAGCAAACTTGAAGCCTTCGGCTTGGCCGAGGCCGGCGATCCAGCAGTTCTGCGTGTCGGGCAGCAGGTCAATAATGAAGTCGCTGTTGACGCTGCTCTCGTAGTGACAGGCGCGCGTCTCATTGAGTGGCGCGTCGGCCAGCAACGGAAAGCGCCGAGCGAGCACACGACGCGCGCCGTCGATCCGGCTGTCGTTCGTCACGCGCGAGCTCTTGTCGGGGTCCTGCTGGTTGGGATCGGGCGGCAGCGGCGGTGGTGGCGGCGGCGCCTCAGCCCCCGGCGGTGGGGGCGGTGGTGGTACGGCGCCGCGCACGCGGAAGCCGCGCGCATCGAACGGCAACGACGGCCATCCGGTCACGCCGGGGATGTTCCAACTCGGCAGATTCGGCGCCGAAAAGCGGTCGTCGCCAGGTGGGGTGGCGAAGTAACAGACGTGGCCGATCGGCACTCGAGTTCGCGGCGCCATCAGTTCCGGCAGGAGCATTCGGAACCAGGCGCCCACGCACAACACGTACACGTCGCCGCGAATCACTGAGCCGTCCTGCATCACCAGGCCATCCAGCTGTCCATTCGCGATGGGTCCGAGCGTCGCCCGCCCGATCACGAGCTTCGCCCCCGCGCGCTGCGCCAAAGCCGCTGCCGCCTGCGTCGACGCACGCGCCCGCGCGACACCGGCACCGGGCTCATAAAGCGCAATGGTGGTATCGTCGGCGTTGATCACCGGCCAGCGCTTGCGGACCTCGGCGCCGTCGATCACCTCGAACGGCACACCGTGCGTCGTCCAGTATTCGCGCGTTTTCGCCAGGAACGGCTCGTCCTTCTCGCGCAGAATCACGTCGCCCGTCTTGACGAAGAAGCGCGCGCCAAAGGTTTTCGCGTGTTCAGCATCGAAGCGCGTCCATCGCGCGATCGCCTCGTGCGCCCACTTGGTCCAGTGCAGACCGGCCCCGCGATCACCGTAGCTCGACCGTATGCCGCGCGTCTCGTCGCCGCTGGTCGAGCGGGAGTTGCCCGGGCCATAGGCATCGACGATCGTGACCCGATGCCCGCGACGTCGCAGCTCGAGTGCGGTGAAGCTGCCCCAGACTCCCGCGCCGAGGATCACCACATGGGACGCGGCGTCGCCTCGGCGCGCCGACGCGGATGGACCAGTCAGCGGGACGGCGGCGTCAGACGAGGACGCCCCCGCCAGCAAGGCGCCTGCGCCCACTCCGGCAATCTTGAGGAAGTCCCGGCGCGGCAAGGCGTCGGGCGTGTCGTTCGGATCAGCCACGCGTGGTCGGGTGAGGGGTCGTCGTACCTTGCGAAGATGCCACCCCCGCTGCGGACGGGCAATCGGCGTCAACGGGTTGAATCGCCGCACGACGTCGGACAGGTTCCACGTGATGCTCCGTTTCCTTCCACAGGTACTGGCGCTCGGCCTGGCGGTCACCGCCACTCGTGCCGACGCGCAGTCGTCGTCCGGTGCGTATACCGAACAGCAGGCGGCGGTCGGTGAGGCCTACTTTCGGGGCTACTGTCTCGAGTGTCACGGGCCGAGCGATATGGCCAACGACACGTTCAAGGCCAAGTGGCACGGCCGGACCGTGTACGATCTCTTCGAGCGCCTACGGACGAGTATGCCCGACGGTGCGCCGGGCTCGCTGCCGCGACAGACCTACGCGGACATCGTGGCGTATATGCTCAAGCTCAACGGCGCCCCTGTCGGCTCGCTGCCGCTGAGTGCTGATTCCCTGCTCTTGGCCCGCACGCCGCTGACACTGCGTGCCACGGTCGTTCCATCCCCTACCCGCTGAGTGCCCTATGCGCCGTGTCCTTCCCGTGCTTGCCCTTGTTGTCTCGGCGATGTCGCTCGAAGCCCAGCAGGATCCTCGCACGCTGATCGTGCCTGAAGGACAGCGCCCCAACCCCGTACTGTCTCCGGCCTTGGTGGTGGACAACATCGTCTATGCGTCCGGCCAGCTCGGGATGGGGCCTGACACGACGATTCAGGGCCAGACCAAGCGCACGCTCGAGAACATCAAGCGCGTGTTCGACGCGGCGGGCGCCAAGATGGAGCACACGATCAAGTGCACGGTGTTCCTGGTGGATGTGGCGGATTTCGGCCCGATGAACGAGGTGTACCGGACCTTCTTTGGCCCCGTGCCGCCGGCGCGGTCGACGGTGGTGGTGAAGGAACTCGTGGTGAAGGGCGCGAAGATCGAGATCGAGTGCTTGGGGGCGAAGCCGCGAAGCTAGGGGACCTTCGCGGCACGCACGAGCGAGTACCGGCGCGGGCGGGAATCATTCGGGCTCCCGCGCCAGAGGGTGGCCGTCCACGTCGAGTCGGATGTCCGACGCCAGGTGAAGCCGTTTTCGGCGCGACCCTGCGGGGCAAACATTGCGCTGTCAGCGCTGACGGCTGTCAACGTCCAACGCCACTCACCGTCTCCCGACGTCACGACCCCGCGCCGGAGGCGAATTGCGCCGCTGTCCGACGGCGCGATGTCGGTCGGCTTCGTGTAGGTGTACGATCGCATCGTTGAATCGTCGAGCACGGCGTAGGCCTCACCAAACATCGCGCCGTCCTCACCCGTGCCCGTCCAGCGGCCTTCCAGCCAACGAAGCATACGGAACTGATCGCCTGTCACGTGCAGCGACGGCGTGGGCCGCGGCGTACAGGACAGGAGTGCACAGACGGCAAGCAACGCGTGTCGCATCAGGACTCCGGCAAATGGCGCGCGCGAGGACGTCGGTGCAACCAGACCAACGCGGAGAGCGCGACGACGGTGAGGAGGCGATCCGTCCAGAGAACGTACGGCCCGACGCGTCCGTCGAGCGCCAGCACCGCACCGCTCTCGAAGCGCCCCGACGGAATGAACGACGCCCAGAACCAGCCCGCGTGCAGGCCGGTGCCAAGCGCGATCCGCTGTGTGGCGATCCAGCACGTGGACAGTACGACGCCGAGCGACCACAGGTAGACGAGCCGGCTCGGGTTCAGGGACTCGCCGATGCCGTGCATCAGCGCGAAGGCAGCGGCCACCACCGCGGCGGATGACGCAGGCCCCCAATGGGCGAGCAGGCGATGCGGAACGGCACGGCTCGTGATTTCCTCGAACGCCGCATTCCACCACGCGAGCACGACGCCGAGGAAGACGGCCGCACTGCTCATCTCCGGTGGGCGCCACGACACCACGCGGGCGTCCCCCTGGCCGATGGCAAGCAGCCACGGCGCCGCGTTGCACGCCGCGCCAAGCACGAATCCACCAACGAAAACGGCTGGCGCCCCGCGCCACGCGGCTCCCCGTGCGTCCCCTCGGACGCGCTCGGCGAAACGCAGGCTGGCCCAGCACAGTGCGCCGGTGACGCACGCATACACCACGAGATCCCCGCCCGTTGGCGTGTCCGCGAGTCCTCGTAACGTCCGGCCGGTCAACCGGTGCAGGAGCTGCATCGCGGACCCGAGGACGAGGACCAGCCCGCACTGCTGGGCGAGCAGCGCCGCGACGGGAATCCAGCGGGCAGGGATGGACGCCATGTAGACTTGAGTCTAATTTCAATGCCGTATGCCGCAAGCCACCCCCGCCCGCCAACGCCGGCACGACGCCATTCTGGACGCCGCCGCCCGCTGCCTGGTCCGTGACGGGCTCGACGGCACCACGATGGAGGCGATCGCACTGGAGGCAGGCGTCTCGCGAGCGACGGTCTTTAATCACGTCTCCGGCAAGCACGGCTTGCTGACCGCTCTGTACGACCGGCAACTCGCACGACTTGATGCGCAGCTCTCCCGCTCGCCCGCGCGTGGGCCACTCGCTGCGCAGCTTCGGTGGTACTTCACGACGGCCGAGGCCGTCCTGCGAGCCGATGGTGCGTTGACGCCGCTCCTCGTCCGGGAGGTCCTCCGCGATCCCGTCCTGCTGGAGCGTGACCTGACGCACGGCCAGTCGGCACGGCACGAGCTCGTGCGCATCGTTCGCGAGGCTCGCGCCGTTGGCGTCCTGCGACGCGATGTCCCGACCACCGAGATCGTCGTCGCCTTGATGGACATCTGGTCCGCGACGCTCATTCCGTGGGCAGCCGCAGGCGCCAGCGGCCCGCTCGCGCGGACGGTCCTCCGCAAGGTACGCCTGCTGCTTGACGGCCTTGGCTCTCACGCGTAACTGCCGCCCGAACAGATCGATCGTTCGGCGGCCGCGGCCCGCTATTCTTCAGTGTGATTCCGCTCGCCCCCGCACCGGACGCGACCGAACGTCCGGCACGCTTCCCCACCCCCTTCGACCGCAAGGCCCTGCATCCGCTCGCCCGTCAGGCGGCAGAGGCGTTGATGGCCGAGCTGGCGCGGGACTACGCCCACAGGTGGCGCCTGCACGATCCGGGCAATGGCAAGATGTTCGGCGTACTCGTCGTGGCGTCACCGCACGGCAGGCTCGGCTACCTGCGCGCCTTCTCGGGAATGATCGATGGGCAGTGGCAGGTAGACGGCTGGGCGCCACCGACGTTTGATCAGGACGCGCGCGACATCGTGTGGGGGCCGGGGGAGGCAGAGATGCTGGCATTCAGCGCGCAGCGCGCCGGGTTGCTCGAGGCACTTTCCGGTGATGCGACGAGCGCCGAGGCCGACCGCGTGCGGGCCCGCGTGCGCGCGCTCGATACCGCGCGCACCGCGAGGTCACGCGTGCTGCTCGCGCAGATTCAGGACGCGTACCGCTTTGCGAATGCGCGGGGCACGGTGCGCGCGCTCCGAGACATCTTCGCTCCAGCGGAGCCGCCCGCCGGCGCTGGCGACTGCGCCGCGCCCAAGCTCTTGGCACAGGCCTACGCGCTGGGGCTCACGCCAGTAGCGCTCGCGGAATTCTGGTGGGGCGCCCTATCGAGCACCGGCGACCGGCGTGAGGGCGTCTTCTACGCGGCGTGTCGCGGCAAGTGCTTGCCGATTCTCACGCATATGCTCGATGGACTCCCGGCCGATCCTCCGCCGCTGTTCGGCGCGGCCGCGTTTGGCGCGGACGAACCCGCGGTGTTGTACGAGGATGCCCATCTTCTGGTGGTCAACAAGCCCACCGGGATGCTCACCGTGCCGGGACGCAGCGCGGCGTTGCACGATTGCGCGGTCTCTCGTCTACGCGCCCGGTACCCGGACGCCACGGGTCCGCTGGCGGTCCATCGACTCGACTTGGATACGTCGGGACTGCTCCTGGTGGCCAAGTCGCTCGACGTGGCCAAGGCGCTGCAGCGCTTGTTCTCGCTCCGGGAGATCGAGAAGCACTACGTCGCGTGGCTGGATGGTCGTGTCGCGGGCGAGCACGGACACGTCACGTTGCCGCTCCGCGTGGACATCGACGACCGCCCGCGCAACATCCACGACCCCGTGCACGGCAAGCCGGCGCATACGGAGTGGCGCGTGCTGGTCCGCGAGGGCAACCGCACGCGCGTGCAGTTCACGCCGCACACGGGACGGTCGCATCAACTCCGGGTCCACGCGGCACACCCCGACGGTCTCGACGCCCCGATCGTCGGTGACCGCCTCTACGGCCGTACGTCACCGAATGACGACGACCGTTTGCTGCTGCACGCGGAGCGCTTGGCGTTCGTGCATCCCGTGACGGGGGCGCGCGTGGTGGTGGACGCGCCGGCACCGTTCTGATGGTGCTCTCGACCGCGGAGTGGCAGGCACGTGCCGCGACCCACTTCGCGCGCATCCAGCCCTACACGGCGCCCCGTCGAGCGCGTCGTGCGCGCGGCGAGTCGCACCCGGTACACGACTTTCTCTTCACCTACTACCACTACTCGGCGGGGCGCCTCGAGTCGTGGCACCCGGCACCGGGTGAGGCGATCGAGGACAGCGAGGTGGCACGCGCGCGCTTTCGTGCGCCCGCGTATTCCGTTGTCGGCGGTGCGATCGTGCGGCGGCCCGGCGACATTCCTGCAGGGAAGCGCGACGCGCTCGTGCGGACGCGCGCGTTACTCGCCGCGACGCGGGATCGGCCCGCGCACTTCGGGTGCTACGGCCTGCACGAGTGGGCAATGGTCTACGGCGGCCACGAGATTCGTCACGCCGGCGTGGCACCGCTACGGCTACCGCAGGCCGAGATCGACGCACTCGTGGACAGCCGCCCGATCGCGTGCAGTCACTTCGATGCGTTCCGCTTCTTTGCGCCGGCGGCCAAGCCGCGCAATCGATTGCCGATCGTCTGGGAAACGCGCGACAGCTTGGAGCAACCGGGCTGCATTCACGCCAATATGGATCTGTACCGTTGGGCCTTCACGGGGATGCCGTGGGTGGGAAGCGACCTCCTCGCGGACTGCTTTGCGCTCGCGATGGAGCTCCGCGACCTCGATATGCAGGCGGGCCCCTACGACCTCCGCGCGTTCGGTGTCGCGCCGCTGTGCATCGAGACGCCGGAGGGCCGGGACGAGTACGCGCGTCGTCAGCGCGAACTCAGCCAGCGCGCGAGCGGCCTTCGCGCGCAGCTGATCGAGGCCATCGACCGATCGCTGGCTGACTAGCGTCGTTCGGCACCGGCCGAGCACTCGACCGTCCATTCGATACCGTACTTGTCACGGAACATCGCGAACGCTCCGCCCCACGGACTTTCACCCAAGGGCATCTCGACCGTTCCACCAGCGGACAATCCCGCGACGATGCGGTCGGCCTCTGCGTAGCTCTCCGCGACCACGGCGATCTTGGAGCGGTTCTCGTTCTCGCTCACGCGGCCCATACTCTCGGGAACGTCATTCGCCCGCAGCACGGTAGGACCAATCGGCAGCTCGATCAGCATCAGCTTGTCTGCTTCGTGCGCGGGTACCACGAAGTCGGCGCTGGCCAACTCCTTGAAGCGCACGATCCGCGAAAACGCTCCTCCGAACACCGACCGGTAGAAGGTGAACGCCTCTTCGGCGTTGCCATTGAAGTTGATGTACGGATTGATGGTCGGCACTGGACGCTCGAATTCGGGGAGGGCCGGCGGCGTGGGGAGTCGCGAGGACGCACGCGACGCGAGTGAGACGTCAGGAAGGAAGCACCTCTTCGGCAGTTGGCGCAACTCGCTAGCCGACGCCGTGGCGGTCTCGGCGGCTCCGTGTTCAATTCACGGTGTCACCCGTCGTCGGGAGGCCCGTGGGGTGCCTCATTCGACGTTGGCCCGCACGTTCACACGCCTGATGCTTTCTGCGCCTCGTCGTCCGCAAGTCTCAGTCCTCGGCAGCGCCGAGCCCGGTTCAGCCGCATTTGAACGCGCGGGTGAGGCTGGCACATTGCTCGCGACGCTTGGGATCACGGTCGTCAGTGGATGCGGTAGTCCGGCCACGCGAGTGGCGGCGGAGCGTGCGATCGCCGCGAAGGGGCTGGTGTTGAGCATCGTGCCGCCGGACCAGATGCCGGCACCGGACTGGCCCGCGACGGTGGTCGTCCCGTGCGGGATGGGGGATGCGCGCAATCTGCTGATGGCGCTATCGGGAGACGCCTGCATCGTCATCGGCGGACGCGCGGGCACGATCTCGGAGGTGTGTCTCGCGTGGTTGCACAAGCGTCCCTTGTTGCCGCTCGTGGGTTGCGGCGGATGGTCCGACGGGTTGCTCGACCATCCTCCGGATGAGCGGCAGAATTCGCCGATCCTTCCGTGGTCGAACGTGTTGGAGCTTGAAGCACAGCTCCGCCACCTTGGCCTCGCGGTCGGATCAGCAGCGTGACGAGGCGGCCCCGCAGGTGAGCCGAGCCCCAGTGGCCGGCGGTGTGTGTCCACGGGGTTCACCGTCGATGCTCAACGGCACGCGGGCCCCTGCACCGGTTGAGCTGATCGTAGGCCAGTCGTACCGGGTGCGGTTCATCAGCATTGGTGCGGCGACGCGCGCCACCTCCACGCCACCACCGGACGTCCAGCGCCGCCATCCATCCGAACGGTGCCGCCGAGCCGCTGAGGCTGGTGGTGCAGCGTGAATATTCCTTCCCACTCGCAAAGGCCACGCGGCTCAAGTAGGCTTGTCGCGAGGCGTGGGCCAGCGAGACCTCGGCCCGTGCCAGACCCATTGCCTGACTCGGATGCAGATTTTCTCCTGGAACGTCAACGGACTTCGCGCCGTCATCAACAAGGGCGCACTCGCCACGTTCCTCGCCAAGCACCAACCCGACGTGCTCTGCCTGCAGGAGATCAAGGCCGACGCTGGGCAAGTGCCTCGTGTGCTCCCCGACCATCACGCGTACTGGCATTCGGCCAGCACCAAGGGGTACTCGGGGACTGCGATCTTCTCAAAGTCGTCACCGCTGTCGGTGCACAATGGCTTCGTCAAGCCGGTGAAGCGGGCGTTCTCGTTCGTCGATGCCGCGGGCAAGGACGCGGCCGATGAAGGACGGATCATTACGGCCGAGTATCCGGACTTCCATCTGGTCACGGTCTACACGCCGAACGCCAAGGACGACCTGAGTCGGCTGCCGCTGCGGACGGCGCAGTGGGATCCCGCCTTTCTGGCGCACTGCAAGGCGCTCGAGCGGACCAAGCCGGTGATCTTCTGCGGCGATCTCAACGTGGCGCACACCGAGCAGGACCTCGCAAACCCCAAGACGAACATCGGCAACAAGGGGTTCACCGCCGAGGAACGGGCGGGATTCCAGGCCTTCATCGATGCCGGATTCGTCGACACCTTCCGGATGTTCACGCAGGGCAACGGCCACTACTCGTGGTGGAGTCAGCGTGCCAATTGCCGCGCGCGGAACGTCGGCTGGCGTATCGATTACGTGCTGGTCTCGCGCCGTTTGGCGCCGCGAGTCACGGCGGCGGCGATCCACGCGGATATCCCCGGCAGTGACCACTGCCCGGTAAGCATCACGATCGCATAGCGGAGGCCCGTATCGACGGGCGCTACAGCGGCTTCCGCCACTGCAGCAGGCCAGGCTCGGCGATGACGCGTTCGACGTCGGCAATCCGGCTCGGCACGAAACCGCTCAGGTTCTCGACCCCAGTCTCGGTGACCAGCGCGACATCCTCGATGCGGATGTAGAGCCGCTCCTCGGGAATCCAGATCATCGGGTCAATGGTGAAGACCATACCCGGCCGAAGCGGCACGCCGCGCACACGGCCAACGTCGTGCACCGCCATCCCGACGGGGTGCTGGAAATGCCCGCGGAACCGGACGCCCTCTTCCACCGCCTTGCGATGCGCCGGCGAGGCGAAGGTTCTGCCCGCGAGATACTGCCGCATATCCGCTGCCGCGCGATCGAGCACCTCATCCGACGTCACGCCCGGCTTCACATACTTGAACAGCGCATCGCGGTAGGCGACGATGTACTCGTACAACGCAGCCTGCGCCGGCGTGTAGGTCCCACTCACCGGCCAGATGCGCGTCACGTCGCTGGTGTAGTAGCGGTAGTCGGGCGCGTAGTCCATCAGGACCAGATCGCCGGCTCTGAGCGGGTCCGTCTTGCGGAAGTAGTGGCCGAAGAACGCGTTCGTACCGCCGGCAATGATCGACGCATAGCCGTCGCCCCGCGCGCCGTTGGCAAAGAAGATGTACTTGGCCGCGGCATCCAGTTGATACTCGAACACGCCTGGGGCGGTGGATCGCATCGCCTCGATGATGCCCTGCCCCGCGAGTTGCGTTGCGGTGCGGATGAGCGCGATTTCGGCCGGACTCTTGATGAGCCGCATCGCGTCGAGTGTCGGCGACAGGTCGCGGACCTCGAACTGTGGGAATCGCTCCTTGACGAGGCGCACGAAGTGCGCCTCGCGCGACGGGCGACCATCCCACGGATCGCTGGCGGCGCGCGCCTGCCCCGCCAGCAGTTCATCGCGGCTGTCGTTGCCGACTTCCATCGGCGCGAGGGGCGTGAAGAGCGTCATCGCCGGCGGCCGAAGCAGATCCGCCCCCGCAAGATCCGCCGCCAGGTCGCCCAGCGCGCGAACACGCTCGATGCCGGTCAGCTGGCGCAGGAGCAGACTGTCTTCGACCGCCAGCACCTTGCCTTCGCCGGCTTCGCGCGCGGCGTCGCGATGCGGCAGATACAGGGTCGTCGTCCGACTCCGGCCGTTCATCAGCAGATAGGCGTGCGCCGACTCGACGCCACTCAGGTAGTAGAACTCGTTCGACTGGCGCATCACGCTGAAGCCGGGAACGCCCGGGGCACCCTGCACCACCGCGATCGCCGCCGAGCCGATGGCCTCGTACACGCGCGTGCGTCGTGCCGCGAGCTCGGTACTGGGGAAATCCGTCTGGTAGCCGTGCGCGGTCTGCGCTGCGGCTACCACCGGGAGGGCGAGCAGTGCGACCGACCGCAGGAGCAGGCGCATAGACATTGGCGACAAGGAAACGCAGCGCGCAGGAAGGACCGCAGTGATCCGCGGGCCGTGCCAAGGTACGACCCGCCCCGACGGCCCGCCATCGGTCCGGCTATCGCGCGGCACCGTGCGCAGGCACACATTGGTCGATATGCATAAGCCCTCGACGCTCTCGCTTGATCAGGACGTCCGCAAGCAGGCCATCGTATCGATTCGCGGCTTCGTCACCTCAGAGCTGGAGCTTGACCTCAGCGACTTGCAGGCCACCCTGCTGCTCGATCACCTGCTCGCGGACATCGGGCCGGCGATCTACAACCAGGCGGCGGCCGACGCGCGTCGCTTTGTCGAGGATCGAGCGGCGGACCTCGAAGCGGCACTGCAGAAGGCCGAGTTCCCGGTCTCTGGTCGCCGACGTCGGTAATCGGTGATGCGCCCCCGTACGAGCGAGCACCGCTGATGCCCGTCGATCGCCTGCAGACTGAGGCGTGGCTCCTGCGAGGCATCAGCAGCATCCCGGGCCAGCTCCGACTGCGCTCGGGCTCGCTGTCATTCACCTGCACCGGCACCGGCACGGCGTGGCCGTTTCAGTTTCGCAAACTGGGCCGCGAGTTCGGTCAGCCGCGCATTGCCGAGTCGGTGCTGGCCGGCGAGCCCTTCGAACTGTTTCGCTGGCTCGCGACGGACGTGCACGCCCACGCGCCGTGGTATTACTTCAGCGGCGGCATCAAGCTCTCGCATCAGGGCCGTCAACTTCGGTTCAGCTTCGGGCGACCCACGACGGGGCGTCGCGGCCTGGCGAACGCAGCCGCCGATTGGAAGGAAGCGAAGCTGATGCGAGGCCGAGGCAGGTTGTGGCTTGATGTGCTGACCGGCGCGGAGCGCGAGGTGTAGGCGCGTGGTGCACGCCGACAGACGTCACACCGGCTGGAACGCCGCAATCCCAGCCAAGAACAGCATCGCGATCACGTGCTCGGCGTAGGTACGACGCGTGGACAGCAGGAACAGCGTGGCCAACGCGGCCTGCAGCAGCACCCCGCCAAAGCTCACGGCCGTGGAGATGGTCTCCATATGGCCGATCACGTTGGCTCTGGCCTCGGCGGGCGTCATCGTGCCCGAATCGCTCGCGATCTTGGCGGTGAGGTCGAGGAATGGCGCGTTGATCGCGTCCTGCGTCAGATCGTAGGCGCTCAGAGAGTGCACGGCCGACGTGACCAGATGGAGCCGCAGCGCTGCCACCCAGCGCGCGCGGCGAGATCAGCGATGCGGTCATTCGCGGGCGGCAATGGGCGACGGGTGGGCTACGGAACCAATGGCCTGGGTGCGCCCCCCGTTCGGCTAGGGTCTCCCCCCGTTGCTGAGCCTGCTATACGATCTGGACTCTGGTTGCGAGGCACGCACGCCAGCGTCGCTCCAGCACGACGATCGTGACGGCGTAGACACCCACGATGACTGCGGGGATGACCACGAATTCCTGCGTCGGGTAGGCGAACCACGCGGCCGTGACCAGTAGCGACATCCCGACCGTCAGGAAGAACAGCTGATCGAAGGTGTTCTTTGGCCGGCGTCGATCGGCGAAGTGTTCGCCCGTAAATCGCGAAAGCAGCAAGCCGAGATAGACGATGGTTCCGGTCGCGATGAACAAGGCCCACGTCGCCTGCACCGGTGGTAGTACGAGACCGGCAATGCCGGCGGCCGTCCAGGCAATGGTCCCCGCCAGCGGCATTGCCAGCAGTCGTCGCGACGCGAACTCGTTGCGTTGCTCGTCCAACGAGCGTTCGTCGGTCATCTGGCCCTTCGTCGGTGTGGCGGCCATTGCGGGAGACGCCGAGGCGAGCGCGAGCGCCATGGGCCGGTACGGCAGAGTCCTACGACGCAGGACCGACTTGGTTTCGCTTGCGGGAGACTACCGCGCCCAACAGACTCGGCCTTCGGCCAGCGTCACGCGCGCCGAGGGTTTGCACGCAGCCGCACTGGTGTGCGTGGCGGATACGGTCGTAGGTTCTCTCGCGATGGTTGATCGTTCTGCGGGTTACGAAGCCGTTGCGGCCACCTTTGCCGTCGCGCGCGAGCAGCGAGCGATCGGTGCGAACGTCATTGCCGAGTGGGCCGCCGCGCTTCCGGCAGCAGCCAATGTCCTGGACCTCGGCTGCGGCAGCGGCGTTCCAGTGACCCGTGTGCTTGCCGAGGCCGGCTGCACGGTCTGGGGAGTGGACGCCTCACCCACGCTTACAAGAGCTTTTGCCGAGCGATTCCCGCAGTTCCAGATCGCGTGTGCCGATGTCGTGGACCACGACCTCTTCGGCCGGACCTTCGACGGTGTCCTCGCGATCGGTCTGGTGTTCCTGCTTGAAGCGCGGGAGCAGGACACGGTGCTTCGACGCGCTGCACAGGCATTGGCACCCGGCGGTCGACTGCTCTTTACGGCGCCGCACGAGGCAGTGACGTGGCCCGATGTGCTGACCGGCCGCACGTCCGTTTCGCTTGGTGCCGTGGCGTACGAACGCGTGCTGAATGCGTGCGGCGTCGAGGTGGTCGCCACGCACCGCGACGATGGCGACAATCACTACTATGACGGCCGCGCCCGCGAGACATCTTCATTTTCCGCTCATCGTGACCTAATCCAGTGCTAATCCGCCGGCGCTTGCCCGACGGGCGTCGCGGCTTGACCGTACGAGAGCCCCATCACCGGAGCTCACGATGCGCGCCCTTCGCGTTCTCCCGCTGCTGCTGTTCGCCGTCGCCACTCCCCTTGCGGCGCAGTCTGCGCCTGCCACCGCCGAATGCGCCCAGCAGTTCCTCGGCGAGCCACCGGGCCCATCATTGGAACAGCTCCAACGGTGGACTCGCCTCTACTACCCTGACCTCGCCGCAAAGGCCGCCGCCCCGGCGCGACTCGTCGTGGGTTTCGTGCTCGATGATCAGTGCCGTGTGCTGCGACACTCCGTTGGCACCTTCTCGTCTGACGCCTCGGCCGACGTCGACGACATCGTCCGCGCGCTTTTTCCTGGCGCGACGCAGCCCGGAATGCCCACCGGCATTGGCGACGCCGTGCCGCGCGAAGACCAGCGACCGTGGCGGACAAGACTGGCCGTGGTGTGGCACGTGCAGATCAGCAATGCTCGGCGCGAGCAGATGCGGCGCGAGCGCCTCCGGCTGCGCGCGTTGACGACCCCCGGTGCTCGCTAACTAGCTTCCACAGGTGCGCCACTACCTGCGGTCCTGGTGGGTCCGGATTGGACTGGCGATGCTGGTGCTCGGCACTGGGCCCCTCGCCAGTGTGATGCTGGCGGCCAAACTGGGATTTCTGAGCGACCCCAATCCCAACCCGGTGTACCACGGAATGCTCGCCGGCCTCACATTTTGGCCCAGCATCATCCTGATCGGGATCGGCGTGAGAGGGGTTAAGAAGTCCCGATTGCACCGAAACGAGACAGCCGCCCCGAAACGGGGCGCCTGAACGAAGTCAAACCAACAGCAATTAGCCGCCCAAGTCATTGTCCTACAATGCCTTGGGCGTTTTTGCTTTTCTGGCATCGGCGTTGCTCAGTCATCCGGTGTGCGAACCACCCCACTGATGTCCAACCAACCGGAGATGCCTCCTATGAAGCTCCACTATCCCTCGCTCCTCTTCAGCGCCGCGGCGCTGATGGCCACCGAAGGCTGCTCTGACGGCACGGGCCCCGCCCCGGTCGCGTCGACGCCGCCGCGCGTGGAGTCGTTTGGCCCGCTCTCGGCTTCGGTCGTTGCGCAGTCCGTCGGACCGTTCGCGCAGACCGCCGCGCCGGCGGCCGCGCCGTCAACCGCGCCGCTGACGATCGATAGCGCCAGCGCCCGCGTGCGGGCCATTCTGCCGGGCGCCACCATCGTCGGGGCCAAGGTCGATGACGAGCGCTCGCTGCCGACCTGGAAGGTCGATGCCCGTCTTGCGAGCGGTGCCCGCGTCGAGTTCGAACTCCTGCAGTCGAATGGTCTCGTCGTCACCGTCGAGGGAAAGATCGGCCCGTACGACTACGACCTGAATCCCGGGAGCGAGATCCTGACCTTTGCGGCAGCACGCACGGCGGCGCTGGGCGCGCAGGCCGGCACGGTGATCCAGTGGGAACTGGAGCTCGAAGAAAACAACCGCTGGGAGTACGAGTTCTACATCCGCGACGCGCAGGGCGCGATCTGGGAAGTGGAGCTCGACGCCAAGACGGGGCGCGTCCTCGAGCGCAAGAGCAAGCGCGGGTCGGGACGTGACTCGGCCGGTGACAAGGGCGATGACGACGACGACACGCTGTCGATCGGCGCGATGCCTGACTCGATCCGTCAGCGGGTGGCGGGTATGGTGACCGGCGCCACGCTCCGCCAGGTCGAGAGCGAGCGCGACAATGACGTGCACGTCTGGGAGCTCGAGTTCCAGAGCGCGCTGGGCAAGAAGATCGAGATCAAGGTGCTCGTGGCCGACGGGACGCTGTTTGAAGTCGAAGGCGATGACGCGCCTGGGACGGCGAACGTGGCGCCGGGGAACGGCTTGATCGACCTCACCACCGCCCTTGGCCTCGCCACGGCCGCACAGGCCGGCGTCGTCGACGAGTGGGAGCTGTCGCGCAACGCCGAGAACCGCTTCGAGTGGCGCTTCTACATCGAGGCAGCGAACGGCGGCGCCTTCATCGTCCGCATCGACGCGGCAACACGTGCGGTCACCGTCATCCGCGATGATGACGATGACGACGACAACGACGATTGATTCCCGCATCGAACCGGTGGCCGCGATCCTCGCGGCCGCCGGCGCGGTGCCTCTGGCCTTTCTGCTGTAACTTCCCCCTGTGCTTCCGTTGACCGTGGTACTGCTTTCCGATTCGATGGCTAGTGCCTGGCCCCCGCTGGCTGATGCCGCGGGGGTGCCGCTGCGGGTGGTGGAGGACGTCGCCGCCGTCGGTGAGGAGCCATCGATCGCGGTACTACTCGCCGGAGCCGGGGCCGAGGCGTCGCTCAGCGATGCCGCGCGGCAGCTCGGGTCGGCGCGTACACCGCTGGCCGCCATCGGATCGCTGCCGGACCACCGGCTGGCCGCCGCGGTCGTCCGGGCTGGCGCACAGGAGTACTTCGCACTCCCCGGCGACTTGGGTGCGCTGGAATCGTGGGTGCGCGAGCGCGCGACCGCCGCGACGCAGCGCGTCTCTGGTCAGCAGTATCTGATCGCCGAAGCCGACAAAGTCACCTTCGACGGCATTCTTGGCGACTCTGCCGCCCTGCGCGCAGCATTGGCGCGGGCCTCGCGCGTGATGAAGCACGGCGCGGTGACCGTGCTGCTTACCGGAGAAACCGGCACCGGCAAGGAGTTGCTTGCCCGCGCCATTCACGCGGGCGGCCCGCGTCGTGGGGCCCCGTTCGTCGACGTGAATTGCGCGGCCATTCCGGAAGCGCTGCTCGAAAGCGAACTGTTCGGCCACGAAAAGGGGGCGTTCACCTCGGCCACCGCCGCCAAGCCCGGGCTGTTCGAGGTCGCCGATGGTGGCACCGTCTTTCTCGACGAGATCGGCCACCTGCCGCTGTCACTGCAGGGCAAGCTGCTGCGGGCCCTGCAGGAGCGTGAGATCCGCCGCGTCGGTGCGACGCGCACGCTGACGATCGACGTCCGGGTGATCGCGGCGACGCACGTGGACCTGGCGCAGGCGTCGAAGCGCGGGGAGTTCCGCGAGGACCTCTACTATCGGCTCAACGTCGTGCCGATCGAGTTGCCCCCGTTGCGCGCGCGCGGCCACGATGCCGTGCTGCTGGCGCGGGCCTTCCTGGCCCGCTTCGCCGACGAGTACGGACTGAACGGCGCGCGACTGGCCCCGACGGCGGAACAGGCGATTCTCGCGCACGCGTGGCCGGGCAACATTCGCGAACTCCGCAACACGCTGGAGCGGGCCGTGCTCTTGGCTGATCAGGCCGAGCTCGACGCGGCGGCGCTGTTCCCCGAGGGGGTGCGCGTCGGCGCACCAGCTGCGGGTGACGGGATGCTCCCCTTCCCCGCCGCGATGGACGACATCGAAGCCGCCGCCGTGCGCGCGATGCTCGCCCTCTGCAGCGGCAACAAGAGCGAAGCCGCGCGTCGGCTTCGCATTTCCCGAATGCGACTGCTCCGCCTGCTCGGCGACAGCGCACCTTCCGATGAATCGACCGAGTCTCTCGATGCGTAATTCCCGCGTGTTTTCCTGG
This sequence comes from Gemmatimonadaceae bacterium, assembly GCA_033763905.1. Lineage (GTDB taxonomy): Bacteria > Gemmatimonadota > Gemmatimonadetes > Gemmatimonadales > Gemmatimonadaceae > JAJTHG01. The sequence continues at coordinate 22,796 of JANRJP010000072.1, forward strand.
GCCCTGTTGGCGGTGCCGGCCGCGGTCCTTCTGGCCTGTTCCGATGGCACAGCGCCGGCCGATCCGACCGTACGTCCGCCGGACGCCTTCCGTGCGGTGGCGCTTCGTGCCGGCGCGCCGGTGCTCGCACAGCGCACGGTGAGCTTCTGGGCCCGCTACGACCAGGATCGGCAGGTCTCGATCTACTTCCGGCCCGCCGCGGGCAGCACCGACTCGACGGAATACCTGGAGTTCGAGGTCCCCGCCGGTTCACTGCTGCGCGACGCGTCAGGCCGCACCTTCAGTGGTTCGGACTCGGTGCGGATCACGATCACCATTCCAGACAGCGGCGTCTTCGCGGCGAACTTCGAGCCGTCTGGGCTTCGCTTCAATCCCCTGCGTCCCGCCAAACTCAAGTTCGAACTCGCCGAGCGCGATGACGATCTCGATCGCGATGGCGACGATGACGATGACGTCGGCCAGTTGACGAAGTTGTCGCTCTGGCGTCAGGAACGGCCCGGGTCGATCTGGGAGAAGATCGCCAGCGTCGTCATTGAAGGACTCGAAGAGATCGAAGCCGAGATCACCGGCTTCACTGGCTACGCCGTCGCCATCTGACCTCGCACGCGACCGTCTCGTGAACCTCCTCCCTCTCCCCGAACTGCTGCGCGTGGCGCGCCTGGCGGCTGGCCGTCAGGCGTGGGGAGAGGTGCGTGCGTTGCTCGCGCCGGCGCTGGAGCTGGTGCGCAGTTCCCCCGAGCTCACGGTGCTGCTGGCGGAGGCCGAGTACCGCGGCAACCGGCCGAACGACGCTGCCGCGTTGGCGGCCACCGTCGACGCCCTGCCGGCCGGCAGCGCGCCCGATGCCATTCGGAGCCGCGCCGCGAACGTCGTTGGCGCCGCCGCGTTCACGATGGGCCGACTGGCCGATGCCGAGGGCGCGTTCACCCGCGCGCTCGAGCGTGGCCGGCAGGCGGAGGATGATCTGGTCGCCGCCAAGGCGTGCAACAACCTCGGCAACGTGCTGAGCGTCCGCGGCGATGTCGACGGCGCGCTCGCGCGGTATCGCCTCGCGATTCCCCTGTATCAGCGGGTGGGCCAGCCGCGGGGGCTGGCCGAGTGCTATCACAATATGGCCATCGTGTCCCGCGGGCAGCGTCGCTGGGATGAAGCCGACGATTTCGAGCGCCGCGCGATCGACTTCGCACGACAGGCCAATGACGCGCGGCTCTTGGCAATGGCGTTGGTCGGCCGTGCCGAGGTGGCCTTGGCCAGCGGCGACGCTGCCCCCGCCGCCATTCTCGCCGCCCGCGCCGCCGATTCGCTGCGCGATCTGGACGACACGGCAATGGAAGCCGACGCGCGTCGACTGATTGGCGAAGCCGAGACGGCGCGTGGCCAGTTCGACGCGGCGGCGACCGCACTGCTGTTGGCGCACAATCTCGCTCGACGCGCGGGCGATGCGTTGATTGCGGCCGAGTGCACCGAAGGGCTCGCCAAGTTGGCGGCCGTGCGTGGCGACGCTGACGCGGCGACGCGCCTCGGCACCGAGGCCGTCGCCGCCTACCGGGCGATCGGTTCGCCGACCGCCGTACAGCGCGCCGAGGCCTTGTTGACTCGCCTCGGCTTGCCGCCGCGCTGACCGCGCGTCGCTATCGACGCCGAGTGGGTGTGGGGAGCGGACCGAGCAGCCGTTGTACGGGATGCGGTTGCCCGACCCGCAGCGACGCATCGAACACATTCCACGTCGTCAGCCCGTCATCGCTCTCGGGCTCGAGCAACACGGCGGCGAGCGCTGCCGCCGGTTGCGCCGCCGGGACGATCCACGCGCCCACCTCGACCGTGGTCCGCTCTTCGACCCAGCGGCCGTCGAGCAGCACTTCGCGATGCCGCTGGAACACGCGCGCACTCCGGGCGATCGAATCGACCACGAAGGACTCGAGCGTGGTGCCAAACGCGCGTCGCACCGGCGACACCACAATCCCGTGCGCGACGAGCCGCTGCACCACCGAATCACTGCCCGCGGGCAACAGCCAGGCGGTCGGCAGCGCACGCGTCCGGGTCGCGTCGAAGCGATCGTAGACCGGCATCGTGACCGGCGTGATCACGCCCGACCGACGCAAGCCCGGGCGGAGACCGGCTTCGTAGCGGATCGAGTCGCCCGTACGCACCAGCGTCTCCACCAGCACCGGCGCGTCAAACGGTGTGCGCGTCAGGGTCGCGCGCAGGGGCACTTCCGTTGCCGTCGGCGGGCCCTGGCGTCCGCGCACGCGGGCCAGCACCACCCGGCGCTCCGCGGCCACCGCCGAGAGTAGCTCCTGAACGAACGCTCGCGTCGACGCCACACGCCGCTCGAACGGATCGTGCGAGTAGGCTTCGCTGAGCACACTCACCATCCCGCGAAGCCCAGCGTAGTTGGTTCCGAAGCGCGGCCCGTGCTCGTAGGTCTCCCAGCCGCCCTTCACCGCGCTCGTGGGATCATCGCGCGTGCCGTTGACCCCACGGAAGTTGCCGTAGTCGAAGGTGGCGAACCCGTGCCGCGCTTGCATCCGGTCGCGCAGCAGCGGCAACAGGGTATCGCGCGTCCACGGGCCGGCCGGCGCGAGCGCGGCGCGCATCGCCGCCGGATGCAACGACGGCGCGTAGGTGAGCGCGTAGCCGTGGTACGAACCGTTGGTCGTGTGCAGATCCACGAAGACATCCGGCGTCCACGCGGCCAGCATCGCGAGCGTTCCGCGGGTCTCGGGGGCTTCCGCCTTGAGGTAGTCGCGATTCAGGTCCAGCGTGTCCGCATTCGGTCGTTGCCCGACCACCGCAGGTCCATTCTGCGCGCCGCGCTGCTGTTCCTGCGGCCCCCACTTCTCGTTGCCATCCGCGTTGTAGATCGGCACGACGATGAGCACCAGCGAGTCGAGCACGTTCGGGCGTGTCTCGAGCAGCAGGTCACGCAGCAGCGCCTGCATCGCCTCCTTGCCTTCGATTTCCCCGGCGTGGATGTTCGCCTGCACGTACACGACCGGCCGACCGCTGCGCCGAGCCGCCGCGGGAGACGTGATCCGCGGGCGCGAGGCCACAACAAACGGAATACGGCGGCCTTCTACCGTGACGCCAATCGCCCCGCGGTACAGCCGGCCGGGGGCGCGGCGGTCGAGCGAATCGAGGAAGCCGATGACGTCGGCGTAACTGGATGTCTCGGTGTATGCGGAACGCTCAGCGCGCGTCGTCTGCGCGTGCAGCGACGTGCCGAGCACGACAGCGAGCGGAGTGCCAAGGGACGCGAGGGTCCGAACGACGCGGCGCAGCGCGGGAGGCACGACGAGACAAAGAGTCATCGCTCGAAGCTAGTGGACGCGCCGACGTCGCCCGAAGGGCTCGGCCGACTGAGGCGCAGACTGGATGGCGACATCGCTGGAGATTACATACCAGATCGACGTCGTGCGCTCCCCCGCCGTACGGACCTGCGAGACAATGCTGCGATGACCCCTGATCCTGCGTTGGTGCGTCGACCATCACGTCGCCCGTCGATTCCACTGCGGACGCTGTGCAGCGGCGTCGCGTCGGTCATCCTCCTCGCGGCGTGTGGCGGCGAGTCGAACTCCGGTGCGCCACCGACGGGCCTGCCGCCCGTCGTCGTGGACTCCGCGAACCTCCGCCTCCTCGATGCGCAGTTCACGCAGGCGGTACAGAACACCACAGGCACGCTGCCCTTGGTGGAGGGTATGCCCGTCACCGTGAATGTGCTCGTGACGCGGGCCCGGGCATCGACCAGCCTTCGCGCACCTGTGGTGCTGACGCTGCGTCGTGGCACCACGCTCGTGCGGCGCGACACCGCGTTCACGAGCGGCTCGCTGACGCCTTCGGCATCGCTCGCGGCGCCGCAGGTGCAGTTTCTCATCCCGGGATCGCAGGTCACCGGTGCGTTGACCTGGGAACTCGAACTGGATCCCGGCGCGACCGTGCCCGACTCGACGCGGACTGACAACCGGCTGCCAGCCAGCGGTGTCGGGGCGCTGAACGTCGTCCCACTGCCCGGCCTGAGCGTGCGATTCGTGCCGATCGTGTTGTCGTCCCACGGCAACGCGACCGGCAACGTCAGTGCGGCCAATCTCGACGAGTACTTGCAGACCGTGCGCTCGGTGCTGCCGACGGGTCCGCTCTCGGCCGAGGTGGGCCCACCAGTGATCGTGAGCCGCAGCTTCGGTTCTCCGCCGAACGGTGGAGCACCCGAGTTCTGGCTCGGGGCCCTGCAGGACTTGGACATCGCGCGAGTCGCCAGTGCGACGCCGTCGACGCACTGGTATGGCGTCGTGGCCCCGCCCTCGGGCTTCAACTTCGTCATCAATGGCGGCTACGCGTATGTGCCGGGCACGCCGACGGCGGCGGGGGCAGCGACGCGGACGGCGCTCGGTGTGCAGGTCGGGTGGTTCAATCGTCCCACGCAGGCGCGCGACCTCGTCGCGCACGAGCTGGCGCACAATTTCGGGCGCACCCACGCCCCCGCCTGTGGCGCCACCGGCACCGACCCAGGATTCCCTCAGCCGGACGGCACCATCGGTATCGTGGGACACGACGTCGCGAGCTGGGCGAGCTTGCGGACGAATGGCGCCGCACCGGTGGCCGCGAGCGCAGGCGACGTGATGGGCTACTGCTTTCCCGTGTGGGTCAGCCCGTACACGTGGGAGGCCGTGCGCACCTGGCGACGCGCCACGGCACCCGTGGCGCTGCGCGTCGATCCGGTGAGTGGCGATTCCGACGCGCCGCGTGTCCCTGCGCTGGTGATTGCCGGTCGTGTGCCGCCATCGGGTGACGTAATCGTGCAGCCTCCGCTCGAGCTGCCGGCGCGAGTGCCGTCGGTCCGCACCGACGCCGACATCACCGTGGAGTTGCTGGCTGCCGATGGCAGCGTGCGCGCGACTGCACGCGCAACGTCCGCGCCTGTGGATCACGTCCCGGGCGAGCGCCACTTCATTGCCCTGTTCCCTGCCGACGCGGGCCGCGGGCCCGTGGACGTACGCGTCCGCACGTCCGGCGGTCGGAGCGGCCACTGGCGAGATCCGCTCGCGCGGCAGCTCATCTCGCCGCTATCGGCCGACACCGCTGCCCAGATCATCGCGCGCCGCCGCGCCGATGGGAGGACCGAGTTGACGAGCGTGCGCGGCCGACCGTTCACCGTGCGAGACCCCGACTCGGGATCGCTCATCGGCATCGCGTGGGACGGTCGGCTGACCGTACCAGCGAGGCAGGCGTACGTCGTGGCGGTGAACGTCGGCGTGCGGAGCGTAACGCGAACGATCGTCCCACGCTAAGCGCGGTGTTGTGGCGCCTGCTGTTTCCGTCGTGGGCGTTCTTCGATCGGGTGGTCGCTGTGCCCGCGCTGGAAGTGCGCACCGTGGATCGCGTGGGCGACCGGACGCCGTGGCGCCCGGCGCTCCGTGCGCCATCTCGTGGCGTTCTGGCGCTCCTGTATCACCCGAAGGGGACCCTCCACCTCGCCCAGCAGGGCGTCGTCGATCGATTCGCCGCAGAGTGTGCGATGGACGAAGCGGACGAAACCACCACCGCGCTGGTCGCAGCACTCGCGCGCGTCGCCGTGGGCGATGCCGAGGGGGTCGCGTGGCAATGGCGCGTCGTGGAGTCGACGCCGTCCGCGATGGCACCAGCGCAGGTGGTGTTCTGCAGCGACGAGCTCCCCGTGCACGACACGCCGCCGGACGCCCGCTAATGGACCCGCATACGACCGACGCCGTGCGTCTGATGCAGGCGTTGGCGGGGATCGCGAGCATCGTGGTGGGTCTTGAATGGCAGGCCATCGTCCGCGCGGGCGCCGTCGAGGGCACCTGGCCTGCCCCCGTGCTGCGTCCGTGGTGGGGATGGCGCGCGGCACTGATGACCCCGCCGGTGCTGCGTTCGATCGCGGTGGTGCAGGTGACGCTTGGCACGATGCTCGTGCTTGCGGCCATGCTGCGCGATCGCGACGACCCAATGGGCGCCATCGCCGCAGCGGGCCTGCTGCTGACGCTGTGGTGGACCGCGGTGCGCGTCCGCGGCACGCTGAACGGCGGGAGCGACGGGATGCTCTTCACGCTGCTCCTGGGGCTGATGATCGCGACCTGGCCCGGCACGCCGCCACGGATCGCCCTGGGCGGCGTGCTCTTTGTGGCGGCGCAGGTGCTGCTGTCGTACCTGCGCGCGGGCATCGTGAAGCTCCGCGAGCCGGCGTGGTGGCGCGGCGAGGCCCTCGCGGCCTTCTTGGCGATTCCCGCCTACGGCGCGACCGTATGGTTTCCACGGCGCGGGCGCTGGCTCCGCGCGCTGTCCGCGCTCACGATCGCGTTCGAACTCGCTGCGCCGGTCGCCTTGGCAGGACCGCGCGCGGCCGTGCTCTATGCGGTGATCGCCTGCGGGTTCCACGTCGCGGTCGCGTGGACGCTCGGTCTCAACCGATTCCTGCTGGTCTGGACGGCGGCGCTCCCGTCGCTGTGGGTGGCGCAAGCCGCGGTGCATCGCTAGGGTCCGCCAGATGATCCGCGCCCTCGCGCCTCGCATTTTGTGGATCGACTCGCTCGGTGCGCTCGCCGTGGGCCTGCCGATGCTCCTGCTGCCGCACACGTTGACGGGGTGGTACCAACTGCCGTTCCCCATCGTCGTCGCGGTGGCGTTCGCCAATGTCGCGTACGGCACCGCATCATTCACGCTGGCCCTGACGCCGCGCTGGCGTGTGCCGTCGCTGCTCCGCGCGCTGGCCGCCGCGAATATGGTGTGGGGGGTGGTCTGCGGCGCGTTGTTCGTGCGATACGGTGCGCCGGCAAGCCTGTTCGGTGCCGGCCATCTGGTATTGGAAGGCGTGTACGTGGCGTCACTTGGTGTACTCGAGTGGTGGCTCGTGCCGCTGGTCGCGGCGACGGCCCGGGATGAAGGCCCCCAGTGGTCACTGCTCGGGTGCCGGGTGCCGCCGCCAGTCGTCGCGCTCGTTGCGGCCTCGGCAATGGCTGCGCTACATCACGAGTGGCCCAGCGTCCGATGGATGCCCCAGCGCGTGGCGGGTGCTGCCTTGGCCAGCGGTGGTATCGCGCTGGCGCTCTGGGCGATTCTCGCGTTCCGCCGCGCCGCGACCACGATCCACCCCCTGCATCCGCATCAGGCCTCGACGCTGATTGTCGTCGGCCCCAACCGTTGGACGCGAAACCCGATGTACCTCGGCTTGCTGACCGTATTGATCGGCTGGGGCCTGTGGCTTGGCACGGCGTGGTCGTTGCTGGTGGTGCCGCTGGCGTGGGGATGGCTCTGGCGATTCCAGGTGCAGCCGGAGGAACGCGCCTTGGTCGCGCGATTTGGCACCTCGTATCTCGATTACGCCCGCGCCGTGCGCCGCTGGGTCTGAGCGCCATCCACGAAAGACTCGATGTGTTGACCTCGTGTATCTTTCCGCGATGCTCTTCTGGCCCCTGTCTCGCGCCGCCCGCACGGCGCACGTATTCGCTGCTCACCTGCTGATCGTCGCGGCGCTGGCTCCGTTCGGACTCGCGACGGCACAAGACACCACGCTCGCCCCCAAGCCGTCCGCGGCAGGGACCACCGAGCGCCCGGCATCCACGAAGCCGTCGTCGCCCACTGCGACCAGCAAGAAGGCATCGACCAAGAAGACGGCAAAGAAGAAGTCCTCAGGCAAGGGGGCGAAAGGCGGTGCCGGCGCGACGTCGAGCGCGCGCGGTGGCGCGCTGGGTCGGCACGCGGGCGGAGCGCACCTGGCGTTCAAGGATGCGGGGAGCGACCTCGACTCCCTCTGGCCGCCCAAGATGCCGGCGCCGTTACCCGGCTCGATCCTGCCGGCGAAGCGAGTGATTGCCTACTACGGAAATCCGCTGTCGCGACGGATGGGCATTCTGGGCGAGTTCGATCCCCCGGAGATGCTCCGTCGACTCGACACCGAAGTCGCCGCGTGGAATCGGCTGGATCCCGCCCATCCGGTGCAACCGGCCCTGCACTTGATCGCGGTGGTGGCGCAAGGCGCACCGGGGCGCGATGGGAAGTACCGGCTGCGGATGGATAGCACGCTGATCGAGAAGGTGTACGGCTGGGCGAAGTCCAAGAACGCGATTCTGTTCCTCGACGTGCAAGTGGGCCAGAGCACGCTGCAGCAGGAGCTGCCGGCGCTCGCACGGTTCCTCAAGCGACCGGACGTGCATCTGGGCATCGACCCCGAGTTTTCGATGAAGGATGGGTCGAAGCCCGGGAAGAAGATCGGCACCTTTGACGCCGCCGACATCAACTACGCGACGAAGTTTCTCGCAGAGTTGGTGACGCAGCAGCAGTTGCCACCGAAGATCCTCGTCGTGCACCGCTTCACGCGGAAGGGCGTGACAAACGCGAACAAGATCGCGCTCGATCCGCGCGTGCAGTTCGTGATGCATATGGACGGGTTCGGTGCGCCTTGGCTCAAGCGCGACTCGTACTACAGCTACATCAAGCAGGAGCCGGTGCAGTTTGCCGGCTGGAAGCAGTTCACCAAGGCGAAGAACGACAATCCGGCCACGCCGCGCGAGGAGATCGTGCGGCTCTGGCCGCAGCCTGTGTACATCCAGATCCAGTAAGGCCAGCGCCGGCGGTTCAGTGAGGGGCCGTCGTCCTCAGCATCAGCTCGCTGACGGCGTCGCGCAGTTGCGCGGCGCCGTACGGCTTGGCCAGAAAGCCGGCCGCGCCTTCGATGTCCGCCCCCGGCGTCTGCGAATACCCGCTCATCAGCAGCACGGTCACCGACGGGTCAATCGCTCGGAGTTCGCGGAGCGTTTCCCAACCGGACAGGACCGGCATCGTCAGGTCGAGCAGGACCAGACCAATCGACGCGGCACGCGCGGCGTAGACCTCGAGCGCCGCACGCCCATCGCTGGCGGTAAGCACCCGGTAGCCATCGCGGAGCAGCACCCGTTCCGCGACGCGCAAGGCCGAGGCGTCATCGTCCACGACGAGGATGGTGCCTCGATCGGTGCCCATCGTACCCACGCTCTCGATCGACGATGGCAAGGCGGCGGGAAAGAAGACGGACACGGTCGTGCCTTCACCGACGACCGATCGGATGCGCACCGCGCCACGATGCCCGTTCACGATGCCGAGCACGGCCGCCAAACCGAGGCCTCGCCCAGCACCCTTGGTCGAGTAGAAGGGATCGAAGAGGTGGGCCATCCCGTCGTCGGAGATCCCCTGCCCCGTGTCCGAAACATCCAGCACCACGTACTCGCCCTCGTCGATGTCCGCGCCCACTTGTGCGGTGGCGAGGCAATCGCGCGTGGCGTGCATCCGTCGCGTTCGGATCGAGATCGTGCCCGGCGCGTCGCCCAACGCGTCGGAGGCGTTGGTGATGAGGTTCATCACGATCTGGCGCAGTTGGGTGGCATCGGCACGAATTGACGGCAGGTCTTCGCCAAGTTCGATCGCGACGTGCGCCTTCTTCGAGATGGCCGCGGCAAGCAATCGACCAATTTCCCGTACGAGCACGGACAGGTCTATCGGCTCCACCAAGAACTTGCCCTTGCCCGAGTAGGCCAGGAGCTGTCGCGTCAGTTCGGCCGCGCGCTGCGCCGCGGTCTGGAGGTCGTCGAGGAGCGGGCGCACCGAGGAGTGCTCGGGCAGCTCTTCGAGCGCCATCGAGGCATTGCCCAGCACGCCCACGAGCAGGTTGTTGAAGTCGTGGGCGATGCCACCCGCGAGCACGCCAAGCGATTCCAGTTTCTGCGCGTGCCGCACCTGCTCTTCGATGCGCGCGTGCTCGTCCTCCTGACGCCGCCGCTCGGTGATGTCGAGCAGATAGCCAAGGAAGTGCGTAGCGAATCCATCGGCGTTGCGGACGACCTTCTTGAAGTCGGTCACGGTCCGCCAGCGTCCATCGTGGTGCCGCAGCCGGTACTCCTGTTCGAACCATTCGTCGCCGGCCGCCACTCGCTCGGCGACTTCCTGCGCGACACGAGCGACATCGGCCGGGTGCAGCAAGGATTCGTACGGGGTGACCCCGCTGGTCAACTCGTGCGCGGTGTACCCGAACACCGCGAGCACGTTGGCCGACACGAACTCCACGGGCCACTGCACCGCATTCCGCCACTTCAGAACGACGGTGGGCCCCGCGGCAAACAGCTGTCGTTCCTCGAGCAACTCCTGATCGCGCTCTCGCCAGTCGAGCGCGGCCGCGATTTCCCGCACGATCAGTTCCGCGGTCTCGACTTCGGCCGGCGTGAAGCGTCGGTCGTCGGCCGCGTAGAGCACGAACTTGCCCCAGACGTGGTCCCGGCCGACCAACGGCAGAAACAGCACGGACCGGATCAGCTCGGCCTGCAGCACCTCGAGGAGGGGCGCGAGCGTAGGCTCGGCGCCGACATCGGGGATCGCGATGGGCGTCGCATTCAGGTCGGCGGGCGTCCACGGCGAGTGCCCTTCCACTGCGGAGCGATAGCGCTCGGACAAACCGCGCCACGCCACGAAGCGGCACACATTCTCGTGGTCGAAGATGAGCAGGGACGCACGCTCGACGTGCAACGCCACCGCGACCGCGTCCATCGCGTGAGAGTACAGGCGATCGAGCGTGGACTCTCTCGAGAGCGCCGCCAAGACGTGGCCGACGAACTCACGGCGCGTGCCGAAGCCTTCCCCTTCGGGAACAGCTGCTCGAGTGGACCCGACTGCCCCTGCGTCCATCCCCCGAACTTGCGGTTTCTCCGAGCCGATGGCAAGACTCGGCCAACGCGCGCGCGGCACCCGCGCCGAGTAAGTTCCCGCACGATCTACTCCCCTTTACCCGCTCTCGATTTGTCTGCTTCGATGCTTCGGCGCTGTCTCGTCACCTGCTCGATGCTTCTCACGGCCGCGACCGCTCGCGTGGAGGCGCAAGCCCCCGCCACGCTCGACGCCGCGATCGCCGACTCGTTCGCCCGAGCCGCGAGGGCTCGGCCGCGACCGGTGGCGCGCGCCGTTGTGGTCAAGACGCCCCCGGTGATCGATGGCCGCCTCGATGATGCGGCGTGGCAGGCGATTCCGCCCATCACCGACTTCGTGCAGCGCGAATTGAACGAAGGCTTGCCGCCCTCGGAGCGGACCGAAGTGCGGCTCGCAACCGACGGGGAGTACCTGTATGTCTCGGCGCGACTGTTCGACCGCGAGCCCGCACTGATCGTGCCCGGCGAGAAGATTCGCGATGTGCCGCTGGCCAACAGCGACCACTTCGCCTTCATCCTCGACACCTATCGCGACCGCCAGAACGGCTTCGTGTTCGGCACGACACCGGCCGGCATCGAGTACGACGGGCAGGTGATCCGGGAGGGCGAAGGTGGCGGTGCGTTCGTGCAGGGGCAGACGCGGGCGCAGGCTGGGGCGATGGGCGGATTCAACCTGAACTGGGATGCGAGCTGGACGGTCCGGACGTCCATCGATTCGCTCGGCTGGTCCGCCGAGTTCCGCATTCCGTTCGCCACGATTCGCTACGAGGGCGACGGGCCGCAGACCTGGGGCCTCAATTTCGTGCGCAGCATTCGCCGCAAGAACGAGGAACTGTACTGGTCCTTCATTCCGCGACAGTTCAGCCTGTATCGGCTCTCGTTGGCGGGCTCCGTCGAAGGCCTGGTGGTGCCGCGTCGTCGGATTCAGACCATCACGCCCTACGTGCTCGCCTCGTCGCAGGAGCGGTGGACGCCTTCCCCCTTGCCGCTGGCGTCGAGCACGCGGCGGCCGCGAGAGGTCGGTGCCGATGCGAAGATCGGGCTGACCCCCGCGCTGACGCTCGACCTGACGTACAACACCGACTTCGCCCAGGTGGAAGTCGATGATCAACGGGTGAATCTGACGCGGTTTCCGATCTTCTTCCCCGAGAAGCGACCGTTCTTCCTGGAGAATGCCGGCGTGTTCTCGGCTGGCACGCCGCAGGCCGTGGATTTCTTCTTCACCCGCCGCATTGGTATCGACGCGAACGGCAATCCTCGCCCGATCCTCGGCGGCGGTCGACTGTCGGGGCGCGTCGGGGGTGTTACGGTCGGCGCGTTGCAAATGGTGACCGAGGCGGCGGACACCGCGAGCGCGCGGCAGTCCTTCACCGTCGCGCGTACGATCAAGGAAGTCGGTGCCCGCTCGCGCGTCGGGGCGATGTTCGTGCAGCGGCTTGCACTCGATCGCGCGTCGGACGTGAATCGGTTGTACGCGCTCGATGGGCGCCTCGGCGTTGGCCAGGATTGGACGATCGATGCGTGGGGCGCGCGCACCGAGACGCCCGGGCGGTCCGGGCGTGATCACAGCCTCAGCACCCGCGTGGCGTACCAGACGCGCAACTGGGACGCCAACGTGCGGTTGACGGAAGTCGGGGACGACTTCAATCCGGAGGTCGGCTTCCTGAGTCGACCGGCCGGCTACCGCGCGCTGGAGGTCACCCTGCTTCGCTGGTTTCGGCGGCCGGAGTGGGCGTGGTTCCGGCATTGGAATCCGCACATCAGCCGGCGCGAGTATCGCAGCATCTCGGACAATTTCCGTCAGACGGGCTACTGGCACATCGACGTCACGCAGATCGAGCTCGCCGACGGCACCACGTTCGGGCCGGAGTACAACATCTCGCAGGAAGGACTGCAGGTGCCGTTCGAGATCGCGCCGGGCGTGATCCTGCCGCCTGGGCAGTATCAGTGGGGCACCTGGGGCTTCGACTACACCACGGATCCGAGCGAGAACCTCTGGGCCACCGGACGGTTCGATGTTGGCGAGTTCTGGACGGGCACGCGCCGCGGCGGAAGCGGCACGGTGACGCTGCGTCGCGGAGCGGCGTTCAGCGGATCCTTGCTGCTTGACCACACCGACGTTCGACTGCCGCAGGGCAACTTCGCGCGTACGTTGTCGGCGCTCCGGCTCAACTACTTCTTCACGCCGCGCGTCTTCGTGCAGACGCTGACGCAGTTCAACAATCAGCAGCGCATCTGGAGCGCCAACGTCCGCTTCGGCTGGCTCAACACCGCCGGGACGGGCTTGTTCGTCGTGTTCAACGACGGGCGCGAAGCCGAAACGGCGTTCGACTGGGTCAGGCCCCAGCAGCGTACCGTCTTCCTCAAGTTCACGCGGCAGTTCGGGACGGGCGGGTGAGCCGTCTGCACCGGCTGTTGCGCAAGCCGTTCTTCGGCCGGTTCGAGGTGCCGTGGGTGTGGCCTGCTGATGTGAACGTAGACGACTGGGAGTCCGTCCAGTTCCGCAACTCCGCTGGCGCGCGGCTCGCGGGGTTGTGGGGCGTTGCGCGCGGGGCGGTCCGCGGGACCTTGGTGCTCGCGCATCCGATGGGCAAAGCCGCGAAGGGGTTCTGGCTGCGCTACGGCCACGCGGAGGTGTTTCGCGACGCCGGCTACCACGTCTTGGCATTCGATGCCAATGGCTTCGGCGAGAGTGAGGCCGTGTCGTTCGACTATCCCGACGACATCTGGTGGGCGGGGCGCTGGGCTGCGGATCGCGCGGGGAGCGGCACGGTTGGGCTCATTGGCGCGTCGTTCGGGGCGGGCTGGGGATTGTGCGCGATGGCACGCGAGGGCTCGCCCTTCTCGGCGGCCGTCCTCGAAGGCGTCTTCCCCACGTTGCCCGACTTCTGGCGTCACTATCCGGTGGCCTACGCAGCGCTTCGACTCTCGCAGGTTGTGTGGCCATCGCTCGAGCGCGGCCTGCGTCCCGAACTCGACGCCACGCGCTTGCGCGGTCAGCCGCGAGTGTTGCTGCTGTACGGGGACGCGGACCGATTCACGCCGCCGTCGCACGGTGAACGACTGGCCCGCGCGTTGGCGCCATCGTCCGACGTGTCGATGCAGGTCTTCGCGGGCGTCGGCCACACCTACGCCCTGCGCGACGCGCGAACTCAGTACCTGCAGGCGGTGTTGCCGTTTCTGGCGAACGCCGATCGCTGACCGGCGGCCGTCAGCCGCCGAACAGCCGACGCGCGCCTTCCGTGAGCAGTGCGGTGGTGAGCAGGGCGGTCATTAGCCCGACCCCGGTGTATAGTCTCCCCAGCGCGCGGTACTTGAGCACGTTGATGCGTGAGACCATATGGAGCTGGTCGGCGAGCTCGGTCGTCACGTTGTCGAGCCGCAGCCCGTCCCACATCGCGCGGTTGTCGTCGCGAGTGCGCGACGCGATGTCCGAGTGAAACAGCACGCGCATCGACACCCCGGGCTCGATCGCGGTGGGGAGGGCGTGGAGGGCACCGCGCTCGCCCCGCGGCCGCAGCGCCTGAATGGCCTGGCCGATGTACCACAGGGTCGCCGCACCGTAGGCGAGTGATTCGACCCGGAGCGCGATGGCGAGCGGATGCGACGATGACCAATCCTGCACGCCGCGTAGCGCGAAGACGACCGCGGCCGCGTTCACCGCACTCATAATCACGAGGGCGAATCGCGCCTTCTTGTCGGCGAGGTCGAGGAAGTCCGTTTCCATCTTGAGCGTCGACTGGAGGACGCGATAGCGCATCTCCGGTGCCATCTGGCCCGCTTCTTCCTCGACGCGCGCCGCGCGCTTCGCCGCCCGGCGACTGGCGGGCGGTTCGGCCAACACGGGACTGGGGCGCAACGAGGGGGCCATTGGGGACGGACGGAGTGTGGGACGGACCGTATGGAGTATCGGCAGGATGGAAACCCGGTACACTGTGCGCCGTAGGTGGGGGACCGTCCTCCGCCGCGATGGCGCGGGGGCGTCAGGCCTCTGACTGTCGGAGTGACGATGCGACGCGTGCTGGCTGGGCTGCTGCTCCAGAGCGTGACGGTCACGGTGGGTGCACAACCAACGTTGACCGCCCGGATGGACGGGCAGCTCGCGCGACTGCAGCCGGCGCTGATCGCCTTCCGCCGAGATCTGCATCGGCACCCTGAGCCCTCGGGCGAGGAACGCCGGACGGCACAGCGGGTGGCCCAGCGACTGCGGCGACTCGGCCTCGAGGTGCGTACCGGTGTCGGCGGGCACGGCGTCGTCGCCGTGTTGCGGGGTGGCAAGCCGGGCCCCGTGGTGGCATACCGTGCAGACCTCGACGCGGTCCGCACCGATGACCGGGATCCGGTGGCGTTCCGCTCTCGCCGAGCGGGCGTGCGCCACAGTTGTGGTCACGATGTGCATATCACTATCGGACTCGCACTGGCCGAGGCGTTTGGCGCCGTCCGCCGCGATCTGCCTGGCACAATCATTTTCGTGTTCCAGCCCGCCGAGGAGTCGGCCACCGGTGCATTGGCGATGCTTGCCGCCGACGTCTGGCGTTCGGGCGAGCCGGCGGCGATCTATGCCCTGCACACCGCGCCGCTCCCTGTCGGCACGCTAGGCACCATTGCCGGCGACTTGATGGCGGGGCGGGATCATTTCACGGTGACCGTCAGCGGGGATCGCCATCTTGACGAGGCAGCTCGTGAGGTGCGACGCCGCATCGAGCAGCTGGGCACCGTGCCGCCCGATCAGGCCCTGCGCCCCGCCCCGCAGGACCTGGTCCTCGTCGAGCCGATCAGCGAACTAACGCGCGATGGCGTGCGCGAACTGCGGGGGCGGCTGTCCGCGACCTCGCTCAGCCGCCCGCGGGTGTCGGCGGGTCTGGATGCGCTGCGGAGCCTCGCGATACCGGGCGTGCGCATCGACGTGCAGTACACCCCGCGGGCCATTGCGGGCGTGACCAACGAAGCGGCACTCACCGTGCGCGCCGTGGAAGCCCTCGCGGGAGCGATCGGCGTATCGTCGGTGTTGTCGCTGCCGGAGATCGTGCCGGCATTCAGCGAAGACTTCGGCGCGTTTCAGGCGCGCGTGCCCGGTGTGTTCTTCTTTCTCGGCGTCAGCAATCCGGCGACGGGCACCGTGGGGATGCCGCACACCGCCGACTACGTGGCGGACGAAGGGGCGATTCTGGTTGGCGCGCGCGCGATGGTCGCCGTGCTGCTGGATCGTCTGCAGCGTTAGGTCGCGCGCGTCAGCGCGTGGTGAACAAGGTCAGCACGAGCAGCACCAGACGATATCCCTGCACGCACCACAGGTGGAGGTACGCGATAAGGGCGGACTGCACGATGGCGGATCGTCGATCGGCGCCGTACGCCTGACGCAGCAGCGGGATCGCCACCGCGAAGAGCGCGAGTTTCTGCAGCCAGGTCGAGATATCGTCGATGAGGCCCTCGTTCACGGGGGCCCCGCGAGCGGTCGCTACGACCTGCACTAGGGTAAAGGCCGGCAACATGATCGTTTGCACGGCCAGCAGATACGTCGTCAGGTGGAAACCGACCGTCAGGTGTACGACCGCCTGACGCGGACGTCCGAGCCGCACTGCCGTGATCAGCAACGTGACGAATGGGACCAGCAGGACGAGCAGCGACTTGGCCGAGAGCTTGACCGCGTCGTTGAAGCGGCGCGCGTACGCCTCGAGTTCCGGGCCTTCGTACGGCAGTCCGAGTTGGTCGATCCGAATCCTCGCGATGAACCTCGCGAGTGGGGCATACGGGGACTGCGCCATATGACCCATAAACGGCGTGCTGTAGGTGTTCCAGTTGGTGATGCCCTGCTGCACGAAGAACAGGACGTTCACCAGCAGGAACAGTTGTAGCGGATTGAGGAACGGCTTCCGCCGTCCTTCGAGATACGCGACGGTCAACTCACCGGGTCGGCGGACAAAACTTGCCAGCGTCGCGAAGATGCGGCCGTCCCACGAGAACACGGATTCGGCGGCGGCTTCGGCATAGTGCTTGAGCGTCAGGTCCGACTCGACGAGCCGCCGCTCGCCGCAGGTACCGCAGAACGGCGTCGCCGCGTCTGCCCCGCAGCTTGGGCAGCGCCACATTCAGTCGGTGCCTCCGCACGCGGCCAGGCTGAGGAGATTGAACAGCAGTCCCGCCTGCTGCCACACCTCGCCGAACGCCACGTCGCCGCGATTCGTGAATGCGATCACGACGAGGCCGCGCGTTGGCAGGAGCACATTGCGCACCTGGACGCCGTAGATGTCACCGCGCCGCTCGACGATCGGGAGCGGCGCGTGGCACCCCCGCAGCGTGGCGTCGAACGACCAGGCACCCAGCGCCGCGTAGCCGAAGCGGGGCTCGCCCTGCCACATCGTCGCTCGTGCTTCGGTCGACAGCGTGGGTCCGAGTAGCGCGCGATCGAAGGCCAGCAGATCCTCGACGGTCCCCGTCATCGCGCCGGCCGACCCGTAGGTCGCGAGGTTGAATGGCGTGGACCCGCCCGTCGCGCCTGGATAGCCTCGCACGGCCTCTGGGCCAGCGACGGAACGTCCAAAGAACTCTCGCGCCAGATCCGCCGTGGACCGCCCCGTCACCGCGCGCAGGAGCGCGCCGAGGACGAGAAAGTCGCAATTGTTGTAGTCGAACGTGGTCCCCGGCGCCGCGGCGAGCGGCCCGACGCACTGGCGCGCCGCCGCCGCGTCGCCGACGACGCCGCGCCGGCGATACACGGACGGCACGCCATCGGCATCGGTCGGTCCGCGATCCGGGTTCAGCAATCCCGAGGTATGTTGCAGCAACTGTCGAACGGTGATTGCCTCTCGTCCGTCACCACGGAAGGCAGGAAAATAGCGAACCGCCGGCGAATCGAGCGCGATGCGTCCTCGATCCACTTCGCGCATCACGAGGGCGGCCGTCACCTGCTTGGACACGGACGCCCATCGCCAGCGGGAACGCCGCGTGATCAGGCGACCCGTCCGTTGGTCGGCGACGCCCATCGCTCGGAGCAGCCGCACGCGGGTGGTGTCGGCGACCAGGACGGTACCGGAAAAGCCCGCGCGTGCGAGCGAATCGACGAACGCCGTGAGCGGTGCGGGCGGCAATGCCGCCGATTGGGCCCTCGAGCCGCCAGACCACGCGGCGGTCGCGACCGCAGCAACCGTCACGCGGCGCAGTCCCCACCCAATACAACTCGCGAGACGCGGCATACGGGCAAACGCCGCGCGCGGACGGAGTGTTCCGCTTACGGCGCCGAGATGCGCACCGTCATCGGCAGCACGCGAACCGCGACGTCGCCACCGGCGGCGTTGCGAGCGCTCGTGATCGTGGCGGCAACAAGCGATTCGACGGTCACACTGGTCGGCAGCGTTCGCAGGATGCCCAGCCCGAGCTGAAAGTTCGTCGTCGTCGCGTTCGGTGCCGAGCCCGTGAACCGCAGACGACCTGCCGCGACCTGCGACACATCGACCGTCACCGTGGACGCAGCGCCGGCGCCATCGCGCCAGGATCCGGCGATCGGCATCTCGAATTCGAAGCGCGCAGGATCCCAGGTGAGCGTGACATCAAGGCTGCCAATGTCCGCTCCGTCGCGATTCGCGAAGTCGAGCGTCAGCGCGACTCCAAACGACTGGCCAACCGTGGCGTCGCGCACCGGGGTCGCCCCCACCAACAAGCGGATTCCCGGGGGCGGTGGCGCCACCGTGAAGTCGCGCGAGAAGCCGTTGGTCGCCAACGGCGCCGTAAAGACGAGCTGCACCAACCCAGGCCCTTCGATGGCCAGATTGGTGAAGGTCACGCGGCCATCGACCGCCGCCACCGTGCGCGTGCCGAACAGCGTCCCGCCGCCGGAGACCTGCGCGGTCACGGCGGTCGTGCCGCCCACCACGCGGAAGCCCGCCGCATCGCGAAGTTCCACCACCGGCTGCGTGGTGAACGCCACGCCCGAGACGGCCCCCGCCGGCTCGGTGATCACGTGCAGCGACGCCACCTCTTGCGTGATGGTGATCGGTGCCGTGGTGTCGGGCGCCAAGCCGGCCGAGCTGGCCACGATGCGAAACGTGCCGCCGCCGTTGATCTGCTGTCCTTGGAAAATCGCGCCGCCATTCACTGCGGTCTCGGTCGTGGTGCCCCCGAGCGTGCCGCCAGTCCCAACGAGCGCAATCGACACCGGCTGCGTGACTTCGACGCGGTCGCCAGCGCCGTCCACCAACTCCACGAGCAACGGATCGGTGAACCGCACGCCGGAACGACCGGCCGTCGGCGCGCTCCGAATCTTCACAGCGGTCGCCGTGGTGACGGCCGTGGCTTCGAACGGCACCGCCAGCGGCGCACCAACCACGCTCGCAAGCAGTCGGTACAGACCCTTGGAGGGACCCGCGATCCACTGGCCCGGCAATCGAGCGACGCCGTCAGTCCCTGTCAGCGCGATCGAGTCGCCGACGATGCGCCCCACGGTGCCCTGCACCCGGAACAGGATACTGACGCCGGGCACGGGGTTCCCCGCCGCGTCGCGGGCCTGCACGCCAATACCCGGGACGGCCGTGCCGACGTCGACGCGGCGGGAGTTGCCATCGGTCGAGGTCAATTGCGCCACATCACCCGGCGCAACCACGAGATAGCTGCCCGTGCGCGAGAGCGGCGCGAGGACCACGCCGCGGCCGAGATCCACGGCGCTCGCGCCAATCGGCTCCAGGCCAGTCTCGGTCGTGACCCGAAACAGCCGAAGCCCCGGCCGCTTGCTGGCCGCAATGCCGGCCAGGTTCACACTGACTTCGGCCGTGAGCGGCGTGCCGAAGGTCACCCCCGCAGGTCCGATCGTGAACGCGGTGTTGGTGAGCAGACGGGAGTCGTTCGTGATGACCACGCCTCGACCGACGGTGAGGGCCGCCAGCGTCGACGCGCCCGGCGGTACCGTCAGCCGTAGGGTATTGTCGAAGAAGGACGCGGTGACGGCGCTCCCGGCGCCCGCGGCAGGTACCGACAACGCGACGCGCACATCGATCGCCACCTCGGCGGTCTGCCCCCCGGCCGCCGCCGCAATGACCACGACGCCCGGCGCCACCGCGGTCACGAGTCCGGTCGACGACACCCGCGCGATGGCCGCGTCGGTGCTCGACCACGTGATGCTGCGCGACACGGCCGCCCCGCCGGCGTCGCGCGGCACGGCCGTCAGCTGCGCGGTTCCGCCGACCAGCACAACGTTGTCGGCGGGAACACCCGCGATGTCCACCCTCGCGATGGCGACGTCAGGAGCCGTGCTGCCGCCATCGCAGCCAGCGACGAGGAGGCCGAACCAGAGTCCGGTGCGGCGCGCGACGCGCGTGATCGAACGAGCAGGCATTTCGGGTACCTAACGCGGTGCGCGGCGCAACACCACTGGGCAGCTGGCCGCGGTTCGGTCCCTGATACGGCTCCGCCGAGTCGATGACGCATCGGTGCGGGGCGCTTGTGGTGCGGACGCTCTACCGACGCACCTCCCGCGTCGTCGCGGCGTAGCGCCCGGGGGGCACGCCAACCGCACGGCGAAACGCAGCGACGAACGCGCTCGACGACGCGTAGCCCGTCTCGAGCGCGACCTCGGTGACGCTCGCTCCATCGGCGAGACGCGACATCGCCGCAATCATTACCGCCCGGCGGCGCCACGCACCAAACGACATGCCCGTCTCGCCCGCGAAGAGGCGCTCGAGCGTCCGCACACTGGCGTGCGCCTCGCGAGCGAGCGCATCAGGCCGCCTAGCCAGCCCGACGTCACGCCGCGCGGCGCGCGCGGCGCGACGCGCACGGGGATCGCGCGGCATTGGCAACTCCGGCGGACGTGCCGAGGCGAACGCCGCCTCGGGCGCCGCGACGGCCGCGACTTCGTCAACGAGCAAGGTGAACAACCGATGCTCCGCAGGGCGCTGGCGGTCGAGCGTGCCCATCGCGCACATCCGCCGCAGGATCTCTCGCAGCAGTGGCGTCACGGCGATCACCGACGGCATCCGCGCCAGTCGGCGAGTCGCGCGTGCGGCGACATAGACCTGACGCAGGGTACCGCGGCCGGACATTCGCACCGCGTGAGCGACGCGTGGCGGCACCCACAGTCCCTGCGCCGGGGAGATCACCCACACGCGAGAGTCGATCGCGACGGTGATGACGCCACGCGATGCCCAGACCACGACCCCCCAGTCGAGCGCGTGTTGCTGCCACTCGTAGCCGGAGGAGAAGCCGATCGACATCGTTCGGACGATCGGCACGGCCCGCGTGACTTGGCGCGAAATCGACATTCTATGGCAACTTGTCGAAAGCTACCGTCGAGCGCGAGCCCTAGCGTTGTGCGGAGTCTCCGGTCCGCCGCCACCTCGCTCCAGAAGCTCCGCCAATGTCGAACGCCCGTCCCCCCGCCGTGGTCCGCCACTTCGCGATCAACGCCGATGACCCCGCCCGCGCGCAGGCGTTCTATGCCAACGTCTTCGGCTGGAGCTTCCACGCGTGGGGACCGCCGGGGTTCTGGCAGATCGACACCGGGGCGACCGAGCCTGGGACACCAATGGGGGCGCTGCAGCAGCGCCGCACCCTGATCGAGGGCGAACGGATGACGGGCTTCGAATGCACCATTGCCGTGGCCGATGCCCGAGCCGCCGAGCAGGCCGTCGTCGCCGCCGGGGGGACGCTCTTGATGCCGCGGACCACGATTCCGAGGGTCGGCCATTTGTTCTGGTTCCGGGACCCGGAAGGGAACGTTGTTGGCGCGATGCAGTATGACGTGCAGGCGAACGTGGACGACTGAGCCGGAGCAATCATGACGGACAGCGGTGGACGAGTGGCGGGCTGGATGGTGGCGGTGACCCTGTGGCTGAGCAGTGCGGCCGAGGCGCAGTACCGGGCCAAGCCGCCCGCACCGCCGGCCCCTCCGGTGATGCTCGCGGTCCGCGAGGCACCTCGAGGCCCGGCAACGTCGCCGAGCCGCACGTCCGATGACCTGCGGCTGCTGCAACGGCCATCGAAGAACTGCCAGTGGATGGGTCCGTCGGACAACGCGGGCCCCTGCGCTTGGCGGGACCACTTCGGTCCTCGGTTGCTGCCGCCGATGGGGCTCGAACGGGCGATGCTGACCGGGGTCGATTGGTTCGCCAGTACCAGCGGGACGACCGCCGAGCGGCAGGGAAGCGCGGCCCAAGTCCAACTGATGCACCGAGCACTGGAAGCGACAAGGGCCAAGGTCGACGCCGACTTCCGCGCGGCGGTGCGGCGCCGGCCCTGAGCGACGCGGCCGGATAGCCGACGTGATGGCGACGGGCTCGTAGATTCGGAGAGGCACCGGCGACGGCCGGCGAGCCAACGTCTCTGCCCCGCCCTCCGATGCGTCGTCTGTTGTTCGCTTCCCTGCTCCTCGGCCCTGCTGCAGCGGCGCAAGAAGACACCACTGCGGGGCGAGTGCCTCGAGTCGTCGTGCCGCGCGACTCCGCGCGTGTCGCCGCGCTGTACGTGAGCAACCGGCCCGAGGATCATCCGCCCGCGGACTACGCGCGCGCGATGCGAACCAAGGCCACGATCGACAGCACGTACGCGGCACGGAGTACCGGCGTGATGCGGTACGAGAAGCGCAGTTACCGCAGCCGGCACGGCGATCTCGACATTCCGGTCTACGTGTTTTCACCGCTGGCGCCGTCGCGTGGCCCGCGCCCGGCATTGGTGTGGGTCCACGGCGGTGTGCACGGGACGTGGGACGTGCAGTACTTCCCGTTCGTGGTGGAAGCCACGCGACGCGGGTACGTCGTCGTCGCGCCGGACTACCGGGGCTCCACCGGCTACGGAGAAGCGCACCACCGCGCGATCGACTACGGCGGCCGGGAGGTCGATGATGTCGAAGACGCCCTCGACTTTCTCGCGACGATGCCGTCGGTCGATCGGCAGCGCGTCGGTCTGATGGGGTGGAGCCACGGTGGCTACATCACCGCCCTGCTGATGATGCGCGGCAGCCGGGCCCGATTCGTCTCCGGTGCGGCGATCGTCCCGGTGACGAATCTGATTTTCCGGTTGTCGTACAAGGGCCCGGGATACCAGCGCAACTTCTCGACGCAGGACGGACTCCGCGGCCTGCCCTTCGAGAAGCGCGAGGAGTACATCCGACGCTCGCCGTACTATCACGTCGACAGCCTCGAGCGGCCGCTACTGGTGCATATCGCCAGCAACGACACCGATGTGAACTTCGAGGAGGCACGGCCGCTGGTGGATGCGCTGCTCGCGCGAAAGTCCGGGCTCGCCGAAGCGAAGATCTACTGGAATCCCACGCCGGGACCGACCAGCGTCGGCCACACGTTCAGCCGTCGCGTGAATCGCACGACGTTGGAACGCGAAGACTCACCCGAACAGATCGACTCGTGGAATCGCGTCTGGGCGCTCTTCGAACGGACGCTCCAGCCGAACCGGTAACCCCGCGTCGGGCGGCGCCGAGCCAATCGCTCGGCGCCGCCGCGACGAATCACGGACAGCGCGCAAGTGCTACCGGACAACGCTCGGGATCGGGCGCGAGCGCGCTCGACGCCCCGCCGGGCCCACCGAACGTGTAGTTCGTCTTGCGCAGCGTGGCGAGTTCCGACCCCGGCACCGGCAGTTGCAGCGGGGTGAACTCCGGCAGGGTCTGCCAGCCGCGGGCATCGAAGAATGCGACCACACCATTGATGCCGGCGAGTTCAATCCCCTTTTCGTAGCGCAGCGCGTCCCACAAGCTGCCGCAGGCGCCCGATTGCTTGCGCGGCACACAGCCCGGCGCATCAGGCGGCCCGTCGATCGTCACCGCCGGCAACTGCCCGTTCGCGACGCGCGACAGGTTGATCAGCGGAACCGCCTCGGCCGCGCGATTCAGCCGGATCAACGCCTCGGCCTTCAGGAGATTCATCTCGGTAACCGTCATCGCCGGATTCGGCCCGACCTGCCACGTCGTGCCGGTGCCGTAGCGCAGGTAGTAGTAGTGCGAGAAGCGATACGTGCCGCGCGAGACCTGGAAGATGTTGTTGAGGTTGTACCCCATATAAATGCCCGGCGTCGCCGGACCACCCGCGCCCTGCAGGCGGCGATCCCGCGTCCGCATCTGGAACGGCTGCCGATTGGCCACCGGCGTGGCCACCCAATTCACCCAGCCGTTCGCGGAGTCCGCCGGACCAATCAACCAGTAGCTCGGGCGCCCGA
The DNA here is from genome assembly GCA_033763905.1 of Gemmatimonadaceae bacterium. Classification (GTDB taxonomy): domain Bacteria; phylum Gemmatimonadota; class Gemmatimonadetes; order Gemmatimonadales; family Gemmatimonadaceae; genus JAJTHG01. Next base: position 46,630 of record JANRJP010000072.1, read on the forward strand.
AATCGCTCGGCCGACCGGCGGTGCGCAGACGGGCGATCAGTCGCTTCCAGTCGTCGAACAGAATGTCCGCTTGCGCGACCGGAGCAAAGTCCTGCTGGATGCCGGCATCGACGCGACGGATCACCTCGTTCCAGTCCACGGCGGCCCGCTCCGTACGCGTGCGTGGTGCACTCGCGAGAATGCGGGCGGCGTACGAGTTGGCGAGGCGCACGAACTGATCGCGCGTCAACGCCTGATAGAACCAGCTCTCTACCGGGAACGAGATGCCGGGCCGCGCCGTCGCCCAGGCAATCGACGTGTCGATCTGCGCGATGCCGCTGCGCACCACCTGCGGCCACGGCGTGAACGCCACGGTGGAGTCCGACGGCAGCGTGTCGAGATTCGTGCGCTCGTCGGTCACGATCGCCTGGTCGAAGTACAGGCCGAGGTGTCCATAGGCGAGCCCTTGCATGAACTTGGCCATCACGCGCGCCCGCGCAGTCCGTGTGGTGTCGACGATGACCAGCCCGCGATTGGTTGCGGCGAGCACGTCGTTCACGGCGGAGATCGTGCGATACAGGCCTTGCCACGGCGTCTCGTTCACCTGTCGGCGCACATTGACCGGACTGTTGTTCCACGCCGCGCGCGGTTCGGCGCTGAGTTCCAATTGTCCGAAGTCGGCGAAGCCCGACGTCATTTCGCGGGCCATCGTCGAGAACGCCCACGAGGGGTAGTCATCGTGGCCGCCCACTGGATACCAGGTCCGGAACGATGACGCGACGAAGGATTCCGTCGTCAGCGGCTGCGTCGTGGCGCGGGCCGCGTCCGGCTGATTGGGATTCGTGACCGTGAGCTCCTGACACGCCGCGAGCAGGAGCGAGACGACCACCAGGCGACGAGCGATTCGAATACGCATTGGTCTCGTCTCGTGGTCAGAAGGTGATCTCGACACTGCCCGTCACCGTGCGATAGCGCGGATAGACGAAGCCGTCGAGTCGATTGAGGACGGAGCCGACCTCGGGGTCGTAGCCCTTGTACTTCGTGAGCGTAAGGAGATTGCGCCCCAGCAGGCTCAGATACACGCCCTTGGCGCCGGCCTTGCCGAGCACGGCCGCGAGACTGGGTGGCAGCCGGTACTTCACCGAGAGCTCACGCAGCTTGAGAAAGCTCGCATCCTCGACGAAGTGGTCCGTTGGCGAGGCGGCCGCGTAGAGCGTGACGTAGTACTCGATGGGCTTCTTGAGATCCTGCGGCCGTCCGCCCTGATCGACATCTCGGCTGCGCGCCCACTGATACATCCGCTGGTTCGTCTGGTTGTAGACGTCCCCGCCAATCTGCGCATCCCACAGCATGAAGACCTGCAGCGACTTCCACGCGACAGTGTTGGAGACGCCGAAGCGGAAGTCCGGGTTGCCATCGCCGATCTTCACGACCGCCGCATTGCCGGCGGCGTCAGTCGCCTGGATCGGCAGCCCCCAGCCATACGTCGCGGTGCCAATCGTGGCGGTCGTTCCCCACAGCGACCGCGATTCACCGTCGCGGAACGTGTTGCCCGGGCCGACCCAGACGAGGTATCCGTCGTCGTTGACCTGGAACTCGTTCGCGCGCGCGCCAACCGACGCCGGCAATTCCCCTGCGCCGCGGATGAACCGGAAGCCGTACATCGAGCCGATCGTCTCGTTGGCGCAGCGGAATGCGATGGTCTGCGTGGTAAAGCAAGCGCGATTGAACTCCGTGATCCGGTTGCGCGTCCGGTCGGCGACGAGCCCCAAGCGCCACGAGAACTGCGCCGACTTGATCATCTGCGCTTCCACCGTGGCCTCCCAGGTCGTCCCGGTCACGGTGCCGGCATTCTGCCACTGACTCGTGTAGCCGAAAGCGCCGGCCAGCGGTACGAGCACCAACTGATCGGTCGTCACCTGCCGGGCCCGCGAGAGCTGCACCGAGAAGCGATTCTTGATGATGGCGTCGAGGCCGACTTCCGTTTCCTTGGCGAACTCCGGCCGCAGGAAGCGGTTGCCGAGGGTCGCCTTCGCCAGACCGCCGCCCTCGAGCACGTCGTAGGTCTCGTACTGATCGAAGAACCCCGGGCGGCCGCCGGCCGTCCCTTGCGACACGCGCAGCTTGAACTCGTTCACCGAACGCAACGGCCACCACTTCTCCTGCGCCATTCGCCAGGCGGCACTGCCCCGGTAGAACCACTTGATCTGCTGCTCGGGCCCGAAGAGTGACGAACCGTCGCGTCGCCCGACGACATCGAGGACGAGCCGCCCCTCGTAGTCGGCCGCACCTCCAAGGACGAGGGAGTTGGTACGGATCTGCTCGTCGGTGGACGACACGAAGCGGATCGTCGCGTTGTTGAGGCTTTCGACGCCGGGCGCAGCGAAGTTCGTCCCTGACGCGGTCACGAGATTGTTTCGCTCCCGTTCGAAGAGCCCGCGCACCGTCCCTCGCAACGTGACGGGACCGAACGAGCGCAACAGACTGCCAGCGACTTGCCCGTTCAGAGCATCGGTCACGCCGTTGAAGCGCGAAATCTGCCCCGGGCCTCCGTTGGCGAAGCCCTCGGTCTTCTTCCCTTGATCGAGGAAGAAGTTCGTGTTCCGATCGGAACGATCGTAGCTGAGGTTGCCTTCGAGCGTGAACCACTCGGCGGGCGCCCAGCGGGCCTGCAGGCTGCCCTGCGTGCGCGTCCGCAGTCGCTGGTTGCGCTCGGTAGCGAGGACGTAGAGCGGGTTCTCCTCGCGGCCTTCGAAGTCCGGCTGGAAGATGTACGGCGTGCCGTCGGGATCCCGCTGGCGCAGATCGACGTCGGGCGCCTGGTTGATCAGATCGAAGAACGTATCGTCGTACAGGTTCTGTCGAGTGGATCGCATATGGTACGTGCTGATCCCGAACGACAGGTCGGATCTCGGCCGATGGTCGAGGTTGAAGCGCAGATCGTTCTGGTCATAACGGCCCGCGTTGAGCACCACCCCGTCTTCACGCTGATTCACATACGAGAGGAACCAGTTCGTCTTCTCGTTCGACTGCGAGACGTTGAAACTGTTGCGGACAAAATTGCCGGGATCGAAGAACCGATCCACCTGATCGTAGAACGTCCCTGACTTGTACGGCGTGTCCTGAAACCGCGCCGTCAGGGGCTTCGGCACCCGTTGCTCCGGGGGCACCACCGTACCCGTCGCGTTGACCCAATCGCCTGCCGCATCGGTGAGGTAGTAGTGCTGCTGCGCCCACTGGACCCGTCGCGCCAGCGCATTGGCCCCGAACTCGCTGCGAACGGTGTACCGCGTATCACCGCCGCCGCCTGCGGAGCCGCGGCGCGTCCGAATCTGAATGACGCCGGACGCGGCACGCGACCCGTAGAGCGTGGCCGCCGCGGCGCCTTTGACGACCTCGATGCTCTCGATGTCCATACTCTGCAGGTCGGCCGTCGCCGCCCCGAAGCTCTGGCTCAAGATCACCCCGTCCACGACGATCAGCGGATCGTTCGACTTGTTGATCGACGTCGGCGTGCGGAGCTGGATGTTGATACCACTGCCCGCCTGCCCCGTGGGAATCACGCTGACCCCCGCGACCTTGCCAGCGACCGTCTCGATCGCGTTCGTCGCTGGGACCGGCGCGTCCTCGGCCGCCACGCGTCCGACGGTAAATGGCACCTTCGTGCCAGCGGCAGGATCCGTTACCCCGGTCGTGACGATCGCCTTCAAGTTGAGCGATACCGGCGTCATTGCCACGTCGACGACGACTTCGCCGGACGCTGGCACCACGATGCCGCTCCGCTCGGCGCGACGATACGAGACCCGCAGCACCTCGAGCGTCCAGGTGCCGCTGGGCACCGCGCCGAACTGGTACCGACCGTTCTCGTCGGTGCGTGCCGCGAGTCGACGAGCGCCTGCGACCAGCGCCACCTGCGCGAACGCGACCGGCTGTTTGGATTCGGCATCGGAGATCTGCCCGACGACACGCGCCGCGACCTGTGCTGTGGCGGGAGGTGCGACCGTGGCCATCGCCACTAGGGACGCGACGCACGTCACCACTCGCCGCGCGAGAGTGGCACCCAGGAACCTGAAGTACATCGGAGCTCCGTACAAAGGGTTTGCCTTGCCGCGGTCAATCGTACCGTGCGTCGATGGTGCCCGCTAGCACAACGCCCCTTCGGCTTGGAGACGAAGGGGCGCCGGTCGTTCACTGCTTCCCTCAGCGCGGGTTCAACACGCGCTCGATGCGGTCGACCAATTCCACCCAATGCGCGTTGACCATCCCTGAGGCTGGTGCCGCGGCGCGCGTCCGCGCCGCCCGCTGCACGGCGCGCAACTGCGCACGCGCTGCCGCGGCGATGTCCGTGCGCCGCACGTTGACTGCGGGCGCTGCGCCCGGCGGCCCCTGCGGCGCTCCCCCAGCCGCCACCGCCGGCGGATTCACCAGCGCCTCGAGCCGCTCCACGTAGACCCGGTGCAGCGTCCGGCGGTTCGCATCCGGCGCGCCGGTGCCGAGTACGCTCGCGGTCAGCTCGTCGAGGAAGGTCGCCACATCGTAGCCGGCGCCCGGCTGCACCGCGGCACCCTGCGCGAGACGATCAAGGCGCGCCGGCTGTGTCAGCGCCGTGAGCACCGCCCCCTGACGCGCCGCCACGACCGACGGTCCCGAGCCACTCGGACCGATACGCTGCATCACCTCGACCGGTACCAACCAGCGTGGTGTCTCGAAGACTTGTGCCGACAAGAAGCGAAGCGCCGCCCGCTGGCGTTCGGTCGGGACGACCTGCCACACCGGACCGGGCTGATCCGACACCTTGGTATCGATCACCATCCCGCCGATCAGATTGGACACGTGCCCCATATACAGCGACCACATCCCGAGCAGCTCGCTGTGAATCTCGGCGAGGTCACTGTAGTCCTCTCCAGGCTTCGTCGTCCACGCCACCACGTTCGGCACGACCCGCTTGAGGTTCGCGATCGCATAGGTCGAGGCCTGAATCGGATCGTCCCCGAGATCCTCGGTCTGCGCACGCGGATCGGTGCCGACGAGGTTCTGTGGGAGGTAACGGTACGCGAACATCCCGGTCGAGGCCTTGAGCATCCGATCGAGCAACGGACGTTCGGCCTCAGGCGTTGCCGCCTGGGGAAAAACACGATAGCCCCACTCGATCACGAAATCATCGAAGGGACCGAGGCGACGAATGAAATCCTTCGGGCCCAGGCCATCGCCGGGTTGCGCGACATAGTTCTGCCGCGCGTAATCCATAATCGTGGCCGACACGCCGTACTTCGACGTGAACGCGCGCGACCGGAGCGAGTCGGTGGGGAACGACGCCGAGGCGATCATATTATGCGGCAGGCCGAGCGCGTGCCCCACTTCGTGCGTGATGACCTGCGTCATCGTCTCGCCCATCACGTCTTCCGGGATGTCGAGCGTCCGGACCGCCGGATTCGCCGCACCGGTTTCGATCAGCAGCCGGTTGCGATACGACCGCATATGGTTGTGATACCACGTGATATCGGACTCGATGATCTCACCGGTACGCGGATCTGACGTGCTCGGTCCGACCGCGTTCCGAACGGTCGAGGCCGCCCAGCGCACGACGGAGTACCGAATGTCTTCCGGATCCCAATCGGGATCCTGCGCCTTCGTCGGCGGATCCTTGGCCACCACGGCGTTCTTGAAGCCCGCTTTCTCGAATACCTGTGCCCACGCATTCACGCCTGCCCGCACGTAGGGCCGCCACTTGTCTGGCGTCGCCGGATCCAGGTAGTACGTAATCGGCTTGATCGGCTCGACGAGTTCGCCGCGGGCGTAGGCAGCCGGGTCCTTGGGCTCAAGTCGCCACCGTCGAATGAAGGTCTCGGTGGCGGCCTTCTGTTCATCCAGACCGTAGTTGATGCGGTCCACTGTGAAGAAGCCGACGCGCGCGTCGGCGTACCGCGGGCGCATCGGCTCCTTCGGCAGGAGCACGAGCGATTGCCGCGTGCCAACCGTCAGCGTCGCCAAATCGGCGTCGCCCGGCGGAGCGCCCGCATCGAACGTCTGCGTTTGCTGCACTTCGATGTTCAGCGGAAAACTCTTGATCGCGTCGAGCGACGAACGCGCGGGATCGAGCCGACGGACCTGCCACGTCCGACGTTGGGCGCTCGTAATGCCGGACAACGCGGGCGTGTCTCCCGTAAAGAAGTCGGTGACATCCAGCACGACGCTCGCGCTATCGCGTCCGACGGCTTGCACGGGAAAGCTCCCGAGCACCGGGCCGACGTTGTTGGCCGTCACGGAACGAGCAATGGGAAGCGACGCGTCGGCGTACGCGTCGGGGCTCACGGCGCGGAGCTGCACGCGGTCCCCTTGGCGTTCCCAGCGGACGAGCCGCTCGTTCACGCTCGATCCCGCCGAGAGAAATCCGCCCACCCCCGCGGGTACGCCAGCAATGCGCGTCACGAGCAGCTGGTCGCGTCCAATGAGAGAATCGGGCACTTCGAAGTACCAGCGCTCGTCGACCTTGTGTACGGTGAAGAGCCCGGCGTCACTGACCGCCTTGGCCGTGATGACCTGCGCGTAGGGTCGTGGACCACGCCGCGCCGCCGGCGGTTGCGCGGCCTGCCCATTGGCGGGCGTTGGCGTCGCGGGGGCCGCGCTGGGCGGCGTCTGCTGCGCAGGCGCGACGGTGACGACCGTGGCCAGCGCGACGGCGCTGCAAAGAACGGAACGACGAAGCATCGGATGCGGACCGAAAACGTACGATGGGCCACCCACGCCGGACCACGTGCCCGGGCGGTGCGGGAACTCGTGGAATATGCGGCGTCGCCGCGCCGATGCGACCCGGCGTCGCCACGGCTCGCCCCGCCGCCGCACGGATGGAATACACCGGAGGCACAGTCACATATAGTACAGGTGGGCATTCCCCCTCCGCATATCCACCTTGCGCGATCTCCTCTCCGACCTCGAACAACACCTCGGCGACCGCTACGCGTTGCAACGCGAGCTCGGCGGCGGTGGAATGTCTCGCGTCTTTCTCGCGCTCGAGCGTGCGCTTGGACGCCAGGTCGTGATCAAGGTGCTCTCGCCAGCGCTCGGCCGGGCGATCGACGTCGAGCGCTTTCAGCAGGAGGTCCAGACGTCGGCGGTGCTGCAGCATCCGCAAATCGTCCCCGTCTATCACGCGGGGGCGGCAGGCGACCTGCGCTACTACGTGATGCCGTTCGTTGCCGGCGAGTCGCTCGATGCGCAGCTCAAGCGCGAGGGGCCGTTGCCTCCCGCGCTCACGGCGCGGCTCCTGGCGCCAATTGCGCGCGCGCTGGCGTACGCGCACGACTTAGGCGTCGTGCATCGTGACGTGAAGCCAGCGAACATTCTCATCTCGGGTCAGGAACCGATGCTGGCGGACTTCGGCATCGCCAAAGTACGCCGCCCCGACGGCAGTTCGAGCGGACTCACTTCGGCCGGGATGTCGCTCGGGACGGTGACGTATATGCCGCCGGAACAAGTACTGGCCGAGCCGGAGATCGATGGGCGTGCCGACGTGTATTCGCTGGCGGCGGTGGCCTACGAGATGCTGAGCGGTGCTCCGCCCTTCACCGGATCGGCGGCGCAGCAGATGTCCGCGCACGTGGTGCAGCCACCGGCGTCGTTGCGTGGCCGCCTTCGCGACCTGCCAGCGGCGCTGGACGCGCTCCTGCTGCGCGCGTTGTCGAAGGAACCTGGCGCTCGTCCGACGGCGGCGGAGTTCGCCAGCGCGCTGGAGCAGTTCGCCATCGCGCCCGTGGCGACGGCATCGGCGCCTGACGTCGCGGGACGGCGGTCGACCGTAGTGTGGCGTGCCGCCGCTCTGGTTCTCGCGCTGGTCGGCGCGATCACGTGGTGGCAGTGGTCGGCACGCCCCGCCCACGGCGCCACGCCGGTCGTCGCGGTGTTGCCTTTCGAGTTGATCGGGCCACCGAGCGACGCGTACCTGGCGGCCGGCGTGACGGAAGAGGTCACGGCGGATCTCGCGCAGTACCCCGGCCTTCGCGTGCTATCGTCCACGACCGTGCGTTCGATGGCGGATGCGAAAGCCTCCGCGGAGACGTTCCGTGACCGCGCGGGCGTCGGGGCGCTGGTGGAAGGCAGCGTCCAGCGCGCCGGCGGGCGCCTGCGGATTTCGGCCCGCGTGGTGGATACCAAGAACGGCAGCGCGGTCTGGACGGCGCGCTACGAGCGTCCCGATACCGCGCTCTTCGCCACCCAGCGCGAGATCGGTGACGCAGTGGCGGACGCGCTGCTCGCCGAACTCGGACTCCGACGCGCACCGAACGTGCGCGACGTCGGGGCCACGGACCCGGCCGCATACGACCTGTATCTGCGCGGTCGCTTCGCGTTGCAGTCACGCGGTGAAGAGGGACTGCGTACCGCGATGGCATTGTTCACCGACGCGGTCGGGCGTCAGCCGGCGTTCGCGCGAGCGCACGCCGGCATCGCCGAGGCGGCCGCACTGCTGCCGCTCTACACCGCGACGCGGACCGATGCGATCGAAGCCACGGTGCGCACGGCCGCCGCGCGCGCGCAGGCGCTCGACTCCACGCTGAGCGCGCCGTGGGTCGCCCTCGGCCTAGTCGAGAAGGGGTTGGCGCGCTGGGAAGCCAGCGCCACGGCACTCGCGCGTGCGGTGGCGCTGGACTCCACGAATGGATCGGCGTTTCAGCAACTGGGCGAATTGCATTTCATTCTCGGGCGCTTCGCGGACGCCGAGCGAGCGCTGGCGCGCGCGGCCCGACTCGAGCCGACGCAGGACGGCATTCTCGCCGAGTACGCCTTCAGTCTCTTGCTGGTGGGCGCCACCGACAGCGCGCAGCGCGTGCTCGCGCGGACGACGGGCGGTGGCGGCACGAGTCCCTTCACGCACTACACCCTTGCGATGCTCGCCGAGCGACGCGGCGATCTCCGTGGCGCAATCGCGCCCCTCCGGACGGCGGCGGCGAGTGCCCCGATTCCCTTCTTCGAAGGCGCGCTGGCGCGGGGCTTGTACCTCGCCGGAGCGCGCGACGAAGCGGCGGCCATCACCGCACGTCTGGCGACGGGCCGTGCGCGACCGGATATCGGCTACGCGCACGCTATCGCGCTGCTCCCCACGAACGACCGCGACACCGTGTTTGAGGGTATGGAAGCGGCCATCGTGGCGCGCGACCAGTTTGCGGTCTTGGTGCCACTCAGTCTCTGGTGGTTCGACGACTTGCGGCGCGATGCGCGGTTCGAGCGATTGACCCGTGCGATGGGCCTGCCGGCGGCGGCTGGCCCCACCTGAGGCGGCGCGTCGTCACCGCCGTCCACGACCAAGTGGGTTGCTGCGCGATCCGTGGCGCACGTAGACCCGGCGCGCTTCCTCACGCGCCGCGGCCGACTCCCGCACGACGAACAGTCGCGCCTTCGCGTCCCGATACGCCGTGTCGTGATCGACGATCGGCAGCGGGTAGTCGCGCCCCAGTACCACCCCGGAGAGCTGCTGCAGGAGCGCTGGCTGTTCGTGCGGCCGATGCACCGCACCGTCAACCAGCGGCGCGAGCTCCGGCACCCATCGGCGGATGAACGCGCCGTCTGCGTCGTGCTCTTCGCCTTGCTTGTACGGATTGTAGATCCGCGCCGTGTTGATGCCGGTCGTACCCGACTGCATCTGGAACTGGCTGTAGTGGATGCCGGGCTCGTAGTCCAGAAAGTGCGGTGCCAGCGCGACCGCCGTCGCTTGCCACGGTAGCCAGAGATGGTAGGACGCAAACGACACCAGCATCGCGCGCATCCGGAAGTTGAGCCAGCCTTCGGCGCGGAGCGCACGCATACACGCGTCCACGAAGGGATAGCCGGTGCGTCCAGTAATCCACGCCTCGAGACGCTCCGCATCAGGAACGGCGGGTCGCAGGGCGTCGTACGCGCGACTGAAGTTTTCGTACTCGATCCGGGGCTCGTCCTCGAGCTTCTGAATGAAGTGGTCGCGCCACGCCAGCCGCGAGACGAAGGATGAGAGCGAGCCGCGCCATCGAGGATCGGCCCCGGGATCCTCCCGCCACGAGGCATCTGCCCGACGCGCCGCCTGCCACGCCTGTCGCACGGAGATTGTCCCGAAGGCCAAGTGTGGACTGAGCCGCGAGCACGCGTCGAACGCGGTGTTCGGCGACGACATCGCGCGTCGGTAGTCAACGCCGCGCACCGTCAGAAAGCTCTGGAGCGTCTCGTGCGCCGCCCGTTCGCCGCCCTGCACCGCGTGCACGCGGGGGCCACGATCGACAACGCCGACCGCGGCCGCGTCGGGCCATTCGCCGTCGGCCGGCCCACCAGCGTCAGGCGCAAGTGACACGACGCGCGTGGGCGGCACCACGGGTCGCTCCCGCACCCACGCGCCCCAGTGCGTCGCCCACGCATCCCGCGACGGCAGCCGCCGGACGACGCCGTTGTTCGGCAACTCGTGCATTGGCACGCCGCGTGCGCGCGCCCAGGCCCGCACGCGGCGATCCCGCGCGTAGGTGATGGCGTTGCCGGTCTCCTCGTGCGCCCAGATCGATGAGAACGGCGACTCGAGCATCAGTCGGTCAAGCACCGCTGGCATCGCGCCCGTGCGCACGATCAGGCGGCCGCCGCGCCGTGCGAGCCGACGACGCAGTTCGTCGAGCGATGCCTCGATGAACCGATAATGCTGCGCGTCGAAGTCGGGCGCGCGCACCACTTCTGGCTCCACGACGTACAGGGCCACGAGCGGCCCCCGCCGCGCCGCTTCGCGGAGCGGCGCGTGATCGTGCAAGCGCAGATCGCGCTTGAGCCAGACCAGGGCGTAGGGCATCGCGGAGGAAACGTCTCGTTCGCGCCGTGAGGTTCCGAACGCCGTCGCTATAGCGTCGCTGGACGAGCCCCCAGGCGCGCGCCCCTTCCGTGACACGGATCGAAGGACCGACATTGCAAAGACTCCAGCGATGAGCGACCAGATGCAGTTGGGCTACACCATCATCTACGTCCCGGACGTCGACGCGTCATTGACGTTCTTCGAGACCGCGTTCGGCTTGGCCCGACGCTTCCTGCACGAGTCCGGCACCGATGGTGAACTCGACACCGGCGCGACCACGCTGGCGTTCGCTGCGCACGACCTAGGGGAGATGAACTTTCCCGACGGTTACGTGCGCGGCGACACCTCGCCGCGACCGCTCGGCGTCGAGATCGCACTCGTGACCGATGATGTCCCCCTCGCGCACCAGCGGGCACTCGCGACGGGCGCGCGCGAGCTCTCGGCGCCGGCCGCGAAGCCGTGGGGACAGGTCGTGTCGTATGTGCGAGCCCCCGACGGCACGCTCATCGAGCTGTGTACGCCCGTGCACCCGGCGTAGTCTGCGCCATCAGGTGCTCGACGAGGCGTGCGGCAATCAGTGCGTTGCCGGCCTCGCCCACGTGACACCAGTCGATGAAGAGCGGATCGCGCACCTCCGCCAAGGCGCCCGACAGGTCGGCGACATCGCGGTGCAGCGTCGAGTCCGCGATCGCGCGCCGGACCGCGCGGGTGACGATACCGTAGAACGGGCCAAAACCCGTCATCGCCTCGCGCTGGCCCTGCTCGTACGGCGTCAGCGTCGGCTTGTCGAAGATCGACGGCTGCCACGCGAAGAGCGTACGAAATCCGTACTGCACCGCCAGCGCTCTGACGACCCGCTGGTTCGCGAGATACGTGTCCACGACGCCACTGGCCAACACGGAGTCGGCGTCGGCCGACACGGTCGTCGCGGTGGAGGGCGCCGGGTCCCGCGCCACCGCCGCCCGCAGCCGCCGCACGACGTCGCTCGCCGTGGCGACATCGCGGAGGAGCAAGCGGCGGCGACGTGGCGCAGCGCCCGGTTGTGTCAGGTTGAACTCCGCCACGCGGTTGAACTCGTTCTGCGGCAGTCCGGCGCTGCGCTGCTGCCAGGCCGAGAAGCTGTCGTTGACGCCGTCGTAGAACACAACGATCTGTGGCGCGCGCCGAGTCTGGAGTGCACGCACGAGCATCACGACTTCTTGAGTAGTGACGTACCCGGACTCGCCGAAGTTGGTGACCACGGCGCGAACACCGCGGGCACGAAGGCCCTGTTGTACCTGGGCCGGAATCGTCGCGGCATCACGAGCGCCAGTGCCCCACGTGGTTGAGCCCCCAAACATCCACACGGTCACAGCGTCCGCCGGATCCTCCGCGCTCCCGCCCGGCGTGACCCGCAACCCGTCGCCGTCGACGTTGATCAACTCCCCCCGGAAGGGTAGGCGTCGCCAATAGGTATACGGGCTCCACTGGGCGGTATCCGACCGCCGGAACTCGTCGAAGTACGCCGCAGCCGCCGCGCGGTCACGGTAGGTGTCGGCCGCCGCACGAGGATCGAGCCGTGGAGGGCTCGGCGCCGGCGCCAGCACGCCAACCGCCGCGAGCAGCCGCACGGCCCCCTCGAGCGCCACGAAGCCGAGACAGGCCGCGCCGAGCACGAGCCACGCGTCGCGAACGAGGCGCAGCAACCGCGTCCAGCCCGCAGGTCGTCTACCGCCAGTGACGGGACCCGCAGCATCGGACGCTGGATTGGGTGGCGGCGTGTGCATCAGGGCCAAGGCTACCGACCCGCTGCCGTTGACGCCAGCGAGCGCTGGCTAGCCCAACAGCCCCCGTAACGCCTGAGTGCCGGTACGACTCGCCACGATCCGCGAGCCGTCCTTGAGCTCCACCGCGTACCGTCCGGCGTCCCAGGGCGCGATGGCGGCGACGAATTCGAGGTTCACGGCGTGTGAGCGGTGCACGCGGACGAACACCGCGGGATCGAGCCGTGGAAGGAGCGCACTCAGGGTGACGCCAAGCAGATGGCGTCGCCCCCGCACGACCAAAGCGACGAAGTCGTCTTCGGCATCGATGCGCTCGATCTCTCGCACCACGATCGGCACCAATCGCGAGCGCTCACGGACGAAGACGCGCTCGAGCGGGCGCGTCGTCGGCGCCATCAGATCACGCAGGCGCGCCTCGGGAGGCGTCGCATCGTCGGCCGCGTCAGCAGCCTCACGCCGTTCACTGCTCGCCCGCGCCGCCGCGATGCGGGTGACGGCCTTGGTGAAGCGGTCAGCGCCAAAGGGCTTGAGCAGGTAATCCACCGCGCCGAGCTCGAACGCCATCACCGCGTGCGCATCGTACGCCGTGGTGAACACCACTGCAGGCCGCACCGTGGCCAGCTCCAGCACGCGCAACCCGCTGAGCCCCGGCATTCGAATATCGAGGAACGCGGCATCCGGACGTTCCCGCTGCAGCAGCGCCAAGGCGTCGTCCCCCGTGGCGGCTTCGCCCACCAGCGACAACGCCGGGTGCTGCGCAATCAGCTCGCGCAGGTGCAGCCGCGCAATCGGTTCGTCTTCGGCCAGAACGACGCGAAGTGGGGACGTCACGGCTCCGGAATCCTCACCAGCACCCGGAATCCCTGCCCCACCGCGGTCGTCACATCAACCGAGGCGCGGTTGCCGTAGCGCGCGGCCAGCCGACGGCGCAGCGAATCGATGCCGAGCCCGTAGCCGCGCGGCGAGGCGTCCGGCGGCGCGCCCGCGCCGTCGTCTTCCACCGTCAGCAGCACGTCGCCCGCGTCTCGACGCGCGCGCACCGTTAGTGTGCCCCCCTGCGGCACCGGCGAGAGCCCATGGCGGATCGCGTTCTCGACCAGCGGTTGCAGGGACAACGACGGAATCACCACGTCGTCCAGATCGGCCGCGACATCGCGCACGACGCGCAGCCGATCGCCAAGGCGCATCGCCTCCAGAGACAGATAGGCGTCGACGAAGCCCAATTCGTCTTCGAGCGGCACGTCGTCGCGACCACCACCCGTGTGATCGAGGACATATCGCAACAGCTCGGCCAACAACTCCAGCCCACGTTCCGCGGCGGCGGGATCGCGCCGCACGAGCGCGCCCACGGTGTGCAACGTGTTGAACAGGAAGTGCGGATCGAGCCGTCCACGGAGCGCCGCGAGCTCGGCGCGCGCCCGAAGCGCATCAGCCTCCTGCAAGGCGCGCTCCCGATCGCGCGCTGCAGCGGCGCCAAGGACACCGACCACCACGGCGGCAACCGCGCCGTAGAGCACGACCCCGAAGAACACCTGCCAGCCGAACCACGGCCGCACCGCCTGCCACGCGTCCGCCCACGTGGCGTTGCCCCGGATGTCCCAGAGCACGAACCCGTTCCACAACGCCGTGTACGCCAGCGCCCCCGCGATATGGGCCGTCGCGAGCCGCCACGGACGCCCCCCCGACAAGCCCAACCGCTGCGTCCACCACACGGCCAAGAGACCCAAGCCTGCGGCGACGCTCGTCGTCTTGGCAGCGCCGACTACCGCCTGCGTGACCGGCATCTCGTTGACGGCACCGATCAGCACGGCGTATACCAACAGTAAGGGTGTCCACGCCGAGACGTAGCCGAGGGCCCATCGGAGACGAGCCACGCCGGACAGCGACGACATCACGACTTCGCGCGCCCGCCCGACTTCTCGAGCGCCGGCTTCAGGGCGTAGACCACCCAGGCGTAGTCGGGCTCCAGCGCGATCGCGCGGTCATACGCCGCACGCGCCGCCTGCAACCGGCCGCGCTTGACCTCCAGCTGCCCCAGCCACGCCCACGCTTCGGCGTGCCCCCACGCGGGCATCGGCGGTGCCACGCGCTCGGTCTCGAACGCCTTGATGGCCTTCGTGAGGCGCTCGTACGCGCGGTCCTCGCCACCGCCGAACGCCGACGGCTTGAACATTGCACTGACCCCTGTGAGCAGCAGCAGGCGCGGATTCCCCGGTGCGAGTTCCCGTGCGCGATCCTCGGCCGCCGTGGCCTGCGGCCCGAGACGCATCCCCCGCAACATACTATCGCCGATCATCGACCCTTTCGCACTGGCAATGAGGGCGTACGTCTCCGCCATCGGCCGCACCGCCGCCGAGGCTTCCAGGGCGGTCACCGCCGACTCGAATCGGTCGCGTGCGGCATCCCCTTCCATCCGCTGTGCGAGGCGGTACTTCGCGTAGCCGACGTAGTGCAGCAGCAGCGGATCATTCGGAAAGGCCGTCAGCGCTTTCCGGGCCACCCCTTCACCGGCTGCGATACGCATCGTGTCGCCCGTGATGGCGCCGCGCTCAATGAGCCGACGCGCGGAATCGGCCCAGCGCGCCGCGCCGCCGAGTGCGGGCGCGGTCGCAGCGCCGGATGGCGCGCTGGCCGCCGGTGCTTGCGCAGGCACCGCCCGCTGGGGGACCGCGCACCAAATGAGTGCAAGCGCGAGGGGCAACACCGATCGCCGATCAGAACAGCAGCGTGGCACCGACATAGAGACTCCGATTGAAGGGGGCAAGGACGGGCCGCCGCTCGCGATAGTCGGCGGTCCAGGTGTATCGCATCACGTTGTCGCGGGCAAAGACATTGGCGAGCGCGCCCCACACGACGAGCGCAGGGCCACCGGAGAGGGGCCGGAACCAGCTCGCGGAAAGATCACTTCGCCAGTAGTTCGGCAATCGCGCGGCGTTCGGTGCGCCGAAGGTCGGATCGAATCCGCCACCAGCGAGCGGCGTGGCTCCGACGACATCGGTGAACGGACGACCCGACGCCCACCGCAGCGCGCTCGAAATGGTGACGGGGCCGTACACGCGGTCGGTGATCCACGCGATCGAATGGCGCACGTCGGCCGGTGCCGCCGCGAGCACGCCGCTGCGCGCGTCCGTGCGCCGGGCGCGCACCGTCGACCACGAAAGGCGACTCTTCACGTTCGCGGCGAAGCGCCACTTGAGTTGCACGTCAGCGCCCCGGCCGTCGCCGCGACCGCCCGGGACCGCCACGTAGTCAGGCGTGAGCTGCTGCAGGTCGAACCAGCGCTTGTGCCACCACTCGATGCGGATCCCGGTGGTGTCGTCGCCGCGTTGGATGCCGAGTATCGTTTGCTCGACGCGCATCGGGGTGAATCCCGATGACGGACCGCGGTAGTACAGCGGCTCGGCGATCTGCGAGTACATCCCCCACGAGGCCGTCAGCCCGACGGCCGCAAGATCCCACGCCAGCGACAGCCGCGGGTCCACCGTCCGCGCGTCGGTGAGCGAGTAGGCATCGCGCCGTACGCCGGCCACGAGTTGTAGCGGATTCACGGGACGCCAGGTGAGTTCGCCAACGCCGCCAGTGCGGTCGCTGGGCACCGACACATCGAACCCCGGACGGCCGAGGGCCGCGTCCCCGTCGCCGGCATAGCGAGAGCGCAGCCGCTCGCGATCCAGGCCGAGCAGCAGCGACAGCCGCGGCGAGACCACCGCAGTCAGGCGCGCCGTCGCGTGCTGCGCCACCAAGCGCGTAGCGAGGCCGGCCGCGCCAACCCCTTCGCGGCGGTCGAAGGCCGACTCGCCGATGGTGATCGCGGGCCGCAGCCACGTCGAGGAGTCACGCCACGAGAGCACCGAGAGCCCCTCGCGGGTGTCGCCGCGGTACGACGCGGTCCCGGTGATATCGGCCGCGCCGACACCGAACTCGCCGCGTTGCCGCAACGCAAAGAGTCGGAGCCGCCCCGACGATGAGGTCGCGATCTCGGCGATGATCGACGCGTCGCCGCCACGCGGCGGCGGCGCGAAGGGCTGGGCGTCACCGAAGGTGCGCATCAGTGGCGCGAGATTGCTGAGCCCCGCGCTGGCGCGAACGCCGACCCCCGCCCGCGGTGCCCAGGCGCCAGCCGCCGAGAGCGACCCAATCGATGCCGAGAGCGTCGCCGTGTTCTGCGTCGGGCGCCCTGCGGTCTCGAGCCGCACCAGGCCCGACAGTGTGTTACCGTACGCCGCGCCGAACCCGCCCGATGAGAAGGTCGCGCGCGAGAGCAGGAACGGTTGTAGCGCCGACGTCACGTGTCCGGTGGGATTGTCGAGCCGAGTGGGCGACAACATCACCGCGTCGTCGACCAGCACCCGGGTCTCGGTGACATCACCACCGCGCACGAACAGGCCGGTGCCTTCGTCCACGGCCTGCGCCCCTGGCAATGTCTGCAAGGCGCGCATCACGTTGGCGGCGGCCCCCGGCGTGACGACGACATCGAGCGGCGTCATCGCGCCGGTACTCCCCGACGCGACGCGATACTCGCCCGCCGCTTCCACACGCATCGCGGTGATGATGACTGGCGCGGGGACGAGCGTCAGACGCACGGTGGTGTCGATCGGGAGGTGCAGATCGGCCGTGGCCGGCACGAACCCCAGCTTTCGCACGACCAGGGTGACCAGTCCGCGCGCCGTCGTCACCAACACGAAGCGGCCGTCGGCAGCGGTCAGTGTGGTATCGCTGGCTTCCAGCAACGACACCACCGCGCGGTCGACCGGCGCCCCGTCGGGCCGCGCGACGCGGCCGATGACGCGCGTCGTGGAATCGACGAGGGCCGGGATCGACGCCGCGAGCAACGAGAGGATGACGTGTGGCATGGCCGATCGTACGCCGCCCCCTCGCGCGAGGTGGCGGGCCAATCGGTGAATCGACAGCGCGAGTCGGTAAACGGCGCGAGCGAGATCCGGGGCCGTGCGTCGCGCCGAATCGCTACAACACCCGCCCCAGCCCGCGAACGCCGGGCAGCACGCGCTCGACCTGCGCGCTGGTGAGGTCGAACCGAGTGGCGATCACGTCACGCAGTACCGCCCGCGTGTCGAGCGTCGGCGCCACATCGCGCCCTTCGTACAGCGCCCGCTCGCCGAGCCCCGGCCAGTCGGCAATCACACGTGACCGGCCAACCCCCGCCCCGAGCACGAGGCCGACGCCTGCGGTGCCGTGATCGGTCCCCCTCGTGCCGTTGGGCCGCGCGGTGCGACCGAACTCCGTCATCACGACCACGGTCGTGTCGCGCCACGCAGGCCCCATCGCCCCCTTGAAGGCGACCAGCCCGTCGGCGAGCTGACGCAACAGGCGATCGAGGGCGCCGCCAGCCGTCCCCTGATTGGCGTGGGTATCCCAGCCGCTGAACTCCACCGCCGCGACGTTCGGACCGTCGCCCGCGGTCAGCAGGCGCGCCGTCGCCTCGAACAGTGGTGTGACCCCGGCGCGCGGTGCGCTACCGCGCGCCGTCATTTCTTCTCCGATATCCGCCTGCTGCGCCAAGGCCGCCTCGAACCGTCCCGCAAGCACGCGATCCTGACGGTACAGCGCGGCGAGCTTGTCGAGATACGCGTCGCTCACCGTCCCGAGTTGCGCCGGGCTCCACGTGCGCACTTCGAACGGCCCCGCCAGCGAGCGCGGCATTCCCGACGCCACCGCGATGCCGCTGCGTTCCCCCGGCATCACTTGGAGCAGGCGATTGAGCCAGCCGTCGGCACTCCCAAGCGGCTTGTCGAGCCCCGTCTCGAGCACCGCCTGGCCGTCGAAGTGACTGCGGGTGCGGTACGGGATGGCCATCGCGTGCAACACGGCCAGTTCCTGCGCCTCCCACAACGCGTGCAACGGGGACAGACCTGGCGCGAGCGCGAAGGTCGCGTCGAGCGGGGTGAGCGCCTCGGCATCGAACGCCATCGGACCGCGCAGCGCGGCATAGCTCGGATCGCCGATTGGCACCACCGCCCCGAGGCCGTCCACGCCGCCGCGCAGGAGAACGAACACCAACCGCCCCGGCTGACGCACGTGCGCGAAGCGCACGACGGGGAGCCCGAACGTCGCGAGACCACCGGCGCACATCTGTTGCACGAAGTGCCGTCGTTGCATCGCTATCTCCACTGAAAGTCGGGACCGGCGATCTCGAGCGCGGCGTCGTCGCCGCGTCGAGGCGCGACGCGACGCGCGATCGTGCGCGCCAACTCGGCGCGGTTGAGCAAGGCGTCGGGATCCGCCCAGTCACGCACCAAGTCCCCGAAGCCCTTCGGGGACGGAGGCGCCCACAAGGGCTGCCGCAATTGTCTGAGGGCGCCGACCCCCTGCACCGGCATCTGCTGCAGGTCGAAGTGCCGGAAGGCCGCGATAAACCAGTCCTGCGGCGGGCGGAACTTGTGATGTGCCGCGTCCCAGCACGCGTCTTCGCGCACCAACGCGCGCGCCATCTCGCGGAGATTCCCGTCGGTGCGCGTAAACGTCGCGGCGAGTCGATCGACGACAGCGGCGGGTGGATCATCGGCCACGAAGTGCCGCGCCAGCTTGCCCGCGATATGCCTCGCGGTGGCGGGATGTCGGCAGAGGGCACGGATCGCGCGCACCCCATCGGCCTCGCCTTCGCCATACCGTTCCCCCAACACCACTTTGCGGCCCGGCTCGTGGCGGTTCTCGGCGAACTCGAATCGCGGCACGCCCGACTGCTGCAGCGGCGTCACCGACCAGCCGGTGAGCAGCCGCGCGAGTTCGGTCACGTCCTGTTGCGTGTAGCCACCGTCCACGCCGAGGGTGTGCAACTCCAGCAGCTCGCGCGCGTAGTTCTCGTTGAGACCGCGCGGCGCGTTCGGCGCCAACTCGGGTCGCACCCGCTGCAGTCGCGCCAGCCGTGCGACGGCACGCGAGCCCGGCCCGATGCTTTGCGCATTGTCGAGGTAGAACAGCATCGCCGGATGACGTGCACTCGCGAGCACCATCTCGTCGAACCGGCCGAGCACGTGTGGGCGAATCACGTCACGCTCGTAGCGCCCGGCGAATGGACCGACGGTGAACTTGCCCGCGAGCGAGACGCACAGGTGGTCACTCCAGAACGCGACCAGCCGCTCGACGAACGGACGCGCAGTCGTCAGCCGGAGGGTCAGCGCGCTCGCGGATTCCGCCGCCACCACCTGCACCAGCGTCCGTCGTGCCTCACGGCGTGCCGCCTCGCGCTCGGCATCCCCCGCGTGACCGGCCCCCAGCGCCGTGCGAAACGTGCGGAAGGCCTCGGCCACCGTGCGGTCGTCGGCCCCGTCGGGGACCGGACGCGAGGGTGCGTCGCCCTCCAACTGGGCGAGGACGGCGCTCCGCGGATCGAGGCCCAAGGGCGCATCCGATGGGCGCGCGCCGAGTCCGAAACGGGTGTGAGCTCGAGAGCCAAGCATTGGCAGCACCGGGAAAGCAGACACACGCGCAACTACCACGGTGGACGACGCCACTCGGCGCCGCGTTAAGCGAGGTCGCAAGCTACCCCACGGGAACGCACACGGGGGGCGCACCGGTCATCGGCACGCCCCCCGCGTCCAGCCCGCCTGAGTCTCAGCGATGCAGATCGAAGCGATCGAGTTCCATCACCTTCGCCCACGCCTGGACGAACGCGTGCACGAAGGCGTCCTTCGCGTCGTCCTGCGCGTACACCTCGGCGAGCGCGCGGAGCTGCGAGTGCGGACGGACGGCCGTCCGTCGAGCGGCTTCAGAGGTCATCTTCCTGGGGTTGAGCGGCGTCAAGACATGAAGAGCAGCCATAGCCGTCGAGAGCGCACGCAGACGAAAGAGTGAGTCAACTGGCGGAGCGAAGTCACAGAGGAGAGAAGTCGTCGCATGTAGAAACGATTGGCCGGCGGACAACAATCTGTCCTTGAGCGCGGATTCGGTGGGTCGTACTCTCACTGTGTCGCGACACACCTCACCTACATCAAGGAGTCGAAGGATGCCTCTGTCACGGATCTCAAGTCGCGTCGCAGCGTGCGCGGCGGTGATGCTTCTCGCGCCCGATCGTGCGGCAGTGTCGCAGGACACGGGGGACATGTCCTGCGCCACGCTCTGTGCCAACCTCGCGGTAGGGGCGTGCTCCGGCCGCACTGCGAGCTACTGTGCGTCGTGGACGCTCGGCTGCGTCAGCGGCTGCGAATTCAAGCGACGCATCAAGTGATGCCGTAGCTCTGATCACCATCAATCTGGAAGGGGTACTAATTCCATGCGTCATCGATTCATGGCTTTTCTCGGATCGGGCGTGCTCGCAACTGCGGCGACCCTGATCCCCTTGCAGCCGGCACGCGCCGACGTAGATCCGACGCTGTTGTGTCAGGCAACCTGCGTGATCGTGGCTGCGCCGCTGATTCGGGCATCCGCCGAGAGCGGCCGTGCCTGGCTGGCTGGATGCGTCTCTGGGTGCTTCGCGGGATAGGACGCCGAACACATGGCACAGGTGTACGGGGCTAGGTGGCGGCCCCAACGCCAGCGCGGCAGGCGAGGATGGTACTCCGCCCTTCTGCTCTGGTGTGTCGCGTGCACGCAGAGCCCCGAGGAGCGACAGGAGCAATGGGTGCGCAGCGCGTTCGCAGGTGTGACGGAGTCGGTAGTGCGCGGGGTGATGCCTCCGTCAGTCGGCGACGGCGTGAGCGGATGGCGCTCCGACAGCGTGCTGTTGGTCGATGAGCTGGCCCCAGCGTTGATGTTCCTCGATGTCAATACGCTGACCGGACGAACTATCGGAAGACGGGGAAACGGCCCAGGCGAGTTCGCCGGCGCCGTCGTGGCCGTTCCTGCGTCTTCGTACATATGGGTGGCGGATGTTGCACGACAGTCGTTGCTTGCCCTCTCTCCGATCGGTACGGAACTCGCGCGCCGTCCGTTAGCTGGATTTCTGCTTCATGCCGGACTGTGGCATGCAGACACCTTGGCGGTCGTCACGTACTCTCCCGCGCTGGGAGCATCGTCAGTGTCCATTCGTCTGCATGCGCTTGAGGGAGGCTCGATCTCCGTCGATTCGGTCGCAACACCAACCGCGGTCGGTGCGAGCCGTTGTGATCGGGAGACCGGAACGCGCTCCCCGCAGGAGCTGCCGTTCGTCGCTGCGGCGGGGCGCTCCATTCTCGTGCTCGATCCATTCACGCTCGGTGGTCGCATCGTATTGGCCGACGGGGCCGTTCGCACGATTCAGCCGCTGTGTCCACCGCTTGCGCCGATGTCGGGCGAGTCGCTAGCGCGTTACTTGCAGGCGATCGAGTTTGCCGGAAAGGACCAGCCGGCATCGGTCCGAGCTGGACTCGCTCAGGCTGGAAGGGCATACGCTCAACTGCTTCAGCCTGTGGCAACTGCGTCGCGCGCCGTGGTAAGTCCAAGGGGAGAGTGGTTCTTGCCCTTGGATATCGGGGAACGCTTCGGCGTGCTCCTGCGCCTCGACGGAGAAGCGTGGCGACCAGCCTTCGGAACGCGGAAGGGGCGAATCACGGCATCCGGTTGGTCCGTGTGTTCCGCAGGATCATCCGCAGAAGAAGGGTTCGTCCTCGTGCGAGCGGATGACGAGGCTTCTGTGCACACCATCGCGCGCCAACCCTGCGGCGAGACGGTGGTCGCCTTCTAGGCGGTGAACCGTCGAATCGAGGTGCGTTCATGCGCGCAGACTGCCTGGCACAGAGTAGGCTCGTGGAAATGAAGAAAGAAGGGTGATGAAGCGAGCGGCGATCTCGCTGCTCGAGCTGGCCGCAAACTGATCCCATGACTGGCCGAGCACCTCTCGGACAAGTCTCCTGAGCTGGCGTGGGTCGATGTCGTTCTGGAGGGCGAGGCGCTCCTGGTTCAGCGCCTCGCCCTGCGCTTCCTTGATACGTGCGATCATGTAGAGAGCGCACCAAGCTCGTTGGCGAGGCAAGGAGAGACCGAGTGCACGGAGAAATGCCTGCTGCTCCGAAGTGCTGAGCCTTTCGAGCTGGTTGACGACTGAGCGTGCCCATTCACTTCGGCGCGAACCGTCAGCGGCCAAATGATGCTGCGCCTTCGCGCAACAGTGTGATGATGATCGCCGGGTTTCGTACGTTGGGCATGCGGCCGTCCCGAAGGTGCCTCTCCATACCGCGGATCGGTGGCGGTCTGTCGTCGGCGCGCGCGCGTCAGCGGCCGTGCTGAACGCTAGCCATCGCCCATCCCACCGGCAATGGTGTGTTCATCTGTGAAACGGGGTCAACGGAAAGCGTGCTAGCAGGTCGTAATGGAATACTCAGTAGGCGGCAAAGCAGCTGCTCCACAACTGCCGTACATACCACAGCGCCCCGGAGCATCGCTCCGGGGCGCCGTGGCGTCGTGCCTCTGCGTCGTCCGCGTTACTTCTGCAGCTCGAACCGATCCGCCATCATCACCTTGTCCCACGCGGCGACGAAGTCACGGACGAACTTCTCCTTGGCGTCATCCTGCGCGTACACCTCGGCGAGCGCACGGAGCTGCGAGTGCGAGCCGAAGATGAGGTCCACGCGGGTGGCGGTCCACTTCACGTCGCCCGTCGCGCGGTCGCGGCCCTCGAAGACGTCCTTCGACTCCGAGATCGCCGTCCACGTGGTGCCCATGTCGAGCAGGTTGACGAAGAAGTCGGTCGAGAGCGTCTCGGTGCGGTCGGTGAAGACGCCGTGCTTCGCACCGCCGTAGTTGGCGCCGAGCACGCGCAGGCCGCCCACGAGCACCGTCATCTCCGGCGCCGTGAGGCCGAGGAGCTGGGCCTTGTCGAGCAGCAGCTCTTCCGGCTTGAACGTGTACTGGCCCTTCGAGTAGTTGCGGAAGCCGTCGGCGATCGGCTCGAGCACCTTGAACGAGTCGACGTCCGTCTGCTCCTGCGTGGCGTCCATGCGGCCAGGGACGAACGGCACCGTGATCTCGACACCGGCCTTCTTCGCCGCCGCCTCGATCGCCGCGCAGCCGCCGAGGACGATCAGGTCGGCGAGCGAGACCTTCTTGCCGCCCGTCGCGTTCTCGTTGAACTCGCGCTGGATCGTCTCGTAGATCTCGAGCGCGCGCTGCAGCTTGGCCGGCTGGTTGACTTCCCAGTTCTTCTGCGGCGCGAGACGGATGCGCGCGCCGTTGGCGCCGCCGCGCTTGTCCGAGCCGCGGAAGGTGCTGGCCGAGGCCCACGCCGTCTGCACGAGCTGGCTGATCGGGAGACCCGCGCCGAGGATCTTCGCCTTGAGGGCGGCGATGTCGGCGGCGTCGATCAGCGGGTGATCGACCGCCGGGATCGGATCCTGCCAGATCAGGTCCTCGGCCGGGACCTCGGGGCCGAGGTAGCGGACCTTCGGACCCATGTCGCGGTGCGTGAGCTTGAACCAGGCGCGCGCGTACGCGTCGGCGAAGAGCTCGGGATTCTGGAGGTACTTCCGCGAGATCGGCTCGTAGATCGGATCCATGCGGAGCGCCATGTCGGCCGTGGACATCATCGGCAGATGGAACTTCGTCGGATCGTGCGCGTCCACGACGGTCTTCGCCGTCTTGTCCGTCGGCTCCCACTGCCAGGCACCAGCCGGGCTCTTCACCAGCTCCCACTCGTAGCCGAAGAGCGTCTGGAGGTAGCCCATGTCCCACGTGGTGGGCTTGGGCTTCCACGCGCCCTCGAGGCCGCTCGTGATCGTGTCGCCGCCCTTGCCGCTGCCGTACGTGTTCTTCCAGCCGAGGCCCTGCTCCTCGAGCGTGGCCCCTTCCGGCTCCGGGCCGACGAACGTCGGGCTCGCGGCACCGTGCGCCTTGCCGAAGGTGTGACCGCCGGCGACGAGCGCCACCGTCTCCTCGTCGTTCATGGCCATGCGCGCGAAGGTCTCGCGGATGTCCTTGGCCGAGCGGAGCGGATCGGGCTGGCCGTTGGGGCCTTCCGGGTTCACGTAGATGAGGCCCATCTGCACCGCGGCGAGCGGCTGCTCGAGCTCGCGCTCACCCTGGTAGCGGCGGTCGCCGAGCCACTCGGCCTCGGGGCCCCAGTAGATGTCGCCCTCGGCCTCCCAGACGTCGGCGCGGCCGCCGCCGAAGCCGAACGTCTTGAAGCCCATCGTCTCCATCGCGACGTTGCCGGCGAGGATGAAGAGGTCGGCCCACGAGAGC
>JANRJP010000109.1:0-8426 GCA_033763905.1 Gemmatimonadaceae bacterium
CAAAGTGCGAGGGCTCGGCATCGCCACGGTGTACCGCGCGCTCCGCGTCCTGGTCGACGCCGGCGACGCGGTGATCGTGGAGGTGCCGGGGGCGACCCCGCGCTACGAACGCGCCGGTCGCGGGCACCACCACCACTTCCACTGCCGGCAATGCGAGCAGGTGTTCGAAGTGGACGATTGTCCGGGGAACGTCGCGCGGATTGCCCCACCGGGCTTCCGCGTGGACGGGCACGAGATCGTGCTCTTCGGCGTCTGCGCCCGCTGCGACGCCTGATCGGCCGGTGACGGCGCGGCCGGCGCTGTCGATAGTGCGATCTCATTGCCGAAAAGCCCGACAAGCGATACCCTTCCCGCCGTGTCGGCTTGGTGGAATACCCTCGGGAGCATCGCCGTCGTCACCGGGGTGCCCCTGGGCCTTGTGGCCCTGCTCGCGTCCTCGGGGCGGCGGCTGTCGCGCGTGCTCCCGATCCTCGTGGCCTTCGGTGCCGGCGCGCTCATCGGCGCCGCCGTGTTCCATCTGCTGCCCGAGGCGTACAGCCGCACGCACTCGTCGGCGCGCGTGGCGCTCAGTGTCGTCGCGGGGGCGATCGGCTCCTACCTGCTGGAGCGACTGCTGCACCGCTGGCAGGACACGCATCACGAGGCGCCCGCCAAGGACCCGTCCCTGGCATCGTTCGACGACGCATCGATGGTCGCGCTCAATTTCATCGCCGACGGGCTTCACAACTTCGTCGATGGCGCGTTGATTGCCGCCGCGTTCCTTGCCGGAACCGGGCCCGGACTCGCCACGACCGTCGCGATGCTCTCACACGAGTTGCCGCGGGAACTGGGGACCTTTTCGGTGTTCGTGCACTACGGCGCGACGCCGCGTCGCGCGGTGTGGTACAACGTGCTCTCCGGCGCGCTAGCCTTTCTTGGCGCCGGCCTGACGCTCGTGCTGGGCGAACATACATCGAGCGCCGCCGAACTCCTGGTGCCGGTCGCGGCAGGCACCTTCTTGTTCGTTGGCGGTACCGTGATTCTGTCGGTGATGAAGTCCGCGCGGACTCGAGGATTCCCTATCGCGCAACTCTGCGCCGGCGCCGCGGGGCTGGTGCTCTCTGCGCTCGCGACGCTCTGGATATAGCTACTCGGCCCGAACCGCGGCGTGAATGGCCACGCCGCCGCCCAGGAACCGGCGCTCCCAAGGGGCCGCGAAGCCGACCGACGGCAGGGCCGCGGCGTACTCCGTCGCGGAGCAGAACGTCGCAATGCTGGGGGCGATATAGCCGTACACCACGGGGCTCCGATGCCACCACCAGCCCACCGCGTCGCCGGCGACCCGGAGATAGCCCAGAAACAGCCCGCGCCACCACGCGGGGGTGGGACGGAAGAAGTCCAACGTGACCAGCACGCCGCCGGGCCGCAGCACCCGCGCCGCCTCGGCGAGCCCGGCCCGCCAGTCCGGGACATTGCGGTAGCAGTAGCCGGCGGTCAGCAGGTCGACCGAGCGCGTCTCGAACGGCAGCGCCATCGCGTCGCCGACCGAAAAGTGCACGCGTGACCCGCTGAGCGATCGCCGGTCGTTCGCACCCGCAATCATTCGCGCTGAGGCGTCGATGCCGTGGACCTCGGCCCCCGGCTAACGCTGCTCGGTGGCGAAGGCGAGATCGCCGGTGCCGCAGGCCAAGTCTGCCGCGACGCGCACCGTGGCGGGCGCGACCGCGGCGGCCTCGGCGAGCAGTTGCGCCTTCCAGCGCCGGTCCATCCCGAACGAGAACAGCCGCGTGAAGTCGTCGTAGCGGCTCGCGATGACGTCGAACATCGGCGTCACGAACGCCTGCTTCTGCGCGGGGTCGCCGAGGTAGCTGGACAGATCCATCGCGCCCAAGGCGCGGGCGGCGGCGTGCGGATCGTGGGAAGCCGACGGGTCGGGCGCGGGCGCCGGCGCGCGGCGGGCTGGTCGTGAGGAGCCGTCCATCTCCGTATGTTACAGGAATGCACGCTTCGGTCACTGCCCCCGACGATCGTCGAAACCGCGTCTGCGTCGTCGGCGCCGGTTCGTCCGGACTCGCCGCCGCGCGGAATTTCCTGGCCTACGGCTTCGACGTGGACGTGCTCGAGCGCGAGGCGGACCTCGGCGGGAACTGGAATTACGATCGCGGCACCGCGCGCGTGTACCGCAGCACGCATACGATCTCGTCCAAGCCGGGCACCGAGTATCCCGATTTCCCGATGCCGGCGTCGTATCCCGACTATCCGCATCACACGCAGATCCTGCAGTACTTCCGGGACTACGCGGCGCACTTCGGCCTGCTCGAACACATCGAGTTCAACACCCCGGTCGCGTCGATCGTCCCGCTTGAGGGCGGCCCCGACGCCGGGTGGCGCGTCACACTGGGCTCGGGCGAGGTGCGCGAGTACGGCGCGGTCGTGATTGCGAACGGACACAATTGGAATCCCAAGTACCCGACCTACCCCGGGACGTTCGCGGGGACGACGATGCATTCGGCGTTCTACCGGACACCGGATGTCTTCGAGGGCAAGCGGGTGCTCGTCGTCGGCGCCGGCAACAGCGGCTGCGACATCGTGGTGGAGGCCTCGCAGCACGCGACCCGAGCCTATCACAGCACGCGGCGCGGCTACCACTACTTCCCCAAGTTCGTCTTCGGCAAGCCCGCCGATCAGGTCGGCGACCTGCTGCATCGTTTGCGCGTGCCGCTGCCGATTCGACGGTGGATCGGCTCGCTTTCGATGCGGCTGATCGTCGGCGACTACCGCAAGACGGGATTGCCGCAGCCTGACCACAAGCTGTTCGAGACGCATCCGGTCGCGAATACGCTGCTGCCGTACTACGTGAAGCACGGGGATATCGTCGTGAAGCCCGACGTATCCCGCTTCGATGGGCACGACGTGCACTTCGTCGACGGGACGAGCGCGACGGTGGATCTCGTGGTCTATGCCACGGGCTATCTGATCGAGTTTCCGTTCATCGATCGCCAGTGGCTCAACTGGCGCGACGGGCGACCGGTGCTCTACCAGAACGTGTTTCATCCGTCGTGCGACACGCTGTTCGTGTCCGGACTCATTCAGCCCGACAGCGGGCAGTTCGGTCACGTGCATTGGCAGATGAAGGCGGCGGCCGCGTTTCTGCGTGCGGCGCACAACGGCGCGCCGCAGGCGGCGGCATTCCGGCGGGAGCGCGTCGAGCGTCTGTCGGTGCCGCTCTCGGGCGGCGTGAAGTACCTCGAGAGCACTCGGCACTATCTGGAAGTCGAGCATTGGAGCTACCGCCGCGGGCTGATGCGCATCGCCCGGGGTCTCGAGGCCGGCGCCGCCCACCGACCCGCGCAGCGTTCACTGGTGCACACCTGATGACTTTCCCCAAGGATCGCGACACGCCCGGCGGCCCGACCGACGGTCGCCACGACACCTTCACCGGTGACGCGACCGGCGTCGGCACGCTGCCCGAGGAACTGCTCGACCCGCAGGCGGCCAACGCGGTCGCGAGCTCGCTGTGGGCGGTGATCTTCGCGGGCGGCATCGGCTCGCGCTTCTGGCCGCTCTCGACGCCGGAACGCCCCAAGCAGCTCTTGCCACTCGTCGACGAAAAGCCGCTGATCGCCGACACCGTGCAACGCTTGCACCCGCTCGTGCCGGCGGAGCGTGTGCTGGTGATGACCGCGCGCGACATTGCGCCGGCCATTCGCAAGGCGATTCCGGAAGTGCCGATCGCCAACGTGCTCGCCGAGCCGTACCCGCTTGGCACGGCGGCGTCCCTGGCGTGGGGGGCGCACGAGGTGGCACGTCGCGCGGGGCCCAAGACGGTCTTCGTCGCGCTGCACGCCGATTTGGCTGCCGCGTTCCCCGACGAGTTCCGCTTCGCGCTGCGCCGTGCGGCACAGCTGGTGTCGCGCGAGCGCTGTCCGGCCGTGCTGGGCGTTCGACCGACGCGTCCCGAGACGGGCTTCGGGTATCTGGTCGCCGGGACGCCGCTCGAAGACGGTGTGGGCGTCGCGCAGGGCGGCGCCTGTGATGTCGCGCAGTTCGTGGAGAAGCCCGACCACGACGTCGCCGACGGTCTGGTGCGTGCCGGTGCTTTGTGGAATTCGGGGATCTACATCCTCGAAGCGCAGGCCACGCTCGACGCGATCGAGGAGGTCACCCCCGAAGTCGCGCCCGGACTGACGGCGCTCGCGCACGACGATATCGAACACTTCGCCGAGCGGGTCGACGGCATTTCGCTCGAGCGCGGCGTGTTGGAGCGCGCGGAGAAACTGCTGGTGGTGCCGACCGAGTTCGGCTGGGACGATGTCGGCACCTGGGCCTGCCTGCGGCGCGCGCGCGACCTCGACGACGATGGGAACGGCGCGAAGGGCGATGCGTTCTTCATCGATGCCGAGACCAACGTCGTGCATACGGAAGCCGGGACGGTGATTCTGTACGGCGTCGAGAAGATGCTCGTCGTATCGCTCGACGGGCTCACCTTCGTGACCACCCTCGACAAGGCGCGCGACCTGCGGACGCTGCTCGACGCATTGCCGGGCAGTTTGCGTTACCGACCGACGCCGCTCAGGCCCCCGAGCTGATGCGGCTCGCGCGCGCCATCCTCGCTCCGGCGGCCGCGCTCGCGGCCTTGGCGGGTGGTGCGATCTGGTGGGTCCGCGGCGATGCCCGCGCGGCCGAACTGCTCTGGCTAGCCGGACTGATCGTCACGGGGCTGCCGATCGCGTGGCGCACCTTCCGCGGGATGTTGCGCGGCGAGTTCGCCGCCGATGTCGTCGCGATGCTCGCGATTCTGGCGGCGATCGGTCTGCGCGAGCCCTTCGCCGGACTGATCGTCGTGTTGATGCAGACGGGCGGCGAGGCGCTGGAGCGCTGGGCAGAAGGCAAGGCCAGCCAAGCGGTGCGCGATCTCGAGGCCGCCGCCCCACGCATTGCGCACCGCCGCGTTGGCGACGCGATCGAAGACGTGCCGGTGGATGCGCTCTCGCCGGGCGACCGGCTGCTGCTGCGCCCCGGGGAACTCGTGCCCTGCGACGCCACCGTGGTCGATGGACGCTCGGATGTCGACGTCTCGCGACTCACGGGTGAACCGGTCCCGGCGCGCGCCGTGGCCGGCGTCGCGTTGCCGCAGGGCGCGGTGAACGGTGCGGCGCCGCTCGAGCTCGTCGCGACGGCCAAGGCGTCGGCGTCGCAGTATGCGCGCATCGTGCAGCTCGTGCGCAGTGCGCAATCGTCGAAGGCGCCGATCCAACGGACGGCGGATCGCGTCGCGGTGTGGTTCACGCCGCTCACGCTCGCGGTCTGTGCGGTCGGGTGGCTCGTATCGGGGGACGCGGCGCGGGTGTTGGCGGTGCTCGTGGTGGCGACACCGTGTCCGCTGATTCTTGCGGTGCCGGTCGCGATCATCGGCGGCGTGAATCGCGCGGCGCGGCGGCAAGTGATCGTGCGGCACGGCGGGGCGCTCGAAACACTCGCTGCGGTGCGGGTGATCGCCTTCGACAAGACGGGCACGCTCACCGTGGGCCGTCCTCGCGTGCGCGCGGTCCACACGGTGCCCGGCGCGGCGGTGCCGGACGTGCTCCGGCTGGCGGGCGCGGTGGAGGTCAGCTCGAGTCACCTGCTTGCCCGCACGCTGGTCGATGCGGCGCGTGAGCAGGTGGGCGTCCTGCCCACCGCGACCGAGGTGCTTGAAACCGCCGGGCACGGGGTCGAAGGCGTGGTCGAGGGACATCGCGTCGTCGTCGGCGCGCCGTCGTTCCTGATCGAACGCGGCGTCGCCACGGCGGACGGCATTCGTGCGCTCGTTGGCGATGCCCCCGGGCTTCGGGCGGCGGTGGCGGTCGATGGCGCCCTGATCGCGATGGTCGAGTACGCGGACGCGATGCGGCGCGGCGTGCCCGCCGTGATGGCGCGGCTGCGCGCGCTCGGCGTGCGCCGCGTGGTGCTGCTGTCGGGTGATCATTCGGCGAACGCCACGGCAATGGCGGCGCAGGTCGGCATCGGCGAGGCGTTGGGCGACCTCAAGCCCGAAGACAAGGTGCGCGAAGTGCGCGCGATGGTGGCCAAGGGGGAGCGCGTCCTGATGGTGGGCGACGGCACCAATGACGCGCCAGCGCTCGCGGCGGCGAGTGTGGGCATTGCGCTGGCCGGCAGCAGTGGCGGCATTGCCACCGAGGCCGCTGATGCGGTGATTCTTGTCGACGATGTCTCGCGCGTTGCCGATGCGATCGCGATCGGTCAGCGGACGATGCGAATCGCCAAGCAGAGCGTGGCCTGGGGGCTCGGCCTGTCCGGCGTGGCGATGCTCGTGGCGGCAGCGGGCGGTCTGGAACCCGCGATCGGTGCGTTGGTGCAGGAGGGGATCGACATTGCGGTCATCCTCAACGCGGTCCGGGCTGCGGGGGCGGGTTGGGGGAACGGCGCGGCTACGGCGCCGAGCTCCCCCACTGCAGATCACAGCCCGGCAGCTGCGTAACGAAGTCGGCGCCGAAGGCGAGCGACGGCGTGCGAAATCCAGCCGCCACACCGCCGCCAAGGAGTCGGTGTACCGCTTCCACCGCGGCAATCGCCGTCAGCGAGTAGCCCTCCGGCGTGACCAGCGTTGCCTCGTGAAAGTGTCCGGCGGCGTCACTCACGCGGCCCCAGAGCTGCATCCGCGTCGCGTCGCGCCGTTCCGCTGAGGGGCCGGTCACCGTGGCGTCCACCCGCTTGATCGCCAGCGCGCGCACCGGGCCCAGCGCCAAGAGCGGCGAGATCCAGCGCCCCAGCCGCATCAGTTGCACCGTCTTGGGGGGCATCGCGGTGTAGACCTCGATGTCGGGAATGCCCGTCGAGTGGAACGCGGTACTGACGTCGCCCCACGGGATCGTGACCGCGTAGCGCGCCTTGTCGCGGAAGTGGATCGTCCGCGCGCGCCACGCGAGCGGGACGCGCACGATCTTGCCACCGCGGCGAATGGCGCCGCCCAGGCCGAAGCCGCTGACCATCGTCTTGGCGGTGCCGCGACTGAAGCCAGCGCCACCGCCGAAGGCCAGCTCCAGATGCGTGGCTGTCGGGAGCGTGGCGTGCAACGAGGCGGCGAGGCAATCGCTCGGTACCACATCGAAGCCGACGCCGGGCAACAGCACGACGCCGGCGTTGCGGGCGCGCTCGTCGCGGCGAGCACAGGCTTCGAAGACCGCGATCTCGCCGGTGATGTCGAGGTAGTGCGTGCCCGCCGCGATGCAGCCGTCGACCATCGCGCGGTAGGTCTCGAAGAACGGGCCGGCGCAGTGCAGGACCGCGTCGTAGTTGCGGACGATCTTCTCGACGTACGCGGGGCCCATCAGGTCGAAGACGACGTGCTCCAGCCCAAGCGTCGCCGCAAGCGCCGCGACGCGGCCCGGGTGCCGACCCGCCAGGACCGGGCGCATCCCGCGGCGCACGGCTTCTTCGGCGATGAGCTGGCCGGTGTACCCGGTGGCGCCGTAGAGCAACCACTGGCCGCGACTCATTCGACGAGCGTGTTGCGGGCGCTCTCGGAGATCGCGACGATGCCCGGATGCTGGTACTTGCGGTCGGCCGAGATGGCGTAGAAGCGCTCCTTCACCGCGGGGAGTCGGCCGACGACCTGCACGCCGTACTGCTTCCGAAGAAAGGACTCTGCGACGGTGGGGGCGGCGAAGAGCCCGAGGCCCTGCTGACCGAAGATCTGGAGGATGGCGACGTCCTCGATTTCGGCCACCGGGGCGGGGCGGATGCCCTGCGTCGTGCACCACTGCTCGAACGATCGGCGCAGTGCCGACGACTCGCCGTGGAGCAGGAACGGGGCGCCATCCAAAGATTTCGGAAAGTTGCGCCGATACTTCCGAACGAGCGACTCGGCTCCGAAGACGGTCACCGAGCTTTCCCCGAGCACCTGAGTGAAGGCGCGCAGCTTGAGGGTCGGTGAGACCGGCGTGTCGGAGATGACGAGGTCCAGTGTATGAATCGAGAGTTCGGCGAGCAGGCGATCGACTTTGTCGGTGCGGATGATGGCGTGCAGCGCAGGCTGCGTGCGCATCAGGGCTGGTTCGAGCAGGCGGAACGCCGTCAACTTGGGCAGGCTGTCCGAGACGCCAACCGCGAAACGGAGCGGTCGCGCCGTGGGTCGGCCATCCAGCGCATCCGACAGTTCCTTGCCAAGCGAGAAGATTTCGTCGGCGTACCGGTACACGGTCTGTCCGACGTCGGTAAGCACGAGGTTGCGACCGCGTCGGGCAAACAGTTGCTCGCCGAGCGAGCGCTCGAGCGCGTGGATCTGCACCGAAATCGTCGGTTGCGTGAGTTGCAGCACGCGCGTCGCCTTCGCGATGCTGCCTTCGCGAGCGACGATCCAGAAGTAGTGCAAGTGCTGGAAATTGAGCGCGGGCACGAAGCAATTCTGCCTCCGGCCGAGGCCGGACACCAGAGCGCCCGTGACG
>JANRJP010000111.1:0-4525 GCA_033763905.1 Gemmatimonadaceae bacterium
GACGACGCAGACCGGCGAGGAGCTCGGTGCCTTTCGCGAGACGGCCGCCAACGCCACGGAACTGTTGCCAGCGGTGGAGCGGCTCTCGCGCGCGTTGCGCGAGCGCGTCGGCGATTCGTTCAAGGACATTCGCGATGCGACGCCGCTCGAGCGCGTGACGACGTCGAATGTCGACGCGCTCAAGCTGTACGTCCAAGGGATGCGCGCGGCCGAGGAACGGCGCGACGTGCCGGCCGCGCGCCAGTACCTGGAAGAAGCGATTCGACTCGATTCGAGCTTTGCCGCGGCGTACCGCAAGCTCGCGGTGACGCTCAACAACGAAGGCTCATCGCGCACGGAAGTGCAGCGGTTGATGGCCAAGGCCTTCGAATTGCGCGAGCGGCTCAGCGAGGCGGAGCGATTGCTGACCGAGGCCTCGTACTACACCGATGGGCCGCGGCAGGACCTGCGCCGTGCGGAGCTTGCGCTGCAGTCGTTGGTGGAGCTTGATCCGCAGTTCTTTCCCGCGCTCAACAACTTGGCGGTGCTTTATCTACGTCAGGGGCGCTGGGCCGAGGCGGAGCCGTTGCTGCGCCGAGCGATCGCGCTTGAGCCGGGCATCGTCACGGGCTACCGCAATATGACTCGCGTGTTGGGCGAACTCGGCCGGTTTCAGGAGCTGGACTCAATGGCGGCAGTGGCCGAGCGGTCGCTCGGTGCGAAGAACGCCGAGCCGCTGGTGGATCGAATTGCCGGCGCGGTCATGGCTGGAGACTTTGCCGCGGCTGATCGCCACATCAAGCGCGTCTACGACGAGATGGGGAACCTGCCGCAAGCGCTTGGACCGACGGCCTTTGCTCAGGGCTCGATCCTCGAAGCCCGCGGTCGCCTGAAGGCCGCTCGCGTGGCGTACGCGCGCAGCGACAGTACACGCAAGACGCTCGGCCTGTCGGTCCGACCGCTCGATGCGGCGCTCGGCGACGCCCTCATTGCGGCGCGTCAGTTGGGCGACCTGCCGCGTGGTCGCGCGATGGCGCTGGCCGCACTCAAGGCGCATCCCCCCGAGCGAGTACCGGCTGAAGACCGCGACTACTTCGGCTGGATTGAGGCGCTGGATCTGCTGGGCTTGCAGGAGCAGGCGCGTCCGTTGGTGACGGCGTTGGAGGAGCGCGTGGCCAAGAGCAA
The DNA here is from genome assembly GCA_033763905.1 of Gemmatimonadaceae bacterium. Classification (GTDB taxonomy): domain Bacteria; phylum Gemmatimonadota; class Gemmatimonadetes; order Gemmatimonadales; family Gemmatimonadaceae; genus JAJTHG01. Next base: position 1,165 of record JANRJP010000111.1, read on the forward strand.
CCGGCGTGATGACGTCGTGGCCCTGGCCTTTCACCGAGCGCAGGTGCTGAGCGCCAAGTCGCCCAGCGAAGGCGTGGCGGCCTGGACGGCGATCGTGCGCGATTACCCCGAGCAGGGGATGGGCACGGTGGGGCCGTACCTCGCGAACACCTATCTGGCGATGGGCCAACCCGACTCGGCCTTGGCGGTAACTGAGCGGTTCATCGCGCACACCGGCTGGGTGAAGGGGCGGTACGCGATCGGACCGTATCTGGCGAAGAGCCACCAGCTTGCCGGCGAGCTCTATGAACGCAAGGGCAACAAGGACAAGGCGCTGCAGTACTACGAGAAGTTCGTGGAGCTGTACAAGGACGCCGATCCCGAGTTGCAGCCGGTGGTGAAGGATGTGCGATCGCGGATCGAGCGGCTACGGGCGGCGACGTTCAAGGGGTGAGAACGACCTTCTACCACGAAGGCACGAAGGGCACGAAGAACAACTAAAAGCTTTGGGGTGCTTCGTGTGCTTCGTGCCTTGCTGGTGAAAAGCAGTCCCCTACCCCGGCAACCCCGCCCCAGCCATCCACCCGGCTGCCTGCAGCTGCCCCATCCACCCCACGAGCCCCGCCGCCTGCTCGTGCAATGGTAGAACCAGCAGATCGCCCGCGCGCGCCCACATCAGCGCCGCACGCACCGCCGCCACTTCGTCGTCGGCAATCTCCATCGACGACTCCGCCACACCGCAGCGCCGCAGTTCGTCGGCAATCACCGTGGTGAGTTCGCCCACCGCACGCCCACGACGAAACCGCGGCAGGTCCTTCACGATCACGCGATCCCACGGGCCCACCTTCACCGCCGCGCGCACCAGCGCACGCACCGCCTCGTTGTCGCGATTGCCTGCTTGGCCAAGCACGAGGAGCCGCCGCGTTCCGCCGAGCGACGACACCACCCGGCCCAAGGCCAGCATGCCCGCCGGATTGTGCGCGTAGTCGACCACCGCTGTGATGCCACCGAATCGCAGCACGGTCAAGCGACCCGCATTGTCGCTCGGCTGCGCCCCGAACTGCGTCAGCGCGCGGCGCACGGCGTCGACGGGCACGCGCAAGGACATCGCGGCGGCCACGGCGGAGCAGACGTTGGCGATGTTGTGCAGCGCGGTGCCGTTGATGGTGATCGGCACCGCCGCGGCCGCGACGATCGGCGTGGCCGTTTCGCCGTCGAACCAGGTCACCACGCCATCGCGCACGGCACACGCGGCACCACCGTCGGCGCGCGCTGCCGCGACCACGGGGTGCGCGGCATCGAGTGAGGCCCACACCACGCGCGGCCGATGCGACGCATTCGCCGCGGCGAATCCGTCGGCGACCACGCGCAATGCGTCGTCCTCGGCGGTGAGTACCAACGACCCCTGCGGACCCAACGCTTTTGCGACCACCGCTTTCACCTGCGCCAACTCGGCCACCGACGCAATGCCGTACTCGCCGAAGTGATCGGCCGAGATGTTGGTGATGACGGCCACGTCCGCGCGGCGCGTGGCAAGACCGCGGCGCAGAATGCCGCCACGCGCGGTCTCCAGCACCGCCGCCTGCACGCGCGGGTCGCGCAACACCGCGCGCGCCCCCGCGGGGCCCGACCAATCGCCTTCGGTCACGAGATGCTCGCCGATGCGCACGCCTTCGGTACTGCTCAAGCCCGGCGTGCGTCCCGCCTCGCGCCACATCGCGGCGAGCAGGCGCGTGGTGGTCGTCTTGCCGTTGGATCCGGTCACGAGTGCCACCGGCACATCGTGAACCGCGCTCCACGGGAAATGCGTCGCCGACGGCAGCTCGCTCCACGCGTACGAGCGTGAGCCGGCGCCACTGCCCACCGAGCAGCCGTCGTCGTCGAAGGTCACCGTGATGCCCCGCCGAGTGGCTTCGGCGTACACGGGCGGCCAGTGCGCGCGTGGCGTTGATTCGGCCGCCGCCGCCTGGCGCAACCGTTCGACCACGGCGGCGCGATCGGCCACGAGCTGTTCAGCGGTGACCGGCCGGAGCCCCGCTCGGCCTTCGGCCAGCCACCAGCCCTGTTCGGCCAACTCGGTGGCGGTCATCAGCTTGTCGATCGGCGCAGAGACAAAGCACGAGGTCTCGCCTTCGGCGCGGCGCACGACGGTTTCCGGGCTGGGCCAGCCCAGCAACTGGCACAATTCTATGACATAATCGCGCCAATAGCCCAACACCATCGACGCTTGCGACTCGTCGTACGGTAGCACGACATCGAGCACCGCCCCTTCGGCGGCGCTCATCAGGTGCGGGCCCATCAGTCGCCGCGAGTCGCTGATGCGGGGCGACGGGAATTCCGGCGCGGTATCCAACGAAGCGTCCACCGAATGGTCCGTGGCGTCAGCCAATCAATCGTTCTGGTCGGGGGCGACAATCACACCGCGCGCTTCACGAATCAGCACCAGCTCGTCCAACGCGGGCGACGCGCTCGGCCGATCGTCGTCGACGCGACTCGCGGGCGTCGCGCGCGGCGGCCGGTCGTCGGTCGCGGCAATGTCGGCAATCGACTGCCGCGGGACCGAGCGCGCGACCTTGGCCGGCGGAATCTCCGACACCGTGCGGTCGGGCTTGAAGTGCACGATCTGCTTCCAGCCGCGGGCCAGGTTGTCGGCGAAGATCAGCAGCAGGTCGCCCGGCGCGGCCATCGCGAGGCCGGCCTGAATCGCAGCCTGCTCGTCGACGATCACCGAAATGCGGTCGTCGCTCACCCCGTGCGCGCGGAGCGCGGCGGCGAGCATGCGCGGCACTTCGTCTTCGCCGCGCCCGCGCGTGGGGTCGTCGCGACGGCAGATGTAGTGGTCGAACTCGCCGCGCGCGGCTTCGGCGCCAATGGCCGCGATGTCTTCGTCGCGACGGTCGCCCGGCGCCGAGAAGACGCAAATGCGGCGACCCTTCACGTCGAGACGTGTGGCCAACTGCACCAGCGCTTCGACCGCGTGCGCGTTGTGGCCGTAGTCGAAGAGGACGCGGAACGGATGCTCGTCGAACACGTTCAAGCGACCCGGCGCCTGGAAGAACGTGCTGTCAAAGGTGCGCAGGCCGTGGCGAATGTCTTCGAGCCGCACGCCCATCGCGTGCGCCATCGCGGCGGCAAACATCGCGTTCTGCACGTTGAAGGCGGCCTTGCCTTCGAGCGTCGCGGGAATGAGATGCGTCCACAGCAACGGGATGTGCGCGCCGTGATCGTACAGCGTGATCATCTGCCCGTTGATGCCGGCCTCCAAGGCCACCGCCCGACCGCCCGCGCGAATGTGCTCGCGCACCAGCGCGTTGTTGGGGTCCATCGTCACGTAGCAGAGATGCTTCGCTTCCGTGAACGCGGCCATCCGCAGCGTGTTCGG
>JANRJP010000112.1:0-25419 GCA_033763905.1 Gemmatimonadaceae bacterium
TCTTGCCGCGCGTCTTGCGATGGGTCAGAATGCGCATGTTAGAGCACCTCCGGCGCCAGCGAGACGATCTTCATGTAGCGCTTCTCACGGAGCTCGCGGGCCACCGGGCCGAAGATACGGGTCGCCTTGGGCTCGCCCTTATCGTCGATGATGACCACCGCGTTCTCGTCGAACTTGATATAGCTGCCATCCTTGCGGCGCGTCTCCTTCACGGTGCGCACGACGACGGCCTTCGCCACGTCGGACTTCTTCACCGTGCCATTCGGCAACGCGTCCTTGACGGCGACGATGACCTTGTCGCCCAGGCCGGCATAGCGGCGGCGCGTGCCGCCGAGGACACGGATCACGAGCGCCTTCTTGGCCCCCGAATTGTCCGCGACCTTCACCATGGATTCCTGCTGAATCATCGTCGTCTCCGGTTAGCGGGCGCGCTCGATGATCTCGACGACACGCCACCGCTTGTCCTTCGACATCGGTCGCGTCTCGGCGATCTTCACGGTGTCGCCCACCTTCGCCGAGTTCTCCTCGTCGTGCGCCTTCAGGCGCGTCGTGCGCGTCACCATCTTGCCATAGACCGGGTGCGGCACGCGACGCTCGATCGCGACCACCACCGTCTTCTGCATCTTGTCGCTCACCACCAGCCCGGTGCGCACCTTGCGCGTGGGCCGCGTGATTGCGGTCTGGGTCTGTTCCGTCATCGTCCGAATCCTCAGCGCGTCGTGGCGGCGAGCGCACGCTCGCGCTGCACGGTCTTCAGGCGCGCCAGATCCTTCCGGATCTCGCGCAGCCGCATCGGCTTCTCGAGTGCTTCCGTGGCCCCGCGGAACCGCAGGCGGAAACGCTCCTCTTCCAGCTCAGCAACCCGCGACGCCAGATCGGCATCGTTCAGATCGCGAATATCCTTACTCCGCATCGGTGTGCGCCTCCTCGCGGACGACAAACTTGGTCTTCACGCCCAGCTTGGCGGCGGCCAACGCCATCGCCTTCTTCGCCATATCGGGGGTCACGCCCTCCAGCTCGAACATCATCCGGCCCGGCTTCACGACCGCCACCCACAATTCCGGCGAGCCCTTGCCCTTCCCCATTCGGGTCTCGGCCGGCTTCTTCGTGATCGGCTTGTCCGGGAAGATCCGGATCCAGACCTTGCCGCCACGCTTGATGTAGCGCGTCAGCGCCACACGCGCCGCTTCGATCTGCCGGCTGGTCACCCAACCCGGCTCGAGCGCCTGCAGCCCGTAATGGCCGAACGACACTTCCGCGCCGCGCGTCGCAATGCCGCGCGTGCGCCCCTTGAACATCTTGCGGAACTTGACCCGCTTCGGACTCAGCATCGGTCAGCTCCTCAGGCGTCGGTGGAATACGTGGTGCCGCGGCGATCGTTCGCCACTTCACCCTTGTAGATCCACACCTTCACGCCGATCGTCCCGTAGGTCGTCTTGGCGAGACCATACGCGAAATCGATGTCGGCACGCAGCGTGTGGAGCGGCACCCGCCCTTCGCGGTAGCCTTCGACCCGGGCGATTTCGGCGCCACCCAGACGGCCGCCGCACTTCACGCGGATCCCCTGAGCGCCCATCCGCATCGTGCTCTGCACCGCCTTCTTCATCGCGCGGCGGAACGAGATGCGCTGGGCCAGCTGCGCCGCGATGTTGTCGGCGACCAGCTGCGCCGACAACTCCGGCCGCTTGATCTCCTCGACATTCACCCCGACTTCCTTGCCCGTCAGCTGCGCGAGCTCGTCACGCAGCTTGTCGACCTCGGCGCCCTTCTTGCCGATGACGACGCCAGGACGACCGGTGTGGATCGTCACCACCACCTTGCCCGGCTTGCGCTCGATGACCACGTCGGCAATCGCCGCCGTCGCCAGACGCGCCTTGAGGTACTTGCGGAGGAGATTGTCCTCCTTCAGCAGCTGCGGCAACTCGCGGCCGGCGTAGTACTTCGAACGCCAGTCCTTCGAGACGCCCAGGCGGAAGCCGATCGGATTCGTCTTCTGTCCCACGGGTCACTCCTTCTCGGCCACGACGATCTCGACGTGGCTGGTACGCTTCTGAATGGGCGTGGCGCGACCCATCGCCGCCGGGGTCCACCGCTTGAGCTTCGGCCCCTCGTTGATCACTGCGTGCTTCACGTACAAGTCGTCCGGATCCACCGACCCGTTCGCCTGCTTCGCTGCCTGCTCGGCGTTCGCGACGGCCGAGAGCAACACCTTCTTGATCTGCAGGGCGGCGTGCTTCTTCGAGAACGCCAGCAACGCCAGCGCCTCGTTCACACTCTTCCCGCGGATCTGGTCGATCACCAGTCGCATCTTGTACGGCGACTGACGAGCGGTCCGCTGCAATGCGCGCGCTTCGGTCATGGCTTACTTGCCTCCCTTCGGCGCCGCGGCAGGGGCGGCCTTCTTGTCGGTCTTGTTGTTCCCCGAGTGACCGCGGAACAAGCGCGTCGGCGAGAACTCGCCGAGCTTGTGGCCGACCATGTTTTCGGTCACATACACCGGGACGAACTTGTTCCCGTTGTGGACCGCAAAGGTGTGCCCGACGAAGTCCGGCACGATCGTGCTCGCGCGCGACCAGGTCTTGACGACCTTCTTCTCGTTCTTGCTGTTGAGGGCCGCGACGCGCTTGAGCAGCGAATCGTGCACGAAGGGGCCCTTTCGGATGGAACGTGCCATAGGTCAGCTCAGCTCTGCGTGGCCTTGCCGCGCTTGCGCCCGCGGACGATCAGGCGCTGCGACGACTTCTTGGTATTGCGGGTCTTGGTGCCTTCCTTCTTGCCCCACGGGCTCACCACGTTCCGGCCGCCGCGCGTGCGGCCACCGTGCGGGTGATCCACCGGGTTCATCACTTCACCGCGGACCTTCGGGCGCTTGCCCTTCCAGCGCGCCTTGCCCGCCTTGCCCCACGCTTCGAGCTCGTGCTCCGCGTTGCCCACTTCGCCGATCGTGCCCATGCACCGACCGTGCACCTTGCGCATTTCCGTCGACGGCATCCGCAGCGTCACGTAGTCGCCTTCCTTCGCGACCACTTCCAACGCCATCCCGGCCGAACGCGCCATCTGGCCGCCCTTGCCCGGCTTCAGCTCGACGTTGTGCACAAACGTGCCCGTCGGGACTTCCGACAGCGGCAGCGCGTTGCCCACGCGAATATCCGACCCCGGCCCCGACACGATCGTGTCGCCGACGGCCAGCCCCTTCGGATGAATGATGTAGCGCTTCTCCCCGTCCGCGTACGTCACCAGCGCGATGCGCGCCGAGCGGTTCGGATCGTACTCGATCGTGGTGACGGTCGCCGTCACCGCGAACTTGTTGCGCTTGAAATCGATGATGCGGTACATCCGCTTGTGACCACCACCCAGGCGCCGCATCGAGATGTGGCCGTGGTTGTCGCGACCGCCGCTCTTCTTGAGCGGCTCGACCAGCGACTTCTCGGGGGTCGAGCGGGTGATCTCGGCGAAGTCGGACACGCTGCGATGGCGCGTACCCGCCGACACCGGCTTGAATTGACGAATCGGCATCGGTTAGCCCTCGAACACCGGGATCGAATCGCCCGACTTCAGCGTCACGATCGCCTTCTTCCAGTTGGGACGATTACCGATGCTCTGGCCGACGCGACGCGCCTTTCCGCGCTGCAGCGACGTCCACACACCGGTCACGGTGACCCCGAAGAGCCGCTCGATCGCCTGCTTGATCTCGCCCTTCGACGCCTTGGGTGCCACGACGAACGTGTATTCGCCGCGGGTCTGATAGGCCGCCGAGCTCTTCTCGGTGATCAGCGGCCGGAGAATGGTCTGATGCAACGTCGGCATCGGTTACGCCCCCTTCTTCTTCGGGGCGGCCTTCGCGCCACCCGCCTTCGCGGACGTCGACTTCGCCGCCGCCTTCTTCGCCGGCGCCTTCGGCTCCGCGGCCGCCTTCTTCGCGGCCTTCGCCTTCGCGTCCGTCTTCGCTTCCTTCTTCGCCTTCTCGGCCTTCGCGGTGCGCGGCTTCGCAGCCTTCGTCACCTTGACCTTCTCGGCGGCCTGCTCAGCCACCGGCGCCAGCGTCTGCCCGATCGCGCCGCCCTCGATGAGGACCGCATCCGACCACAGCACGTGGTAGGTGCTCGCCTCGGCGAACGGCATCACGTGCACGTTCGGCAGGTTGCGACCCGACAGGAAGACGTTCTTCTTGAGCCCGTCGGTGAGGATCAGGACCTTCTTGGCCGACAGCTCGAGACGCGCGAGGAGCTGCGTCAGCTGCGCCGTCTTGGGCGCGCTCATCTCGAAACGGTCGATCACCATCAGGTTGCCTTCGCGGGCGCGCGTGTTGAGCGCGCTCTTCCGGGCCAGGGCCTTCACGCCCTTGGCCAGCCCCTGCTCGTACGAACGCGGCTCCGGACCGAAGACCGTACCACCACCCGGCCAGTGCGGCGCACGGGTCGAGCCCTGACGGGCGCGGCCGGTGCCCTTCTGCTTCCAGGGCTTCTGGTTACCACCGGTCACCCAGTGGCGGGTCTTGGTCGCGTGCGTGCCCTGGCGCTGATTGGCCAGAAACGCCTTGACCGCCTGATGCATCACCGGCACGTGCACCGTGCCATCGAAGGGCGTGGCCGGCAGGGTCACCGCGTCGCGCGCGGTGCCGCCCTGCGTGAAGGCCTTCGCCTGAAAAGTCGTGGTTTCGCTCATTGGCTTACGCCTGCTTGCGCACGAGGACGATCCCGTTGGTCGGGCCCGCCACCGCACCGCGGATGTAGATCAGGTTGCGCTCGGCATCGACCTTCTCGACGCGGAGGTTGATCTGGGTGTGACGCACGGCGCCCATATGGCCCGGCATGCGCTTGCCCTTGATGACGCGCGACGGATCCGTACCGGCGCCGATCGAACCCGGGCGACGGTGCTTCGTGTTGCCGTGCGTGTTGGGCCCGCCGCCGGCCTTGTGGCGCTTGACCATACCCTGGAAGCCGCGGCCCTTCGTCGTGCCGGTCACCTTGACGTACTCGCCCTCGGCGAAGATCCCGACGGTGACGTCCTGACCGACTTCGAGCGCCGGCAATTCGGCGCCCGGCTTGCCGTCATCGAGGCGGAACGAGCGAATCACGGCCGGCGCGGCCTCGAGGCCCGCCTTCTTGCCGTGTCCGAGCGCGGCCTGCGGCGCGCGGCGGCCACGGGGCTGGCGCTTGCCGCTCTCCTTGGCCGTCGTCAGCGCGCCCGTGCCCAGCTCCACCGCCTGATGCCCGGCCTTCACGATCTTCGTCACGCGATTCGGCGCGGCGTGCACGACCGTGACAGGGATCTGCTGCCCCTGTTCGTTGAAAATCTGGGTCATCCCCAGCTTGGTACCGATGATGCCGATCACTGCTGTTTTTCCTCGCGGAGTCGCGGCCCGAAGGCCGGAGGACTGTGAGATCAGCCGCTGGCAGCGCCGTTTGCGCCGCGCCACTGCTGACCTGTGCGTTGTGTTGCCCTGCGCTTACTGAACCTTGATCTCGACGTCCACGCCGGCCGGCAGATCCAGCTTCGTGAGCGCGTCCACCGTCTGCGCCCGCGAATCGAGGATGTCGATCACGCGCTTGTGCGTCTTGAGTTCGAACTGTTCCCGCGACTTCTTGTCCACGTGCGGGGACCGGAGGACGGTCCACCGACGCGTCTTCGTCGGCAACGGGATCGGGCCCGACACCTGCGCGCCGGTCTTCTCCGCCGTGCGGACAATGTCCGCAGCAGCGGTGTCGATCACCGCGTGGTCGAACGCCTTGAGTCGGATGCGAATGCGGCCAGCCATTGGGAGTCTCCGGGCAGCTGGCGCGTCCGTGAAGACGCGCCAGCCACCGTCGGGGTTACTTCAGGATCTTGGTGATGACGCCCGCACCCACCGTGCGGCCGCCCTCGCGGATGGCGAAGCGGAGCTGCTCTTCCATCGCGATCGGGATGATGAGTTCGATCGTCATCTTGATGTTGTCGCCCGGCATCACCATCTCGGTGCCTTCGGGGAGCTCGATCGAACCGGTCACGTCGGTCGTGCGGAAGTAGAACTGCGGGCGGTAGCCCTTGAAGAACGGCGTGTGACGGCCGCCTTCTTCCTTCGTGAGGACGTAGACCTCGGCCTCGGCGCGCGTGTGCGGGGTGATCGACCCCGGCTTCGCGAGCACCATACCGCGCTCGATGTCCTTCTTGTCGATGCCGCGGAGGAGGAGACCGACGTTGTCACCGGCGAAGCCCTCGTCGAGGAGCTTGCGGAACATTTCAACGCCCGTCACCACCGTCTTGGCCGTGCTGTTGTAGCCGACGACCGCGACTTCTTCGCCGACCTTGATCTTGCCGCGCTCGATACGACCCGTCGCCACGGTGCCGCGGCCGGTGATCGTGAACACGTCTTCGACCGGCATGATGAACGGCTTGTCGACTTCGCGGAGCGGCTCCGGGATGTACGTGTCGAGAGCGGCATAGAGCTCTTCGATCTTCGCAATCCACTTCGCGTCGCCCTGGATGGCCGGATAGGCGGCGCCACGGATCACCGGGGCGTTGTCGCCATCGTAGCCGTACTTCGTGAGCAGCTCGCGGACTTCGAGCTCGACCAGGTCGAGGAGCTCTTCGTCTTCGACGAGGTCGCACTTGTTCAGGAAGACCACGACCTTCGGCACGTTGACCTGCTTGGCCAGCAGGATGTGCTCGCGGGTCTGCGGCATCGGGCCGTCCACGGCCGACACGACGAGGATCGCGCCGTCCATCTGCGCGGCACCCGTGATCATGTTCTTCACGTAGTCGGCGTGCCCGGGGCAGTCGACGTGCGCGTAGTGACGGTTGTTCGTCTCGTACTCGACGTGCGAGGTCGCGATCGTCAGAATCTTCGTGGGGTCACGACGACCCTGCGACTCCGACGCCTTCGCGACTTCGTCATACGCCACGTACTTCGTGCCGAAGCCCTTGTCGGCCGACACCTTCGTCAGCGCGGCGGTGGTGGTCGTCTTGCCGTGGTCGACGTGGCCGATCGTGCCAACGTTTACGTGCGGCTTCGTCCGCTCGAACTTTGCCTTCGCCATGGTCGTGCTACCTGTGCTACGGGTGAAAAAAAGAGAGGAACTGAACGAGTCTGCGGTGCTGCGGTCTTACGCCTTCGCCTTCGCGAGGATTTCCTCGGCCTTCGCCTTCGGAACTTCCTCGTAGTGCGCGAACTCCATCGAGTACACCGCGCGCCCCTGCGACATCGAGCGCAGCTTCGTCGAGTACCCGAACATCTCCGCGAGCGGGACGCTGGCCGCAATCACCTGCGCCTCACCGCGCTGCGTCATCCCGCCGATCTTGCCGCGGCGCGACGACAGGTCGCCGAGCACGTCGCCCATATACGACTCGGGGCAGACCACCTCGACGTTCATCACCGGCTCCAGGATCACCGGGCTGGCCGACTTCACGGCTTCCTTCACCGCCATCGAGCCCGCGATCTTGAACGCCATTTCGCTCGAGTCGACGTCGTGGTACGAGCCGTACACCAGCTCCACCTTCACGTCCACCATCGGGTACCCCGCGATGATGCCGTTCTCGAGCGCTTCCTTGATGCCAGCCTCGACCGGGCTGATGTATTCACGCGGGATCACGCCGCCGACGATCTTGTCTTCGAAGACGTAGCCCTGACCCGGCTCCGCCGGCATCACGTTGATCACGACGTGCCCGTACTGACCCTTACCACCCGACTGGCGGATGAACTTCCCTTCGATCTTGTCGACGCGCTTCTTGATCGTCTCGCGGTAGGCCACCTGCGGACGGCCCACGTTCGCTTCGACCTTGAACTCGCGCTGCATCCGGTCGACGATGATTTCGAGGTGGAGCTCGCCCATCCCCGCGATGATCGTCTGCCCCGTCTCGGCGTCAGTGTGCACGCGGAAGGTCGGATCTTCTTCCGACAGCTTCGCGAGCGCGATGCCGAGCTTGTCCTGGTCGGCCTTCGACTTCGGCTCCACCGCCACGTCGATGACGGGCTGCGGGAACTTCATCGCCTCGAGGATGATCGGCTTCTCTTCGATGCAGAGCGTGTCGCCCGTGCGCGTGTCCTTGAGGCCGATCGCGGCGCCGATGTCGCCGGCGCGCACTTCCTCGATTTCCTCGCGCTTGTTCGCGTGCATCTGGAGCAGACGACCCACGCGCTCACGCTTGTCCTTCGTGCTGTTGTACACGTACGAGCCCGAGTTGAGCACACCCGAGTACACGCGGAAGAACGTCAGCTTTCCGACGAACGGATCGGTCGCGATCTTGAACGCGAGGGCCGCGAACGGCTCGTCGTCGCGCACCGCGCGGGTGTCGACCGTCTCGTCGTGATGCGGGAGGTGCCCCTGGATTGCGGGCACGTCGATCGGCGCGGGGAGGTAGTCGATCACCGCGTCGAGCAGCGCCTGCACGCCCTTGTTCTTGAACGAGGCGCCGCAGAGCACCGGCACGAACTCCATCGCGATCGTCGCCTTGCGGATCGCGCCGCGGATCTCTTCGAGCGACAGCTCCTCGCCGCCCAAGTACTTCTCCATCAGCGCTTCGTCGTGCTCGACCGCAGCTTCGATCGCCTCGGCACGCATCGCCTCGACGCGATCCTTGAACTCGGCCGGCACGTCGACGACCTGGAAGGTCTTGCCCAGCGTCTCTTCGTTGAAGATGTACTGCTTGCGCTCGATGACGTCGATGTGGCCGGTGAAGGTCTCACCGGTGCCGACGGGCAGCTGGAGCGCGAAGGCGCGCTTCGTCAGCCGGTCCTTGATCATCGCCAGGCAGCGATCGAAGTTCGCGCCCGTGCGGTCCATCTTGTTCGCGAAGATCATCCGCGGCACACGGTAGCGGTCGGCCTGACGCCACACCGTTTCCGTCTGCGGCTCGACGCCCGCCACCGAGTCGAGCAGCGCGCACGCGCCGTCGAGCACGCGCAGCGACCGCTCCACTTCGACCGTGAAGTCGACGTGCCCGGGCGTGTCGATGATGTTGATGCGGTACTCCGGCCCCTCACCCTGCGTGTCGCTCTGGCCGTGACGCTTCCAGAAGCAGGTCGTGGCGGCCGACGTGATCGTGATGCCGCGCTCCTGTTCCTGCTCCATCCAGTCCATCGTGGCGGCGCCATCGTGCACCTCGCCGATCTTGTGCGACTTCCCCGTGTAGTAGAGGATGCGCTCAGTCGTCGTGGTCTTGCCGGCATCGATGTGCGCCATGATGCCGATGTTGCGGTAGTGCTCGAGCGGCGTCGTGCGGGCCATAGGAATCGCGAAGGGAAAACCGCGCGGAACACCGCGCGAAATTGAGAACGAACTGCGGACACAAGCGAACAGAACTCCACCAACACAAAAGCGGCTGGACCAGTGCGCTCCAATCGGAGCCGGTATCCATCCGCCATCATCTGGGTGCACACGCCCCTGCTGCACGTGTGGGGACCCTGATGCGCCGAACTCACGCTCGACGTTGCATTGTCCGGTGCTTCTTGCCGGAGTGACGTCGCTTTCGCGACACCCCTCGCGCCCAGGCGTTGGGCGGGCCAGCAACCTGCCGGGGCACCGTGTCCCGACTCCCTCAAAGTCGAACTGGACCCATTGGTTCCAGATGACGTTTCGGGGGAGCCTTGAAAAAGTACCCGAGTTCGGGCCGAAGTCAACTCCCGACAACACGATAGCCGCCACTACAGCGCCGACGGCAGCCGGCCGATACCCGAGGCAATCCGGGTGCGCTCCCGCGCCCCGCTGACTCCCCTGTTCCCGCTTGCCCCGTGCGCCGAATCATTCTCACCGACCTCGACCGCGGTACCGTGCACGAGTTCCGCGATGCCGATGTCCGGATCGGGCGGGACGCGGCCTGCGAACTCCAGATCGCCGAAGCCCCCGCCTCGGCCGACATCGGTGGCGTCCACGCCCGACTGGCCCCGCGGCCGACCGGCTGGTGCCTGACCGATGAACGGTCCGCCGGCGGCACCTTCGTCAATCACGTCCGGCTCGTCGGGAACGATCAGGCCATCCTCCGGACCGGGGACGTCCTGCGCCTTGGGAGCGGGGCGGGCGCCCGGCGCTTCCGAGTCGCCCGGGTCGAGTCCGCGATGGCCCCCAAGCAGGCCCCCGCCGTCGCCGCTGGCGCCCCCGCGGCCACTGCCACGATTCGCCAAGAGGCCAGCGACCTCCGACTGGCGGCAGGCGCCGTCGGCGGCGCCGTCGCCGCTACGGCCGCCGCCGTACCGCGCGCGACCAATGCGCAGTTGGCCGCTGGGGCGGCGGCCGGCACCGCCGTCGCCTCGGCGGGCGTCGCCGCAGCGTCCGGCCTCGCCGCCAAAGGAAAGGGCGCCAAGGGCCCGAACGGTCGCCAAACATCTAGCGCGGCGCTGACCGGCGCCGCAGCGGCCGGTGCCGTGGCCGCCACCGGAGGCGTCGCCGGGGTCGCGGCGGTCGGCGGCGGTACCGAAGCCTGGCGCGCCTCGACCATCTTCCGCGCCGCCGGCGACACGGCATCGATTGCGCCCAAGGCCGGCGCCGCCTCGCTCTGGGCCGGTGTGGTCGCGGGTACCGTGCTGGTGACCGCCACTGCGACGGGCATCGCGGCCGCGCGTGGGTCGGGCGGCACGGCCAACCGAGCCCCCGTGGCGGCGACGGCTGGTCAAGTCGGCGGCGCGTCCGCCGCTGCGCCCGGGGGGAATGCCTCGGATGGCGACGCGTCGGAGAGCGACGCTAGCGACACGGCGGAGCCGACCAGCGAGTCGCGTCCCGCCGCCGACGCACCGAAGAGCGCCTCGCGCCTTGCCGCCACCGCCTCGGCGGTCGGCAACATTCTGGCCGACGTCGAAGGCTGGCGCGGCGGCACGCGCGTCCGCCTGACCGGCCTCGTCGTGGGCGAGGGGGGCATCGTCGTAACCAGCGACGCGCTCGGTGCCTCCGGTCGGCTGGACTCGATTGTCGCGCGATCGCCCTACGGTGGCCCGCACGCGGGGAAGCTGGTGGCCCGGAGCGGCGGCGTGTCCGTGCTGTCGGTGCCGAGCTGGGACGGTCAGTGGCTGGGGCCGTCGGCGGTCGGCAGCGCGACGACCATTCCGACCTGGTCCGCCGTGGTGGGCTATGACCGCCTCACCACCAAGTCGATGTTGTCGGCTGCAGAGGGCGCGGCCGCGATGACCTCGACCGCGATCGAGGTGCGCGGCGTGTCCGACCGCCTCCTGCCCGGTGCGGCGCTCGTGTCGGACGACGGTCGAGTGGTCGGTCTGTGGCTCGGCGACGGTCGCGCGATGCCGATGCAGCAGGTGTTGGCTGCCGCGCGAGGCGCGGGGCAGCGCGCGCGCTAGCCTTCCGGCTGTCGCGTGAGGCCGACCGACTCGATCATCAACGTCGGTCCCTGATCGCCCAACGCGATCGCCTGCTGCGCCTGCACACGCGTCGGCGCGGTGACGCGCGCGCCATTGAGCAGGGTGCCGTTCGTGCTGCCGGCGTCGAGGAGCACCACCGAGCCGAACGAGTCGATGCCGAACTCGCAGTGCACGCGTGAGACGCCCTCGGTCGCCTGAACCGGAATGACGATCTCGCACTCGGTGCTGCGCCCGACCCGGACGCGTGCGGCCGTCGCGCTGAAGATGTTCGACGACCGGATGTCGCGGAGCACCACGTCGACCGCGAGCGCCGGACGCGTCAGTTGCTCCGTCGTCTCGTCCGGATCGACGGGCAACGGCTCGCCCAACCCGCCGCTCACTCGCACTGCGGCGTCGCGCGCTGCTTGCTGATCGTCACCGAGGCGCCGGCCTTGACCTCGGCGCGGCCCCGGGCGTCAATGCAGCCCGGCTTGGTGATCGACCAGTTCACGACGCCAGCCGAGACCGGCACCGTCCGCGGCGCACTGCCGATGCTGCCCTTCGATTCGCCGTTGACGAAGAGCGTCGCGCCGTCCGCCGACCCGCCGAAGACCAGCGCGGTCCCCGTGGCCTTGGCGCCACCGCCGCGCAGCAGCTCGCGCTCATCGACTTCGGGCTCGGGGGCCGGCGCGGCCTCCGCGGCCGCGGGCTTCTTGGCGTCCTTTGCAGCAACCTTCTTCGCCGGCGTCTTGGTGGGCGCAGGCTCGACCGGCTTGCTGTCGACGGCCGGCGGCGGCGTGGGCCCCGCAGGCGTCGCCGTCACCGGCGGTGTCGCGGCGGCCGCGGCAGCGGCGGCCGAATCGACCGACGCCGCGGCGGGCGGCGGCGCGACCGGCACGGTCGCTGCGACTTGCACCGCAGGCGCCGGGGCCCGGGCATCCTTCGGACGCAACACGAAGAACCAGAGCGCGCCGGCGGCCACGACCGCCGCACCGATGCCGCCGAAGATCACGCCGGAGTTGCCGCTCTTGGGCGTCGCTGGCGCGGGCGCCGGCGTCACCGGGTTGATGACCGGGGTGGGCGTCGGCGCCACCGGTGCCGCCTCGGCCACCGCGGGGTTCGCCCGCGGCGTCGGCTTGTTGACCGGCATCGGCGAGAGCGGCACGCTCATCTGCGGCCGCTGCATAATGCCGGTCTTCACGATGCTGATCAGCTGCGACTTGACCGGATGCGACTCGGGCAGCGCCCGTGCGTCCATCGACGCGATGACCGCGGCCATATCCTCGAAGCGATCGGCGATCGGCTTCGAGAGCATCTTCATCACCGTGTCGGCAACCGACGGCGGCAGATCGTTGCGCTCGACGGTGATCGGCGGCGGGGCTTCGAGCAGGTGCCCCTTCATGATGGTCATGATCGAGTCACCACCGAACGGCGTATGTCCGGTGAGCATCTCGTACGCGACGACCCCAAGGGAGTATTGGTCCGCGGCGCCGGTGATGTTCTTGCCCTCGTACTGCTCGGGCGACATATACGCTGGCGTGCCGACGGTGGAGCCCGTCATCGTGAGCCCCTTCGCCTCCTGCACCTTCGCGATGCCGAAGTCGGTCACGATCGCGTGACCGTCCTCGTCGATCATGATGTTGGCCGGCTTGATGTCGCGATGCACGATGCCGCGCTTGTGCGCGTACTGCAGCGCGCCGGCCACTTGGCTCAGGATCGTCGTGGCCATCTCCGTCGGCAGCGGTCCGACTTCCTTGATGATCGCGTCGAGGGGGCGCCCCTCTATGTACTTCATCACGAAGAAGACGAGCTTCGCGGTCTGCTTGACGGCGTAGATCGGGATGACGTTCGGATGCTGCAGATTGGCGGCGGTCTGCGCCTCGCGCTTGAAGCGCGCGATCGCGTCGTCGCCCATCAGCATCTGCGGGCTCATCACCTTGATCGCGACCTTGCGATTCAGCGCGAGATCGAGGGCCAGGTACACCGTGGCCATCCCGCCCTTGCCCAGCAAGCCGTAGATGTCGTACTCGCCGAGGGTGGCTTCCATCAGCAGCGGGAGGATCTCGTCCCGCTCGATCACCGCCGTCGCGCCCTGCTCCGAGGCCGCACGCGCGCCGACGCCGCCCGAGACGTCAGTGCCGCAACTCGAACAGAAGCGGGTCCCGGGGGTATACCCGGTACCGCACTTGGGACACGCGTAGGTGGTGGTCGTCATAACGCCTCAGGCTGCGCAACAATCGTGGGGATGGTCCGACAACACCATCCCTGCCGTGCAGGAAACGTGCCGTGCTTGGCAGAATCGGTCAACCTTACCGGTTTCGTCCCCCAAACGAAAGCCCTACGCCGAAGTTCATCACCCCGGCCTCTTCCGGGGCCTCGCCATTGGGGAAGATCGACACGTCGAAGCGCTCGCGCCGATACCCGACCTGGGCGAAGATCGGCAGGCGCGGCAGCTGGTAGAGCAGCGCCGTTTCTCCCTCGACGCCTCGCGACGACCGGACCCAGCCCGGCAGCCCGGAGCCCTGCAACGACCACACACCCACCATCGCGCGCAGCCCGCTGGATCCCAAGGGCACCGTGCTTCGGCCGCCGACCCGGATGTAGCTCAGTTGGTTCGTTCCGAGCGGCCCCGCGACGGCCCGTCGCGTGATGCCCAGCTCGGCGCTCAAAGCCTGAGGCCCGAGCACGGCGCGCACGTCGCCGTTCGCGAACGAGATCCCATCGGACAGATCCGCCCCGAAGACGCGCACGTGCACCCCGACGTAGCGCGCACGGGCGAGCACCTCCACCGTGCTCCCGCCTCCCGACAGCTCGGCGATCCCGGTGCCCACAGCGCTGTTGCGCACGGCGGGCGACGCCAGCCCGGTCACCCGCAGTTCGCCCTGTGCCGAGGCGGTCGCGGCGCAGCAGAGCCACGCGAACGGGACGATCAGGATCGACTTCACGGCAGCGTCCTCACAGTGGCGGTCAGCGCGCCCAGTCGGCGCGCCTTTTCGGCGTTCACCTGCGCAACCTCGGCGTCGAACTCCCGCCGACGGCGTGCGTTGTCCGCCACGTTGTCCGGCAGCCGTCGACCACGATCGAGGAACATCGCGGTGGCGGCGCCGGCGGTCATCAGCGCCGCGACCCCCATCGCGCGGCCGTCGGCACTCGCCGCGCTGCGGACGGGGTCGGACGCACGCAGACCACTGGCGATCGCGATCGTCGCGCCACCCAGCACGGCGGCGAAGCCGAGGGCCTTGGCCTTGAGCGGCGGCGCGAATTCGGGCTTGAGTGCCGTGCTGTCGAAGACGGGCGCCTCCAACGGCTGCAGCGTATCCGCCACAACCGCCACAACAAACGACCGCACTTCCGCGTCGCCCGCCGCGCGGGCGGCGAAGGTCACCTTCCACTCGCCGTCCGCCAGCAGCGGTCGGTCACCCTGGTAGACCGGGATGCGCACTTCACCGCCCTTCCCTCGCGCGCGCGCGAGCTGGACCACGGTCCCACCGCGTTCGGCGACGAGCGAGAGATCGGCATCGATGGTGCTGCGGTACTGGACGCGCCAGGTCCCGTCGCTGCCGGCGATGCGCTGCGCGCTGTCGGTCGTGATGCGGAACGAGAGTACGCGGCCCTTCGTCAGCGTCAGCAGCGAATCGAGCCCGCGCCACGAGATGGCCCGCGGCAGCGTGGCGTCGAGATCCAGCTTGACCAGTTGCCGCAGCGTCACGGCGGCGGAATCGGGGCGCGCCGCCTCGGGGTCGTTGGGAAACTGCGCCGCCGCGATAATGATCAGCGCATCGCGGCGCTGCTCGGCGGTGACCGAGGGCTGCTGCAATACCAGTCGGCAGATACTGATGGCACGCGCATACTCGAGGTCATCGAGGGCGAGTCGGGCCTGACCGATGATCTGCGCGACGCGGTCGGGCGACGTCTGTGCGACCGCTGGCACCGCGCCGAGCGCGATGCAGAGCAGCAGTGCGCGACCGGCCAGCGCCACGAGGGTCCTGCGGGGAGCCATTACGGACATACCGGTGAGGCCTTCGACTTTCCAATGGTGAAGGTGGCATCGGCGTCGATCGTGAAGCTGCCGGTCGCGTCGACGCAGCCGTCCTTCTTCACGACGAATTGATGCACACCGGGCTTGAGCGAAATCGTGCGCGGCGCGGTGCCGAGCGTGCCGCGCGAGGTGCCGTCGATGATCAGCGTGGCGTCATCGACCGAGCTGGCGATCTTGAGCTTGCCTTCGGCGGCCGACGCCGACGCCGCCGTCGCTGCGGCAGGCGGCGGAGCAGCGCCCACCGATCCGCCGCTCGCTGGGGCGGCGGGCTTGTTGGCTACCGTTGGGTTGTTCGTCCGCCCCTGGCGCAACATCGCGAGCTCCGACATCTCGCTCTCGGCGGACGTCGTCGGCGCGGCGGTCGGCTTCGTCGCGGGCGGCTTCGCCGCAGGCTTCGTGGATTCCTTGCGCGCGTTGGTGGCGGGGGGCTTGGTGGCGGCCACCACGGCCTTCGGCTCCTCCGCGCGCGGCGCTGGTTCGGCTGGTGCGGGCGTGTTCGCGCCCGTCGAGGTGACGGCGGTGGCCGCCGCCGCGGAGTCCCGTGCCACCGACGCCGGGGTAGGAGCGGCGGCCGGCGGCGTCGCGGCAACTGCGGCCGGATCGATGCTCGGCGCGGCCGCCCCGCCCTTGAGGAAAAACCATCCCCCGCCCGCCGCAACCAAGGCGAGCGCGGCACCGGCGATCACGAGGCCGTTGCTCGTCTTCGGCGACGCGGCACTCGGGGCCGCGCCGGGCGTTGGGCGCGCCGCCGCGCTGCCGGCCGCGTTCGCCGCGGCGGGCTTCGGCGCCTTCGGGCTCGGAATCGGCGACAGCGGCACGCTCATTCGCGGCCGCATCATCGCGCCGGTCTTGGCGAGCTCGACCAGCTGCGTTCGCGCCGGGTGCGAGTCGGCGAGAATCTTCGCGTCCAGTGCCGCCACGACCGCGGCCAGATCGGGGAACCGATCCTCGGCGCGCTTCTCGAGCATCCGCATTACCGTCGACGCGATGTGCGACGGGAGATCTTGGCGGGCTTCCGTGATCGGCGGCGGCGGCTCGAGGAGATGCCCCTTCATCATCGTCATGATCGAGTCACCGCCGAACGGCGTGCGACCAGTCAGCATCTCGTACGCCACGATGCCGAGCGAGTACTGGTCGGCGGCGCCAGCGATGTTCTTGCCCTCGTATTGCTCGGGCGACATGTACGCCGGCGTACCGACCGTCGCACCGGTCATCGTGAGGCCCTTGGCCTCCTGCACCTTCGCGATCCCGAAGTCAGTCACGATCGCTTGACCGTCTTCGTCGATCATGATGTTCGCCGGCTTGATGTCGCGATGCACGATGCCACGCTTGTGCGCGTACTGCAGCGCCCCGGCGACCTGCGAGAGGATCGACACCGTGGTCTCGACCGGCAGCATCCGAACCTGCTTGATGATCGCGTCGAGCGGCTGGCCCTCGACGTACTTCATCACGAAGAAAACGAGCTTCGGCGTCTGCTTGACCGCGTGAATCGGAATGACGTGCGGATGCTGCAGGTTTGCCGCGGTCTGCGCCTCGCGGCGGAACCGCGCGATCGCGTCCTCACCCATCAGCATCTGCGGATTCATCACCTTGATCGCGACCTTGCGATTCAACGCGATGTCGAGCGCCAGGTAGACCGTGGCCATCCCGCCACGTCCGAGCAGACCATAAATGTCGTACTCACCGAGCGTGGCTTCGATGACGAGCGGAAGGAGCTCGTCCGTCTCGATGGCAGTGGTCGGCGCGTTGTCCGGCACGACCAGCCGAGGACCCAGAAGATCCGTACCGCAGGTCCCGCAGAAGCGGGTGCCGGCCGCGGCAGTGCTGCCGCACTTCGAGCAGGTGAGGGTGGTTGTCGACATCCGGACCCGCCGCTACGGCGAAATGGTGAAAGGCGTACTGGTCGATGCGGGCGGGTTCCCCGGCACGGTGGTCCCCGTGGTGACTCGCGCGCGGAGCTGGAATCCGGCCCCCGCGTTGTTCACCTGGAGCGCCGGGAAGGTCGCGCGTCCGTTCACGAGACTGACACTGGCACCGCCGATCAGCACGGTCGTTGGGCCGCCGATCGTCGCACCATCAGGCAGATCGAGTTCGATAGTCCCGGTGAGACCGTTGGTGCCGGTCGAAAGATTCGTCACGATATTGCCAATCGTATCCGTGACGGCCACAACGACCGGCGGCGCGATCACGGCGTTGCGAGCGGCATTGCTCGGCTGCTGCGTGAAGGCCAGCCGCGCCGCGGGGCCGAACTCGGCGACGGTCGGCGCGACATCGTACGCGGTTGCAAGCCCCGGGGACGTGACGCGGATGCGGAGCCTGAGTGTCCCCGTGCCACCAGTCACGAGGAGACGCCACTGGTTGCTGGTTCCTGTCAACGACGTCGACACCGTGGTGGCATCGAATGTCGCGGTCACGCCAGTTGGCAGTGGTGACCCATCCTCAAGCGTGACCGAAAGCGTGGCCGTGTTCTGCGTGCTTCGGATGTTGCCGAGCGAGTCCGCCGCATACACCACACCGCGAATCGGCTCGTTGCGCACGTAATCGTTCTTGACAAAGAGGCCAGGGAACACGTTGGTCACGGCACCCGCGACCACCGTGAAGCTCGGCGACCGTGCATCGCTGCGCCCGGTCGCGGAGAACCGCAAGTAATTGTACGCCACGTTGCTGCCGGCCGTCGACGTGCGCCGCGGCCGCAGCCCAGTGAAGGTCGCAATGCCGTTTACCGCCGGTACCCGCAGCACCGGCGGCTGAGTGCCCACACCGCCGATGAAGTTCGCGCTGTAGAAGTACGTCGTAGGGGTCGACGGATCAGGCACCAGAACCACGGTATCGGTCGCCGTGCGTACGACGTTGCCGTAGGCGTCGGTCACCGCGACGCGAATCGCCGGCCAGACCTGCCCGGCTTCGGTGGTCGGCAGCGAGTCAAGCACGACCAGGGCGGTCGGTGCGGCGGGGCTCACGGTCACCGCGGTCGGTGCCTGTGTACCGACCAACGAGCCGCTCGTGGCGAGCAGCACGAATCCCGTGTCGGCGCGCGTCAACGCCGCCGTCGGGAAGGTCGCGACCCCGTTGACGGCGGAGACCGTCACAGCTCCCGCGAGCGGAGCCCGATTGTCACGCACGCTCAGTGTGATTGGTGCCGTACTGGTCGTCACCCGGGCGCCTGAACTGTTGATGACTTCGACGGCGAGCGTCCCGGCGCTCCCAGCGAGTGTTGCGCCGGCCGACACGGAGGACGGCACGGTGTTCGTCACGAAGCGGAGCGCAATCGCGTCTGCGGTCCCAACCACGTTGAACGGCTGCGACGCGGCGGCATTCACGCCGGGCGTGGCGGCGAGCAATACGTATCCCGTGCCGACATTGTTGATTGACAGATTGGGGAAAGCGAGCAGTCCGCTTCCCGGCGCTTGCGTCGCGGACAACGTACCCGAGAGGAAACCAGCGCCCGGATTCGACGCGAGTGACAGCGTCACCACGCGACCTGCCGAGTCGGCCACGACGTTGCCAACCGAGTCACGGATCGCGACGCTAGGGGTCACCGTCATGACGGTCCCCGCGAGGAGCGACGCGGGCTGTTGCACGAACGCGAGGCTTTGCGCGGCGGAGTAGCGCGCCACGGTGATCACGACCGAGTCGGCGATTGGTGCGATCACGCCCGAAATGCCGGTCTGAAGCACAATTCGACCGGACGAGTCTGGCCTGAGGTCGCTAAAGGTCGCGACAGCGAGCGTGTCGAACACCGCTGTCTGACGAATCAGCGTCCCCGACACCCGGCCCGCGAGGGAGACCGAGGTGCCCGTGAACGAGACGGCTGTACCGAGGGAATCCACCGGTACCAGGCGAATCGGCGCCAGCGCGCCGCCACGAACGCCCGTACTTGGCGCCGACAGCACCGCGGCGCGGACCGCAGGACCGAAGATGCTGAATGGCGCGGAGGTGTCCGGCGCCAATCCTTGCGCCGAGACAACCAAACGGTAGTCGCGACCGGGCGTCTCGATCACTAACCGGCCCGAGGCGACGCCGGACGTGGTGGTGAGCGCCCCACGCAACACCGCACCTGGCGTGCCGCCAATGACCGTCACCTGCACCGGACGAGACACCGTGTCGATGAAGTTGTTGCTCGCGTCGTACACACGCGCGGAGACACCGAAGTCCCACGTTTGGAAGTAACGCCCCCTCGGCTGCGCCTCGATATCGAGGCGCGCGGGCAGTCCCGCGCGAAGGACCACCGGCGCCGACGTGTCCACCGCAGTGTACGACCGCGTGATACCACGCCCGAAGTAGCGCACCGAAGTTCCCGGCGTACCAAACGCGTGTACAGAATCGAAGGTCGCCAAGCCATTGACCAGCGCCTTCCGAATCGTGCGTGTTCCGTCGTAGTTCACACCGAACGGCACTGCCGAGAACGTCACGGAATCCGTGGAGGTTGTGACGGTGTTCCCGCCAGAGTCGGCGGCAGCCAGCACGAGTGAAGGCGTCGCGAGCCCGCCCGCCACCTGCTCGGTCGGCGCCGACACAATCCGCAATCGCGTCACAGGCCCGACGTTCACGCGGAAGCTTGGGGTCGAGTCGGGCGTCACCCCGGCCGCGTTCGTCGTCGCAATGAGCCGCAGACCAGTGTCCGCGCGCGCGATCGTCAACGTCGGGAAGCTTGCGACGCCGTTCACCGCCGCGACGCGCGACGTCCCCGAGAGCGCGGCCCCCGTTGGCCCTCGAAGGCTCACGAAGACGGAATCGCTGCGCGAGGACACCGTCGTTCCGACGGAATCGATGATCGATACGCGGAAGACGGGCGAGAACCTGCTACCGCCATTCACGGCCGTCGGGAGCGCCGACACGCGTAGCGCGCGTGGCGTGCCGGGCGCCCTGATCGAGAACGTGTCCGTCGTCACGGCCGTCAAGCCCGTTGCACTGAAGACCAGGCGATAGCCCGCGCCCGCGGCGGGCACCGTGACGCTGTCGAACGTCGCGATGCTGAGGTTCGTCGTGCGCGTCGACTGCCCACCGAGCGTGATCGTGTTGCCCGCCGCATCCCGCGCCGAGACCGCGATGATTAGCGAGTTCGCCACGCTCTGTCCCCCAGGGAGGAAGGAGGTCAGGTTGCCGAGAGAATCGTGGATGGCCACCTGAACTGCGGGAATCGCCGTGTTGACGCCAGCGGCTGCGGGCTGGTTGACGAGGGCCAACCGGTTGGCGGCCGCGGCGAACACCTGAATCGGCCCGCTCGTGTCGGCACCGAGTCCCGGCGCCGAGATCGCCAGCCGGTAGGTGCCAGCCTGCCGCAACCGCGCAGCCGGGAACGCAATGCCGGCCCCAAACACCGAGTCGACGGGGTTGGTGACAACCGCGCCCTGCGGACCAGACACAATGGACACCGTGTAAGGCAGCCGAGTCACCGACGACCGTACGCCCGCGGAGTCGAGCAGCTCAATGCCCGGAACTGAGCCCGGCGCACCGTAGGAGGCTGGCGTCTTGTCAACGAAGCGGAGCCGCCGCGGTGTGCCCGGGGCGCGAACATCGAACGGATCTGAGGTCGTTCCGATCAAGCCCGTACTCGTCGCGACCAGCCGGTACGCTGCGCCCGCGGTTGGAACCGAGACGTTGAACGCTGCCGTACCGTTGGACGTCGTCCGCAAGGTATCAGTGATCGCGGCGCCTGCCGGGTTGGTCGCGAGCCGCAACGCGATCGGAATACCGCTGTTGAATATCGGATTGCCGCCGCTGTCGGTGACCGACACGCGGATGCTCTGGGACACCGATGGCCCGACGCTCGCAGGGGGCGCGCTGAAGCGGAGTGCGGCTGCTGGCCCAGAGTTGAGGAAGAACGTGTTCGAGGTGGTCGCGAGTCCGCCTGGCGTGCGCGCTTCGATTCGGTAGCTGTTGCCAGCGCCCGCTCCGACAACGCGGATGTCGTCGAAGGTGACGCGTCCGGCGACGGCGGTCCGCCGCGTGGTGCCGGTCAACTGCATGCCGGCCGGGGCACCGGAGAGCGAAAGAATCACGGTGTCCGTCGCGCCGGCGGCCCGTGCGCCAGTTGCATCGCGGAGTTCGAACGCGAACGGCTGCATCACCGACCCACCCGCCACTGCGATCGGCTGCGTCGTCACGATGAGTTGGGTGGGCGCACGTCCAACTGGGAAGGCTGCACTGGTGTCGGGGGCCAAGCCCGCACGGGCAGCAACCAATCGCAACGCGCTGGCCGTGTCCGAGAAAACGAGCGAATCAAAGCGTGCCGCCCCCGCGGCCGCAGCTACGGTCGCCCGACCGCTGAACGTCCCCCCGTTTCCGCCGCTCGACGGAGGCAAGAGCGTCACGGCGATGGAGTCGTTGAAACTGGACACCACATTGCCCGCGGAGTCGACGACGGACGCGGTGGGCGCTGGCGACAACGGCTGACCGATCCCGCCGCCAAGGGGCTGCTGCGTAAATCGGACGCGGGCCGCGCCGCCAGGAAGCGCGGTCGCGGTGATAACGATCGGCGGGAGGCCGGTCACCGTTGCGATCAGGGAGTCAACGCCGCTGGTCGGGCCGAGCGTCCAGCTGCCGGCGGTCGCCTGACCCGCCGCGCCAGTGGTCTGCGACGCCCCGGTCACGACGCCATTCCCCGCGTTCGGCACACTGAAAGTGACGGCAACCGAGGGAATACCCTGACCACCTGAATCGCGCACAATCACCGCTGGCGCCACGGGTACCGCGGTGCCGTAGCGAGCACTCTGGCCGGAACCCGCCGAGATCACGAGCGACGCTGGCACCTGCGTGACCGAGGTGCCAGCTCGGGCGGACGAAAGGGCGCCACTCGTCACGACGAAGCTTGCGGTGTCACGTTGGCGCGCGACCAAGCGGGGCGCGGCCGCAACGGTGGAATCGATCTGCAGCCGCAAGGTGTCGATGCCGCTCACCCGATACGGCGCGCCGACGATGGCTGAGTCGCCCGCATCCAGCACGCGCACCTGAGGGGCCCGCGACCGGAACAGCGCGTTAAACGCGACCGGGGCGGTCACAATGCGCGTCGGACGCCGCCGAATCGGCACGCGGACCGAGTCCGACACGCCGTCGAACGAGGCCACAAGCCACACCACCCCGGTGTCGCGCGCGATAAACGTCGACCCGCCCGGAGTTGAGGCACGAAGGCGGAATGTGTCCCGCGACACGAGCGTGGCTGCAAGCTGCGGAGCGCCCGCGATCCCCCCGCCGCCTGGCAGCGCTCCACGAACGACCACCGACCGCTGGTTCGCGGCATTCAAGGGCCCGAGCCCCGCAATGGTGTCGATTGGATCAAACCGAATCGCCCCGTATCGCACACGGATAGCCGCAGTGTCGCCGCGGCCATCGGGAATCTCTGGTGCACGAACCAAGGCGACGATCCGGGCGGTCCCGTTCCGCCGCCCGGTGACCCAGCCGGTGGCCCCGCGAACCGAATCGACGCGGGCGACGGTGGTGTCGGTCGAGACATACGAAATGGTGGTCCGCTGGAAATCCGTGCCGGCTTCACTCGCCGACAACGCAAACGGGCGCGAGACCCCAACCGTCAAGAGCGAGTCACCGGCGAGCGAGACGGAAACCGTTGATCCCGCATCCGTGCTGGTCAGTTTGTCCAGCCCGCAGCTCCAGACGGATGACGCGAGCAGGAGCACCCCGAGCGAGGCAAGCGGGGCGCGACGAGGAGACCGAGCGGCAGACGCAGGCATGTCGAGCGGCGGGGTACGGAGACGGTTAGCGACGTTTGACCCGAGGAGCAGCATCGCGACCCGGAAGGGCGGCCACGACACCTCACAAATGTCGCGGGCCGCATTTCAGGCGACCTCAACCCGTCAAATGTTTCACTTACGCAACACAACGCAAGGTCACGTGGAAGGGGGCGCCGGTTATTATTCTCGTCTCCGCATTGCTTGACTTCCCCCCCTGCCGTCGGTACGATTGAGGGCTCCCGACGGCTCTTCCAGCCGGCGGGGATGCGCTCTTGTTCGCAGTTCTGGAGCACCTTTCCCACGTTGCACCCGTAGCAATGCCCACGATCAACCAGCTCGTTCGGCGCGCCCGTCGCGATGCGGTGGTGAAGTCGAAGTCGCCGGCGCTGAAGGCGAATCCCTTCAAGCGCGGCGTCTGCACCCGCGTCTACACCACGACGCCCAAGAAGCCGAATTCGGCCCTCCGCAAGGTCGCGAAGGTGCGCCTGCAGAACGGCATCGAAGTCATCGCCTACATCCCGGGCGAAGGCCACAACCTCCAGGAGCACTCGATCGTGCTCGTGCGCGGTGGCCGTGTGAAGGACCTGCCGGGCGTTCGCTATCACATCGTCCGCGGCTCGCTCGACGCCGCCGGCGTCAACGGCCGCAACAAGAGCCGCTCCAAGTACGGGACCAAGAAGCCGAAGGCGGGTGCCGCCCCGGCTGGAGGCAAGAAGAAGTGAGCCGCCGCAAGAAGTCCGTAAAGCGCACGATCCTCGCCGATCCGCGCTACGACAGCCAGACTGTCGCCAAGTTCATCAACGTGCTGATGTTCGATGGCAAGCGCTCGCTCGCCGAAGGCATTTTCTACTCGGCGATGGACTTGGTCGAGAACCGCACGCAGCAGCCGGGCGTGAACATATTCAAGCAGGCGCTCAACAACCTCAAGCCGGTCGTCGAGGTCAAGAGCCGCCGCGTCGGCGGTGCCACCTACCAGGTGCCCGTCGAAGTCCGCCCCGATCGCCGCACGGCGCTCGCAATGCGCTGGCTCATCTCCTACTCGCGCGATCGCAGCGAGAAGTCGATGGCCGAGAAGCTCGCCGGTGAAGTGATTGCCGCCTCGAAGGGTGAAGGCAACGCGGTCAAGAAGAAGGAAGACACGCACCGGATGGCCGAGGCCAACAAGGCCTTCGCGCACTATCGCTGGTAAGCGGGTCAGGGAACTGCAGTGCTGGACGGGGCGTCGCGAACAAGCGGCGCCCCGTTCGTGCATTCAGAGGGATCGCTTCGGGGAAAAGTGCTCCGCTGACTCCGTGGTGCTCGCGTATCCTCTGGCGATGGTGCGGACCTTACGGAGAGCGGGAGTGGAGGGAACGGAGGGACGGAGGGGTACGGAGGGACTGCTCTACCGAGTCGTGGGGGCGGCGTTGCACGTTCACTCGCGGCTGGGGCCGGGACTCCTCGAGTCCGTCTATGAACGGTGCCTGGCGGTCGAACTGGCTGCGATGGGGATTCGGGTGAATCGGCAGGTCGCGGTGCCGCTGACGTGGCGTGAAGTGAAGCTCGCCGAGGCGTTTCGGGCGGACCTCGTCGTCGAGGATCGGCTACTGCTCGAGATCAAGGCGGTCGAGGCGATCGCGCCGATTCATAAGGCGCAGGTCCTGACCTATCTGCGACTGTCAGGCCTCCACCGAGGGCTCCTGCTCAACTTCAACGTCGTGCACTTGAGGGACGGGATGGCCCGCGTCACGAACTTCGCGGCCTTGGCGCACGATGCTCGAAGAGCGGGAGAGGAGGACACAGAGTAACGGAGGCCTCCGTGCCCCTC
Source organism: Gemmatimonadaceae bacterium (assembly GCA_033763905.1). Taxonomy (GTDB): domain Bacteria; phylum Gemmatimonadota; class Gemmatimonadetes; order Gemmatimonadales; family Gemmatimonadaceae; genus JAJTHG01. Next base: position 24,795 of record JANRJP010000112.1, read on the forward strand.
CGTCCCTCCGTGTCCTCCTCTCCCGCTCTCCCCGGACACGCGCTCACACCAGCGGCCCCCCTCGGGTCGGCGTAGGCGCCCGATGCTCCGACGTCGTCACTAGATCCGCCAGGAGCTGATCCCGCTCGCGCACCCCCGCCTCGAACGGCCCGATCAAGTGCGCGATCGAGTTCGCGTAGTACGAGATCAGCTCCCGCCCCCGCGGCAGCACGGCAAGCCCGTCGCCCGTCGGTGCCACCACGCGGCGCATCGCCAGCATCTCGAGCGCGCGGTCGAGCAAGGTGTCGATGTTGCCCTCGCCTTCCAGTCCTTTTGCCGACAGCTCGCGCAGCACGTCGCGCACTTCTTCCACCCGCTCGCGCAGCGCGGCCCGCGACACGAAATCGCCGCCCAGCGTCTGCAGCGCCGCACACACCAGCGGCACGGGCGTCACTGGCATCAGACGGCCGATCCGCGCCATCAACTCGTCCATCAGCCCCTGCACGCGCCCCAGGCGCTCGGCGCGCGGCAAGTCGAACAGCGCCTGCCCTTCGGTCTCGAGCCACGGCGCCAATGGCACCGGATCCCCGATCGTGACCGCCGCCAAGCCATAGCGTCGCCAACGCCCGATCGTGAGACGCGTGAG
>JANRJP010000118.1:0-6420 GCA_033763905.1 Gemmatimonadaceae bacterium
ATGCCTCGACTCCTGCGCCTCGCCGCGGCCGCCGCGTCGACCTTCGGTGCCCCGGCCTTCGCTCAAACTCCCGCCGCGCCGGCCGCGGCATCGCCGGGCGTGGTGTGGACCGCGGACAGCCTCCGTGGACTGCTCGCGGCCCGCGTGCGACTCGGTCGCAATCCGGGCATCGTCGCGGCGGTCATCACACCGCAAGGCACGGTGTCGGCCGTGGCTGGCATCGCCGGTTCGCCCGATGGGGCGCCGCTCACCGGGCGCACGATGTTCGAGATCGGATCCATCACCAAGGCGGTCACCGGCACCCTGTTTGCCGACGCCATTGCGCGTGGCGAAGTGCGCGCCGACGAACGCCTGATCGATGTGCTGCCCGATCTCCCGTTGCCGGACTCGGCGCGAGGGATCACGCTGCTGGACCTCGCCACGCATCGGAGCGGGCTCGCGGGCTTCCCGGCAGGCCACGAGCCCACCAACATGGCCGAGCCGTGGGCTGGTGTGACCAAGGAGGTCGTGTACGCCTCGCTCCGGCGTCCCGGGGCGCTGCGCTTCGCGCCGGGCAGTCGCGCGGAGTACTCGAACGTCGGCGCCGGCCTGCTGGGGCAGGCGCTCGTCAGCCGAGCGAAGCTCGCGAACGGCGCGTCTCGCGACTACGCCACGCTCGTCCGGGAACGCATCGCCGGACCGCTGGGCCTGCGCGACTTCGTGATGACGTTGTCGGCGGCGCAAGAGCGGCGCTTTGCGCAGCCCTACGCGCAGGGGGAACCCACCGCGCACTGGTCGCTCGATTATCTCGCGGCCGCCGGCGCCATTCGCGCGCCGCTCGACGATATGACGCGCTTCGCCCGCGCCTGCTTGGGCGACGCGCCTGCCGGACTGGCCGCTGCGATCACCGACGCGCAGCGGCCGCGGCGCGCCTTCACGCGGGATTCCATCGGCCTCCACTGGGTCACCACTCGCGGTCCGGCTGGGCCGATCGCGTGGCACAACGGGGGGACCGGCGGATTCCGGACCTGGCTCGGATGCAACCGCGTGACGGGACGGGCTGCCGTGGTGATGACCAATGGTGACGCCGGGGCCGACGACATCGGCTTCCACCTGGTCGACGCGGGATTGCCGCTCAAGGCCCCCTCGCCGCTGCCCCGCGCCGCGGTGACGGTCGATACCGCGACGATGAACGGTCTGCTCGGGACGTACCGGCTGGCGCCCACCTTCGCCCTCACCGTCACGCGGGAGGGCACGCGGCTGTACGTCCAAGCGACCGGGCAACCAAAGCTCGAATGCGTTCCCGCGACCACCACCCGCTGGCTGCTCAAGGCCGTCGACGCCGCGCTGGAGTTCGAACGCGACGGGAACGCCGCGGCGACGGCCGTCGTATTGGTGCAGGGTGGGGGCCGGCAGCGCGCGGCACGCGAGACCGCGCCCCCGCCGTCGCCGTAGCACCGTCCCGGTCGATACTTCTCAGCGTGCATCGCGTCACTCCGCCTTCCTCACCAGCCCTTGGCACGTCGAGCACCGGCACGGTGCGACTCGCCGAAGTGATCGCCGCGCTGACGTATGCGCTCGACTTGACCGAAGGGCAGCGCCCCGGGCACACCCTGCGGAGCACCGTGATCGCGATGCGCCTCGGCGCGGAAGCCGGGCTGGACCGCGAACTGCTCGGCGCGCTGTACTACGCCGCGCTGCTCAAGGATTCGGGCTGCTCCAGCAACGCGGCGCGGATGTCGGCGTTGTTCGGCAGTCCCGACCAGGAGCTCAAGCGCAGTATGCGTCTGGTGGACTGGCACGATCGCTGGAAGCTCGCGATGCGCACCGCGCGCAGCTGCGGCATCGGGCGCAATCCGATCCACCGGATTCGCCACTTCTTGCTCGTGGCCCAAACGCCGGCGCTCACGCGGGAAATCATTCAGACGCGCTGTGAGCGCGGCGCGCAGATCGCCAGCGTGCTCGGCTTCCCGACGGCGACGGCCGAGGCGATCCGTTACGTCGATGAGCACTGGTGCGGCTTGGGGCACCCCTACGGCGTCGCGGGGACGGAGATCCCGATCCTGTCGCGGATCATTCTGCTCGCGCAGACGATCGAAGCGTACTGGAGCGAGTATGGCAGCGACGCGGCGCTCGAGATGGCACGGAAGCGTCGCGGCACGTGGTTCGATCCCGCGTTGGTCGATCGCGTGACGGGCTGGCGCGGCGATGCCGCCTGGTGGCGTGCGTTGTCCGACATTCAGCGGCTGGACGCGTCGGTGCTCGCACTCGAGCCTGGGGCCGCGCCGATGCTGGCCACTGACGAGCGGCTGGATCGCATCGCCTTCGCGTTTGCCGCCGTGATCGACGCGAAAACACCCTTCACGGCGCGGCACTCCAGCAACGTCGCGCGGTTCGCAGTCGCGATCGCGCGCGCGATGGGCGTGGACGCCGGCGCGACGCGTGACATCCTGCGCGCGGGATTGTTGCACGATATCGGCAAGCTGGGCGTGTCGAATCGCATTCTCGACAAGCCCGGCAAGCTCACCTCGGTCGAGTTCGCTGAGGTCCGCAAGCACCCGTTGTGGACGCTCGAGATTCTGGAGCACGTCGCTGCGTTTCGGCACATCGCCGCCGACGCCGCGCGGCATCACGAACGTCTGGATGCGAAGGGATATCCCTGGCACGTACCCGGAGACGATCTCTCGTATCTCGCGCGCCTGCTCGCGGTGGCGGATGTCTACGAAGCACTGACGGCCGACCGGCCGTATCGGGAGGGAATGACGGTGCAGGCGGCACTCGAGATCATGGCGAAGGACCGCGACACGGCGTTCGACCGCAGGATCTTCGACGCCGCCGCCGGGCTGGCAGAAGACGGCACGCTGCTGCGCTTGACGCAAGTCACCGAAGCCGGGTTCGAGCCCCTGCACGCCAATCACCCGATCGCCGAGAGCGCTGGCGGGCGGCGGACACCCGCCGGGGTCGCCTGATGCGGTGGCGGAATGCGCGCGAGGTCTGCCGTGCCGTGCTGGTCCTGCTCCTGCTCAGCAGTGTCGCCAGCACGCCGCTGGCCGCGCAGTCGCGCGGCACCTTGTACATCGTCGGCGGTGGTCCTCAACCGGACGCGCTGGTGCGCGAGTTCGTCGAGCTCGCCGGCGGCCCGGGCAAGGCGCGCATCATCGTGTTCGCGATGGCCAGCGAATCCGGACGCACCTCCGGCGAGGAGAAGGCGCAGGACTTCCGCGCGCTCGGCGCGCAGGCGCGCAATCTCTGGATTGGGCGCGACGAGGCGATGCGCGACTCGATCGCCGCGCTGCTCGACAGTGCCACCGGCATCTGGTTCGGTGGTGGTGATCAGGTGCTGCTGACCCGGGCGCTCCTTGGCACGCGAACAGAACAGGCGATCCACGCGCGCTACGCCGCCGGCGCGGTGATCGGCGGGACGTCCGCGGGCGCGGCCGTGATGTCCCGCGTGATGATCACCGGCGACGAACGGCGCCCCGGCGGCTCGCGGCCGGATACGACGCTGGCGTGGGGCACGATCGAACGCGACAACGTGGTCGTCGCCGAGGGCTTCGGGCTCCTGCCGGACGTGATCGTCGATCAACACTTCTTGCGCCGCAAACGCTACGGCCGGCTCCTCGCGCTCGTGCTTGAGCGGGCGCCGCACGTGGGCGCAGGCATTGATGAGTCGACGGCGCTCGTGGTGGGTCCCGACGGCCGGTGGCGCGTGCGCGGGGCCAGTAGCGTCGTGATCTTCGACGCGCGCCGCGCGGAGCGGCCCGCGAACGGCCGCCTCGTGCAAGGCGCGCGTGTGCAGACCTACGTGTTGAGTGACGGCGGGACCTTCGACCCCGCGACCGGGCGCGTCACCTTCGGGACCGCGCCCTAGTCGCGAGGTGGCCCGTCAGCGCTTCGGCACGTTGATCATCCAGCGAATGCCGAAGGGGTCGATCAGCGAGCCGAACGTGGCCCCCCAAAACATTTCCGTCAGCGGCATCTCCACCGTGCCCCCGGATGAGAGCGCCGCGAACAGCCGCTCGCCCTCGGCCAGACTGTCGGGCTCTACGTTCAACGACACGTTGGAGCCTTGCACCACGGTGAAGCCCATCGACGGCGGGGCATCAGTGCCCATCAGCACGTGTCCACCGGTGATCGCGAGCTCCACGTGCAGGACCAGATTGCCGTCTTCGTCAGAGAGCGGCGGTTGGTCTGGCGATGCCGGCATATCGCGGAATCGCTGCACGCCAGGCGGAAGAAAGTCGCCGCCGAAGACCGACCGATAGAAGAGGAACGCGGCCTCGGTCTCGCGCGGGAAGTTGAGGTACGTACTCGTGCGTGCCACACTGCCTCCTGATGTTGAAGCGACTAGCCACCCTGACGCCGGGTGGCGCGAGGCCGGGCAACCGGCGCGAGCATTCCGATGGGCGACCTCAGGGTGATAACCTATGGCCGTGACGTACGTCCGAAAGATCATCACCTTCGGCGCGATCGCCGGCCTCGCCTTGGTCACCCTGCAGGTGATCGAGTACCGATGGCTGGTGCTGGACCATTCATTAGAGATCTACGGCGGGATCATTGCGGCACTCTTCGCCGCGATGGGCATCTGGCTCGGGCTCACCCTGACCCGCAAGACGGTCGAGGTCCGCGAGGTGCTGGTGCCGGCGCCTCCGACCTTCGTTCGGGATGACGCGCAGGTCTCGGCCCTCGGCCTGACCCCCCGGGAACTGGAGATCCTGTCGCTGATGGCGGAGGGCCTGAGCAACCGGGAGATCGCCGAGCGGGCCTTCGTGTCCGAGAACACGGTCAAGACGCACGCGGGTCGCGTGCTCGACAAACTCGGGGCGGCGCGACGGACACAGGCGGTGCAACGGGCCCGGGAGCTCCGCGTGGTGCCCTGATCCGTCATTCCAAGGGGTGATTCTGCCCCAATTCGCGGAAAATCACCCTTTCTGGTGACGCGGAGCAGGGGGGCAAACCGCCAGACTGCCGCCCGACCCCAACCCAGGAGCCCCGATGCGCAAGATCTCCCTCACGTTCGGACTGATCGCCGGTGCGGTGATGTCCGCGATGCTCGCCATCACCATCCCCTTCCAGGACCAATTGAAGGGCAACGCCGGGATGGCGGTCGGCTACGCGTCGATGATTGCCGCGTCGTTGCTGATCTACTTCGCGGTGCGGCAGTACCGCGACACGGTGCGCGATGGGCAGCTGCCCTTTTGGGACGGCGTCAAGGTTGGACTCGCGATCTCGGCGACGGCGATCGTCTGCTACGTCATCACGTGGGAGATCATCTACTACAATTTCTTTCCCGACTTCGCCGACCGCTTCGCCGCCGAGGCGGTGGCTCAAGCCAAGGCGTCGGGGATGACCGGCGCCGAGCTGGCCAAGAAGACCGCGGAGATGGCCAAGTACGCCGAAATGTACAAGAACCCGCTGGTGAACATCGCGCTCACGATGCTCGAGCCGATGCCGGTGATGCTGCTCGGGAGCGGGATCTCCGCCTGGGTGCTGCGCGAGCGCAAAGCCTGAGGCGCGCTCGCGGGGCGTGACCAAGGTCACGTCCGAGCGGTGGCGCGCGCTACGGCGCGCCGCCACCGAGCTCGCTAGCGTCGAGCGATGCGCAGCTGTTCCCTGTACTGTATTGTCGCAGCGATCGCGGTGATCGTCCTTGGCGCTCCGGTGGCGCACGGACAAGACCCCGACACACCGCTGGCCAAAACGGCACCACAGTTGGGGCGCCCCCCGGTGGCACTCTGGCCCGGCGAGCGCGTCCGTTTGGCCACCGTCACTGGCCGCATCGTCTGCGATGCCTACGTCGAGCGCGCCGATTCGACAACGCTGATCGTCGAGGCGAGGCGGCGCGATCGGGAGACGTTCACGTGGCACGAGGTGCAGTATCTCTGGCGCGGCGTCGCGCGGCAGAAACCGGCCGGCTGGAACGCGCTGCAAGCCACGGGCGCGATCCTTGGCGTCGTCGGTACGGCGGTGGTACTGCAGAAGGCAAAGCAATCCGAAAGCTTCGCGCCGCTCGGGTGGGTACTGGGCATGCTACCGATGGTACTTGCCAGCAGCATCTCGCTCTTCGCGGTCGGCGAGTCGTTGCACGATAGCCAGCTGGCGGAGTTCACCGAGTGGCAACGCCTGCCGCTGTCGCGCCCTCCGTCAGCTTCCGGGATTCTGCCGCAGCACGTGCCGGCGGTCTGCGGCGACTAGGTGCTGCCTCGCCCCGCGCTGCGCGGTCGGGCGGCGTAGATGTTCGGGTGATCAGTCCGGGCACTGACTGTCGGTCATCACCGCCGCCTGCAGCAACCGCAGCAACTCTGCGCGTTCGTCTGCCGAAAGCGCCGACAACACGTCCTGCTCGGCCCGCCGAATGCGCCCCTGGAGCGAGGCCACGAGCTGCCGTCCCGAAGGGGTCAGGGACACGCGGTACACGCGTCGGTCGGTCGGGTCGTCAGA
>JANRJP010000123.1:0-50884 GCA_033763905.1 Gemmatimonadaceae bacterium
TCAGGAGGCCGACGCTTCACCTAGACGCCCGGTCCGCACCGGTCCGAGAGCGCTGTTCGCCCTACCGCTTGGAGTACTTCTGATGACCGTCCCCGTTGGTGCGTCGACGACGACGTCCATTCTGCAGCAGAGTCGCGTCGCCGGTGATCGGCTGCTCGGGACCTTGTTCGCCGTGCACGCGCTGGCCTCGGTCCTGTTGGCGTTCGTCTACGACAGCTGGATTAGCGCGCTCGCGATTGGCGCACCGCTGGGCATCGTGCTGTTCGGCCTGAGCCGGACCCGCGCCGGCGAAAGCTCAACGCGACTCCTGATGGGCGCCGGAATGATGGCCTTTTCGGGGGTGTTCATCCATCAGGCGCACGGGATGATCGAGGCGCATTTCCACGTGTTCTCGGGCCTCGCAATTCTGCTGATCTACCGCGATTGGCGGGTGATCGGCGTGGCCGCTGGGACGATTGCCGTGCATCACGTGGCGGGCCATCTGCTCCAGCACAACGGCGTCCCGCTCTTCGTGCTGAATCACCACGGTGGGCTGCCCATCATCCTGCTGCACGCCGCGTTCGTGGTGTTCGAGTCGGCGGTGCTGATCGTGATTGCCCGGACGCTCGCGGCCGAGGCGGCCGAGACCGACGCGCTGCTGCACGTGGCGCACGGCCTCGCCAAGGGTGACACCTCCGTTGATGTCCCCGGCGAGTCCAAGGTGGCGGTGGCCTTCCGGAGCGTGATCGGGACGCTGCGTGACGTTGGCCGCGAAGCCAACGCGACGCTCGAAGCCGTGCGTGCCGGCCGCCGCGCGAGCCGAGTGACGTCGTCGACGCTCGACGGCATCTACGGCGACATCGCGAAGTCGTTGACCGAAACGGCGGCGGCTGCTGCCGATTCCAATGACGCGGTGCAGGAGCAGGTGCGGCTCAGCACGCAGTTCATGCACGAGGTGTCCTCGGTCGTCGATCGCCTGGGCAAGCGCGACCTGACGGCGCGCGGTCGGGCCGAGTTCTCGGGCCGCTTCGGCGAGAAGGCGAACGAAACGATGGTGGCGCTCAACGCCGCGATCGATCAGTTGGCCACCGCACTGTCGGAAGTGCGCGCGTCGGCGGAGCAGATCACGTCGGCCGCCACGCAGATTGCCGGCGGCGCCGAGAATCTGGCGCAGGGCACCGGGCACCAGGCGAGCTCGCTGGAAGAGATCGCCGCCAGCGTGAAGACGCTGGGGCAGATCTCGGAACAGAACGCGGCCGGCGCACAGGAAGCGCAGGCGGTGTCGGAAGCGGCCCGCCGCGCCACCAGTGACGGCAACGCCCGGATGCAGGAACTGCTGACGGCAATGGCCGACATCAAGGCCAGCTCGGAAAGCACCGCGAAGATCGTCAAGACGATCGACGAGATTGCCTTCCAGACCAACCTGCTCGCACTCAACGCCGCCGTCGAAGCGGCACGGGCCGGCGACGCGGGTCGCGGGTTCGCCGTGGTGGCGGAAGAAGTGCGCTCGCTGGCGCGACGCTCGGCCGACGCCGCGCGGAATACGTCGGTGCTGATCGAGGAGTCCGTTCGAAAGGTCTTGGCGGGCGAAGGGCTCACCCGGTCGGTCAACGACCAGCTCGACGACATCCAGCAGCGCGTCAACGCCCTGGGCGACGTGATGCGCGAGATCCATCAGCGCTCGTCCGATCAGCGTGGTGGCGTGTCGCAGATGGACCAGGCGATCGAGTTGGTCAACGGTGCCGTGCAGCAGGCGGCCGCGAACGCGGAAGAGTCGGCGAGTGCCGCGCAGGAGCTGACGGCGCAGAGCCGCTCGCAGCTGGATCTGGTGGGCTCCTTCCACCTGCCGAACGAGGAAGGCCAGCCGCGTCAGGTCTCGACGCCGTCGGCCGCGCCGTCCGCGTCGCGCTCCGAGGCTCCGGCCCCGCGCCGCGATGCGTCGAGCTGGCGCCAGGCCCCGAAGCGGCCGCGGGCAGGGACGCCGCGGTCCAGCGCCGTGGTCAAGCCGTTGCTGCGCACACCGGCGATGGGCAGCCCCGTCACGAAGCCGATCGCGAGCAAGGCGCCGAAGACCGCGCCCGCCAGCCCGGCGCCGATGAGCAACGAAGACATCTTCCCGCTCGAAGATCACGACACGTTGAACCAGTTCTGACGGTTCGTCCCACACGACGCGCGGAGGCTCCCGACACGGGGCCTCCGCGCGTCGCGTATGGCAACCCTTCGCGCACGGACAGTGACCTATGGGGTGAACCCCTTGATCCCTGGAGTGATTCCGATGCGCCCATCCGTGTACATCCCATTGGCCGCGCTGTGGCTCGCCGCGGTGCCCGCCGCTGCCCAGCAGCGCGAACGTTCGATTGTCATCACGCGCAACGGCGACGCGCCGTTCGTCTGGTCGTCCGATGACGAGCCCGATTCGACGCGGGCGTGGTTGGGCATTCAGACCGGCGAAAGCGGTCGACGCGACACGCTCGGCTTGCTCGTGCGTGATGTGGTCGAGGGCAGTCCGGCCGCGAAGGGCGGCGTGGAGGAAGGGATGCGGCTGACCAGCATCAACGGCGTCTCGCTCAAGCTGTCGAAGGACGACGCCGACGACGCGGCGATGCGTGGTGTGTTGCAGCGTCGACTCACGCGTGTCGTGCGCGACCTCAAGCCCGGCGCGTCGGTGGAGCTCGGTGTGTACGCGGAAGGACGCACGCGGAGCATTCGGCTGACCGCCGCGTCCGCGGCCGATGCGCCGGACACGCGCGGCGAGTGGGGGATGAGCCGCCGCGAGTTCGAGAACCGGGCGGTGCTCGGGGTCTCCCTCGGGAGCGAGCCGTCGAAGCGCGACACGCTGGGCATCTTCGTGCAAGGCGTGACGAGCGACGGGCCAGCCGAAAAGGCCGGGTTGGTCGAAGGCGTGCGCATTGCGGCGATCAACGGGCAGGACCTGCGCGTGGCGCGCGAGGACGCCGGTGATCCATCGGTGGCGCAGGCCAAGGTCACGCGACTGCAGCGCGTGCTTCGAGGACTCAAGGCCGGCGACGACGTCGAGCTTCGCGTGGTTGAGGCCGGTCGCTCGCGCACGGTGAAGGTCAAGACGGCCAAGGCGTCCGAGCTTTCGAGCGCCTTCGATCAGCCGGTGATCGAGTCGATGCGGATTCCGCTGCCGCGCGTGCCGATGCCACCGATGCCGCCGTCGTTCGATGGCGAAACGATCCGGAGCGAACTGTCGCGAGGGCTCCGCGCGTTGCCGCGCCGGATCGAGATCAACCGCGGTCGCGTGTCGATCTGATCGCGGCGAGGGGCTCGGGTGGGCGCGGCGCTTAGAAGTCCGCGCTCACCCGGACGATCAGGCCCCGACCGGCGCCGTCGGCGAAATCCTTGTATCGGTTGAGGAAGTCGCGGAAGCGCTGGTTGGTGGCATTGCGCAGTTGCACGTCGACGAACACCACGCCACGCGCCGTGGGAATGCCGAACCCGCCGCCCAGATGCACCAGCGCGTACGCGGCGGGTGCGAAGTCGTTGCGGAAGGTGCGCCGCTGCCGGTCCTGCCATTCCGCGTGCATCGAGAGCGTTGGCGTGAGCAGCCGCGCCGACGACGCACCCTGCCACCGGAGCCCCGACTGGGCGCGCAGGGGCGGGATGAACGGCAGCGCGTCCCCCGTCGCGCGGTTCTCGGCGCGCACGCCATCGACGGACAGGTCGGCCCGCCACGCCCGCGTCAGATCCACTGACGCCTGCGCTTCGAGTCCAACCAATCGTGCATCGCCTTGGCGCACCGCGAGCGAGTCGAGTGCGCTGCCTGCAGCGCCGAGCGGGGCCAAATAGATGTAGTTCGCGATGTCGTTGACGAACGTGGTGACCTCGGCGCGCCACGCGGCACGGCGCACGCGAAGGCCCAGATCGACGTTGCGGCTGGTCTCGGTGCGTACGGTGGGATCGCCGCGCTCGTACGCGCGGGTGCCCTCGTGGTAGCCGTTGGCCCAGAGATCGCTGGCACTCGGCGCGCGGAAGCCGCGCGCCACATTCGCGGCGATCGACGCCGACTCGGTCAAAGCGTACACCGCGCCGAGTGTGCCGGTGGTTGCCGCGAAGGTCCGCGACTGTGCGGGGAGCGCGAGCACGTCGTCACCTGACGTGCCCAGCGAGCGCCAGTCATAGCGCGCCCCTGCCGACCACGACCAACGCCCGATCTCGCGTTGCTCGAAGAGGTACACCGCCGCATTGCGGGCGTCGGAGTTGGGGACGAGCGTCTCATCGCCGAACTTCCGGAACGCGTTCTGCAGTCCGAAGACGCCAACGATGCCCTGCCATCCCGCGATCGGCGCGTGATGCCAGTGCGCAAAGCCGTTGATGGTCGTCGAGCCCAAGCCCAGGGTGACGTTGGCCGCGTCGCGCGATTCGAACTCGGCGCGGCGATTGCGCTCGACGCCGCCCTGGATCTGCAGGCGCTGGCGTCCAAACGTGGTTTCCCCATCGAGGGTGGCGCGCGTGGTGCGAATGCGCTGATAGCCGCTGTAGCCCGGTGCCTGCACGGGGTCGTCGGCGATGCGGAGGCGTTCGTCGCGCTGCGACGCGGTCAGCGTGAGCAGTCGTCCCGTGCTACGCCATCCGGCCGAGACTTCGCCGTAGCCCATCTGCATACCACTGTTGGCCACCACCCCACCGGGTGTGCGAATGTCGCCACTGTGGCGCCCGGTCCCGCTGATGCGCCAGCCGAAGGTGCCGCGCGCGCCTTCGGTCGTGAGCGTTGCCGAGGGGCCGGCGATGGCGGAGTTGTAGCCGAGGGCGACGCGCGCGCGCGCGGCGGGCGCGGCCTCGTCGCCGGAGGGCAGGGGCCGGCGCACCACATTCACCACGCCGCCCAGGGCGTCGCTCCCGTAGAGCACGGACGCCGGTCCCTTCACGACGTCGATCTGCTGCGCGTCGGCGGCTTCGACATTGGGCGAGTGGTCGTGTCCCCACTGCTGGGTTTCGGTGCGCTGGCCGTTGGCGAGGGTGACGACGCGATTGTTGGTGAGCCCGCGAATGACGGGCTTGCCGATGCCCGGGGTCATCGCGAGGGAGCGGACGCCCGGCAGCTGCTCGAGCGTCTCCCCGAGGGAGGCGCCTTGCGCACGGCGGAGCGCCGCGCCGGTCAGCACGGCGGTGGGTTGCGGCGCGGCGGTGACGGTGGTGCCGCGCGGTGTGGCGGTGACTTGTACCGGGGGCAGCTCGGCGCGTCGGGCGGTGTCGGCCCGTGTGGGGGACTGTTGGGCCTGCGCGACCGTCGGCGCCAGCGCGGGCAGGACGACCGCGCCAAGCGCGGTAGCGAGCGTGGCGCCGAGGACCGAGCGAAGCAATGAGCGCTTGTGGGGCATAGTTAGGTCCACCTAAATTAGTGCTACCTAACTTTAGGCCGCCCACGTCGTCCGCGCAATCCCCGCGCGTTGGGCACCGACGCGAACTGACACAAATCCGCGGAATTCTCGTTGTACCACCGACAGTCTTCGCCCACCTCACACGATATGACGCCCCCTCTGCTCAACGTCGATCAGGTTGTGAAGCGGTACGCCACAGTCACTGCTGTGGACGGTGTCTCGCTCGAGGTCCGTCCCGGCGAGCGATTCGCCCTGCTCGGCCCCAACGGCGCCGGGAAGTCGTCGCTCATTCGGATGATCCTCGGCCTCACGCGGCCCGACGCCGGGGGGATCACGTTGCACCTCGACGGTCGCGTCGCCAAACCGGGCCACGCCAGTGCCGCGCGCATCGGGTATCTGCCGGAAGAGCGAGGGCTGTATCAGGACGTGCCGCTGCTCCGCACGCTCACCTACTTCGCCACCCTGCGGGGAATGACGCCGAAGGACGGCGAGCAGGCGGCGCGGCAGTGGCTGGAACGCCTCGGTCTGGCCGACCGCGCCTCGGAGCCGGTCAAGGCCTTGAGCAAGGGCAATCAGCAGAAGGTGCAGCTGGCCTCCGCGCTCCTGCACAAGCCGACCCTCGCGATTCTCGACGAGCCCTTCAGCGGCCTCGATCCACTGAACCAGGAGTTCCTGCTCGGCGTCATTCGCGATCTCTCGAACGACGGCACCACGGTCCTGTTCAGCGCGCACCAGATGCAATTGGTCGAGCGCCTCGCCGATCGCATCGCGATTATGCAGCACGGCAAGGTGGTGCTGGCTGGTACGCCCACGCAGTTGGCCGACGCGTGGCACGCGGGTGACCTGCTGATGCTGCAGGTCGCCGACGGCGGTGATCTCGACGTGCTCCAGCGGCATCCGGCGGTGGTCGGTGCCGTTCGCGACGGCAACGAGATTCGCCTCACGTTGCGCCGCAGTGTTCCGGTGGGCGAACTACTCGTCGAGGCGGCGCGCGGCTTCACCGTGCTCGGCGTGCGCACCGAGCGCGCCTCGCTGCACGACATCTATGTCCAAACCCTCGGCGCGCCGACGCAGGAGGCCGCGTGAGCTACAACCGACAGGTGCTGGCCGTGGCGCGCTGGGAGTTCCTGCGCTTCGTCAAGCTCAAGCAACAGCTCGTATCCTTCGCCGTGATGACGGGAGCCGGCATCGTGTTCGGCGCCGCCGGCTACTTCATTGCCAAGGCTCGAAGCAAGCCCGTAACGGTGGCGCTCGTCAGCGCGGATCGGCTGGGGATGCCGATGCCGAAGGTCGATGCGGTCACGTGGAAGCCGTCCGACAGCGACGAAGACGCACTGAAGCGACAGCTCGCGGCCAAGACGCTCGACGGCTACGTGGTGATTGCGTCTCCGGACTCGGCGCGCATCGTGCTCCGAGAGAAGGCGCGCTGGCCGACACGGGTGCGGGACGCGCTGTCGCAGGCGCGGCAGGTGCGTGCGGTGCAGGAGTCCGGTATCACGCCACAGCAGATGGCCGCGCTCCAGACGCAGATGTCGTTCGCGACGATTTACACCAAGCAGAAGCGCGATTCCGATGGCGCGGACGAAGCGGTGGCATTCGGCATTCTGTTTCTGGTCTTCGCTGGGGTGATGAGCGGCGCGGGCTATCTGTTCAGCGGCATCACCGGCGAAAAGCAACTCCGCGTCACCGATGCCGTCCTCTCGGCGATTCCGCCGCGCGCGTGGCTCGACGGCAAGATTCTCGGCCAGCTCGGCGTCGCGCTCGTCGGCATCGTGAACACGGTCGTCTCACTGAGTGTGCTTGGCGGCGCGGTCTTCTTCGTCTTCGGCGACAAGCTGCCGAGCTTCAGCATTCCGTTGCCGGCGCCACTGGTGTTGGCGCAGGTGCTCGTCCTGGTGCTGCTCGGGCTCGTGCTCTGGTATGCCCTGCTCGGCGCCTTCACCAGCACCATCGACGATCCGAACGACTCGATGCGCTCGACGGTGCTGTTGCTCCCGATGTTGCCGATGTACCTGGCGTGGCTGATCAAGGCCAAGGCCGACAGTGGGCTGGCCGTCGCGTTGTCGACCTTCCCGCTGACGAGCTATGCGGCGTTGCCGGTGCGGCTTGCTACCACCACCACCGCGTGGTGGGAGTTTCCGGTTGCCGTCGTGTTGCTGCTGGGCGCGATCTGGCTGGCACGCATTCTCGGCGGCCGTCTCTTTGCCGCCGGTGTGCAGATGTACGGCAAGGAGCCGAACTGGCGCGAGATGTTCGCGGCGATGCGCGCAGCCTGACGCGACGAGCGCTGGACAAGGGACGCCCCCTCGCCAGCGTCCGGCAGGTGCGGCACGTTACTGCGGGGTGTCCGGGAGACCGGGCACCCCGCTCGACTGTATCCCTTTATCCCGCATCGCCGTGTCGAATCGTCTGTTCGTTGCCGCCGCGTGCCTCGCACCGGCGCTCCTCGCTGCGCAGGGGCCCACGGCCCCACGTCCGATGGAACTCAAGGACTGGTACCGCGTGACCACCCTCAGTCAGCCCGCGGTCTCGCCCGACGGCAAGCGGGTGGCCGTCACGGTGACCACGGTGCGCGAAGCCGAGAACAAGCGGCATCAGGAAGTCTGGGTGGTCCCGACGGATGGTGGCGCCCCGCAGCGCTGGACGTCCCCGGGTACGGAGTCGAGCGCGCCGCGCTGGTCTCCGGATGGCGCGTGGTTGCTGTTCAACAGCTCGCGGTCGGGCGGCGAACTGCGAGGCCCCGGCACGGCGTGGGCGCTGCGTGCCGACGCGCCGAGCGGCGAAGCGATCCAGACGCGAGCGTATCCCGCCGGCTCGGTACCGGCCAATGGCGCCTTTGCGGTGTGGAGCGAAGCGCTGCCGGCCGATACGGCGGCGCGCCGCGACGATCCGTACGCGAGAATGGGGCCGATGTCGCGCCCGCCGTTCGATGCGATCACCAAGCCAACGGAGCCCGCGCGGTACGACGGTCGCCACATCGTGGATATGGCCTACAAGTCGAACGAGCGCGGTTTCGTCCCCGGCCGACGCACGGCGCGCACGTGGCGCCCGCTGCAGATCTGGAAGCAGACGCTTGGCGATACCGCGCGCACGCAACTGACCAACGCGACGTATTCGCATCGCGGCGCGGTGGTGTCGCCGGACGGGCAGTGGATCGCCTTCGTAGCCGACGCCGCGTTGCGACCCGACAGCGTGGTGGATCTCGAGCGGGACTCGCTCGCGAAGTTGCCGTACGACAAGGTGCGCGACGAAGCGGAGCGTAACGAGGTTGACGTGTACGTGATGAGCGTGTCCGGCGGCACGCCGCGCAAGGTGGCGACCTGGATGGGCGCCGAGAGCGACCTCACGTGGTCGCCCGATTCCAAGCGCATTGCCTTCGTGGGGCGCCCGGGGCGCGTGAAGTCGGCGCGGGTGTACGTGGTGTCGGCGACGGGCGGCACGCCGGTGAACACGGTCGGCTCGTGGCAGTACGAGCCGCAGAACGTCGAATGGCTCGCCACCGGTGCGCTGCAGTTCAACGCCGAAGTCGGAGGGCGCTCGGGGCTCTTCCGCGCAGACCCTGAGGGCAAGCAGCCCCCGAAGGAACTGCTCGGTGGCCGTCGCCGGATGAGCGGGTTTTCGTACAGCGGTGCGGGCACGCGCGTTGCCTACGTCGCGACCTCGCTCACCAAGCCGACCGAACTCTACGTGGCGAATGCCGATGGCACGGGGGAGCGCAAGGTCACGGCCTTCAACGACGCCCTGAACGCCGAGGTCGCCTGGGCCGATGCCGAGCGCTTCACCTACAAGAGTGTGGGCGGACTCGAGATCGAAGCGTGGATGATGAAGCCCCACGGCTACACCGCGGGGAAGAAGTACCCGCTGGTGCTCTACATCCACGGCGGCCCGCATAGCGCGTACGGTGAAAATTGGTTCGATGAGTTCCAGAACCTGGCCGCGATGGGGATGTGGGTGCTGTTCACGAACCCGCGTGGCTCGAGCGGTTACGGCGCGGACTTCACGTACAGCACCCGCGGGCGTTGGGGCCTCGAGGACTACGAGGATCTGATGAAGGCGGTCGAGATTGCCTCGAAGCGGCCGGACGTGGACGCGACGCGCTTGGGGGCCAGCGGCGGGTCATACGGCGGATTTATGACGACGTGGATGGCCACGAAGACCAATGCCTTCCGTGCCATTCAGACGGACCGCACGATCACCGATTGGACCTACTGGTATGGCGCGAGCGACGCGCAGGGCTTGACCGAGTTCGAGTTCTACGGGAAGCCGTGGGACAATCAGAAGCTCTACGACACGCTCTCGCCGATTCGCTACGTGCAGAAGGCGAAGACCCCGATGCTGATGGTGCAGAGCGAGGAAGATCACCGCACGCCGATGGGCTCGGCCGAGATCTGGTTTATGGCGCTCAAGAAGCAGGGCGTGCCGGTGGAACTGGTCCGCTACCCGCGCTCCAACCACGATCTGTCGCGCACGGGTGAACCGTGGTTGCTGGTCGACCGGCTTGGTCGCCTGCGGCAGTGGTTCGGCTACTGGCTGCAGGACGTCCGGCCGAACGACAAGCGGTAGGGGCCGGCACCCCCGAACAGCAGACGCGGCTGCCGTGGCATCGCCACGCGCAGCCGCGTCTCGTATCCGCGCCCGTTACGGCTTCCTCACCAGCGCCGCGATCGGTGCCGGCAACGTCGTGAGATCGCCGACCGGCGCGTTCGGGAGAATCGCTTCGAGGGCAATGATCTGCTGCTGCCCCATCATCTCGGTGACCGCCCGCATCGGAAAGCTCACCCCGTTGGTTGCCTTGTAGTCGGAATAGAGCGTCACGACATCTACTTCGCCCATCGGCGTCGCACGCTTGCTCGACGACCAGACGAGCAGTCCCGTGGCGTCGGCGTAGCAGTCGCGGCTAGTGCGCCCGGTCGTCATCGTGATCTCGACGAGTACGCACGCGGCGCCGTTCTTGGTCGTGCGTTCCACCGACGTTGCGCTCTTGATCAGGCGTTCAGCGCGCACGCCGGCGCCGAGATCCGCCATTTCCTGCACATCGGCGAGTTCTGACCCGCCGAGCACCCGCGGCCCCTGCATCGGGTCCAAGCCCCACCCCGTCTTGCCGTCGAAGCCCTGCGCGATCTCGCCGAGTCCCGGCACACTGATCGTCATCTTCATCTTGTTCGGGGCCGCCTGGTCGAGGACGACGCTGCCCTTCACGCCAGCGGCCGGCATTTCGAAGGACCCCGTCGACCGCAGCGACGTGAAGCGCTGCGCCGCGTCGGCGCCGACCGCGGCGCGGTAGCGGGCAAGAACGGCGCTCGCGGTCGGCAGGGGCGCCTGCGCGACCAGCGGCGCGGGGAGCAGAACAGCAGCAACGAGCAGGTGCAACGAACGCATCACGCGATTCCTCGCAGAAGGGTGTTACGGCAGACACGCCGCGCCGGACGGCGCACGCGTGGTGGAGAGACTCGACAACCACGCGAGCGCGGCGTCGAGGACAGGATCCCGCCCCGCGGCCAGCGCCTCGGCGCTGAGCTCGATCGCGACATCGGGACGAACGCCAACACCGTCGACACGCTGGCCCGCGGGGCCCGTGAGGTCGGCGGTGGCGTGCACGAGCACATCACCGGTGGCGAGGCGCGCGGTGAGGGCGGGCAGGGCCTGCCCGGCGGTACGCTCACCGAACACGCGCGCGCGCCCGAGATCCCGGAGCGCGCCGGCGAAGATCTCGCTGGTGCTCGCGGTGGTCAGGTCGACCAGCAGCGCCACCGGGCCCGCGTAAGGCGTCGTGCGCGTCCCTTCGGCGAGCACGCGTCGCGGATTCGCGGCCAGCTTGAACACGGCATCTCGCGAGGTCAGGGTCGCGAGCACCGCGGTGGTGTCGATCAGGTGTCCGCCGATGCCCATCACCATCCCCACCACACCCCCGAGATTGCCGCGGAGGTCCAGCACGAGCCCGTCGCAGCCCTTGGTGTCCACGAAGGCGCGGTCGAGCTGCGGGATGATCGCGGGCAGCCACACATCGAACGCAATCACGCCGGCCGCTCGGCCTCCACTCAGCTCGGCCCGCGAGGCGCGCACACGTGTCGAGAGTGGCGGGAGATTGCCGAAGCTGGCCGTTGGCGTGGTGTCGGTGACGGACACCACGGCGATGCTGCGGGGCGTGGCACTGCCCGGGAGCTGGAGGCGAAGCACCACCGAGTCGCCTACGGCCGGCGCCACGGCCGCATTGACGCGTTGCAGTAGCACGCTGCGACGACGATGGCGTTGGGCATCGGCGCGAATCGTGTCGGCGTCGCGCAGTCGCGACGCGATGTCGATATCGTCGATCGCCAAGACTTCCGCGCCTGCGCGAATGCCGCGCTGCGCGGCGGGACTCCCGGGGTCGACGCGACTGACCAGCACCGTCGGCGTGTTGCCCCGCGTCGCGAATCGCAGCGTGAGCCCGGTCGTGCCGCGCGCGGCACCGGAGGTGGACTCGTCGAACGCCGACGCGGGAATCACGTAGAAGTGTGACGCGGGGACAAGGCCGAGCAGCTCGTAGAGCGCCGCCCGGAAGGCCTCGTCGTTCGGCGCGGCCAGCGCGTCGGTGCGGCGACGGCTGGCCTCGGGGAACCATCGAGACTCGATGAACGGGCGATCGACCCACGTGCGGCCGACGACGGCTACGACGGTGTCCCAGGCGGCAGCGCGCGTGGACGGCGCCGTCGACTGCCCGGCGGCCGTGCGCGCGATCAACGCGGTGGCGGCCAAGACGCCCCAGCGGCGCGCGGCAGTCATTGCGGCACCCGCCGCGTCTCGTCGGATTCGTCGGGCACGAACCAGCCGAGCCACGCCGAGGGCGCCACGACCGCCAGCAGAATCACGGCCTCGGCAATGCTCTGCCACGCATAGCGCGACGAGGGGTACCAGAACCACTTGCTGTCGACGGCAATCGTGATGTACGTGGCGCCGAGCGCCATCACGCCGCCGTACAGGCGATAGGCGCCGAGGTAGGCGCGATTGCGGAGCGCGATCTGACGTTCGTCGAGTGCCGCATCGGCATCGTCGGCGATGAACTGTCCGACCTTGTAGTTGCGGACGCACAGCGCGGTGAGCACGAGGAGCGCGGTGAGCGCCCCGATGCTGCGCAGGAGCAGCGGAATGCCGGTGGCGTCGTGCGCGCGGAAGGCCACGGCGATCGCCCACGACACCCAGATCCCGACGATCGTCCAACGCCGCGAGGTGAGGGACGGCAGAGCAGTGAGCGGCTTCATTGACGTCCGTAGAGTTGAGTGCTGAGCGGCGTGAACGGCGTCCGGGAGAACACCGCTTCAAGCGGCAGCCCGAAGGCTTCGGCGATGCGAAAGGCAAGCTCGAGCGACGGGTTGTACTCGCCCCGCTCGAGGTACCCGACGGTCTGGTAGTTCACGCCGAGAAGCTCGGCGAGCTGCTGTCTCGACCATCCGCGTTCGGCCCGGAGCACCGGGATCCGGTTGTAGATCGGCGCCGTCGCATTGCCGCCGCGGGGACTATTGGCTGGGGGGTTCACACAACGAGATATAGCATAACTACAACAAAACGTCAAGGCTGTATATTCCTGCCGTCCTCATCCCACTGTGGCAACGATGATCTCTCTGCGCGGTCTTTCTCGGCGAGCAGCCTTCGTATTCGGGACCTGTGTGACGCTGGGCGCGAGTGCCGGCGCTGCCCACGCGCAGTCGTGCGATGGCGCGGAGACCGTCGCGATCATTCCGGCGCCGCTCACCGTCGACCGCGGGACCGGCTGCTTCGTGCTGGAGCGGGGCACCGTACTCGTGGCGGCGCCTGGAGCTGAGGCCGTGGCGCAGCAGTTCGCCGATTTCCTGGCCTGGGCGACGGGCTGGCGGCTACGCGTGGCGACGAGCGCTGCGGCGGGCGCCCCCGCTTCGCGCATCACGATGCGGGTGGAACGTGGATTGGATTCGCTGGGCGACGAAGGCTATCTGCTCGACGTGAGCCGCGGTCGCGTCACGATTCGCGCGCATTCGGCGGCGGGGCTGTTTTACGGTACGCAATCGCTGCGGCAACTCTTCCCGGCCGCAATCGAGCGGCGGGCTGCGGTGCGCAACGTGTCGTGGGTGGTGCCGGCGGTGCGAGTGACCGATCGTCCGCGCTTCGCGTGGCGCGGGTCGCATCTCGACGTGTCGCGCCACTTTATGCCGGCCGAGTTCGTGAAGAAGTGGCTGGATCTGATGGCGCTGCAAAAGCTGAATCGCTTCCACTGGCACCTCACCGATGACCAGGGCTGGCGATTCGAAGTGCCCGGATGGCCGCGGCTCACCGAGGTTGGCGCGTGGCGCAGCCGCACGTTGCGCGGTGGCTACACCACGGACAGCACGAAGTGGCAGTGGGAAGCTCGTCGCCACGGGGGGTTCTACACGGCCGATGACATCCGCGAGATCGTGGCGTACGCGGCGGCGCGACACATCGTCGTGATTCCGGAGATCGATATGCCGTCGCACATGACGGCGGCCATCGCGGCGTACCCGTCCTTGGGCGTGTTCGGCACCGCGAAGGAGCCGCAGAGCTGGTGGGGGCTGTCGCAGGACGTGCTCGTGCCGGACTCCGCGTCGCTCACGTTCGCGACTGACGTGCTGGCGCACGTGCTGACGCTGTTCCCGTCGCCGTGGATTCACATCGGCGGCGACGAAGTCGTCACGCAGTACTGGAAGGAGAGTCCGCGGGTGCAGGCGCAGCGGCAGGCCCTTGGGCTTGCCGATGAGCACGCGCTGCAGAGTTGGTTCATCAGCAAGCTGGATGCGTGGTTGACCGCGCGCGGCCGCCGGATGATTGGCTGGGACGAAATTCTCGATGGCGGACTGGCCCCGAACGCCACGGTGATGTCGTGGCGCGGCACAGCAGGCGGCATCGCGGCGGCGAAAGCCAAGCACGACGTCGTGATGGCGCCAACTTCGCATACCTACTTCGACTACTACCAGACGGCGAATCGTGGTGGCGAGCCACTAGCGATCGGGGGCTTGCTCCCGATCGATACCGTGTACGCGTTCGAGCCGGTGCCGTCGGAGCTGACCGATCTGGAAGCGACCTACATCCTCGGCGCACAGGCCCAGATCTGGACCGAGTACATCCGGACGCCGAAAGAGGCCGAGTATATGGGCTTCCCGCGACTGATTGCGCTGAGTGAAGTGACGTGGTCGGCGAAGGAGCGGCGCAACTGGCGCGACTTCGAGCAGCGGCTCAGGATTCAACTGCGACGCTGGGACGCCCTGGACGTCGCGTACCGCCGCCTCGACTGACGCGTTCGCACGCTGGAGTCCACCGATGCCACGATTGCAGGACAAGATCGCGCTGATCACGGGGGCCGCACGCGGCATCGGCTTGGCGATTGCACAGCGGTTCGCGGACGAAGGGGCGTTCGTGTGGGTGAGCGACGTGCGCGAGGCGGAGGGCCGCGCGGCGGCGGCGGCGATTGGACACCGCGCGCACTTCCTGCCCCTCGATGTGCGACAGGAAGCGCAGTGGGACGAGGTGATGGGCGAAGTCCTTCGCACGTCGGGACGACTGGATGTGCTGGTGAACAACGCGGGTATCACCGGTTTTGAAGGCGGCGTGGTGGCGCACGACCCCGAGCACGCCACGCTCGCCGCGTGGCGCGCCGTGCACGAGACCAATCTCGACGGCACGTTTCTGGGCTGCCGCGCGGCGCTGCGCGCGATGCGCACCACGCGACGCGGGAGCATCATCAACATCTCGTCGCGCAGCGGCGTCGTGGGCATTCCCGGCGCCGCTGCGTACGCGTCGAGCAAGGCCGCGATCCGCAACCATACGAAATCGGTGGCGCTCTATGCCGCGGAGCAGGGATGGGATGTCCGGTGCAACTCGATTCACCCGGCGGCCGTACTGACCCCGATGTGGGAGCCGATGCTCGGGGACGGGCCGGATCGCGAGCAGCGGATGCGCGAGTTCACCGCCGACACGCCGCTGCGGCGCTTCGGTCGCCCAGAGGAGGTCGCCGCCGTGGCCGTGTTGTTGGCCAGCGACGAGGCCACCTACATCACCGGCTCCGAGTTCACCATCGATGGCGGCATCCTTGCGGGTTCCGCGGCCGCCCCCGCACGAGACACCCAATGACCCGACCACAGATCAGCGTCTATATCGGTTGTTCCCTCGACGGCTTCATCGCCCGTCCGGACGGCGGACTCGACTTTCTCGACTTCGTTGACACCACCGGCGAGGATCACGGTTATCACGCGTTCTACGCGACCTGCGATGCCATCGTGGCTGGCCGAGCGACACTCGATGTGGTCCTCGGATTTCCCGAATGGCCGTGGAAGGACAAGCGGGTGATCATCTGCACGCATCGCCCGGTGCCCTCGGGTCTTCCGATCGAGACGCACGAAGGGCCGCTTGCGCCGCTCTTCGAACAGCTCGGCGCGGAGGGGGTGCGTCGCGTGTATCTCGATGGTGGGGCCACCATCCGCGGCGCCCTCGCGGACGGCCTGGTGGACGATATGACGATCACGACCGTGCCAGTCCTGATCGGGACAGGGCTGCCGTTGTTCGGTGGTCCGGTGGCGCACGAGCGATGGTCGCTTCAGCGTCACGTGGCGTTCCCGTCGGGGTTCGTGCAGGGGACGTGGACGCGAGCGACCACGTGACGCGCAGGGTGTGGTCCAAGGCGTGGCGCCGTGTCGCCACGGCGGCAGTCGTCGGGCTCGTCACGGGCTGTGCGGCCCGATCGACACCGATGCCGGTCGGCGCGGCGCGCTCGGGCGCGTGGGCCGCCGCCGTGCGCGACCCGGCGTTGCGCGACACGGTGCAGCGATTGCTCGATGGCGCACGCCGAGACTCGGTGTTCCCCGGCGGCATCGCGGTCGTCGGCGATCGCTCGGGCGTGTTGGCCTGGGCCAGCACCGGCACACTCGACTGGGCGCCGTCACCTGCGGTGGATGCCGAGACCCTGTGGGATCTGGCCTCGCTCACGAAGCTGGTGGCGCTCACCAGCACCATTGCGACCCTGGTCGACGATCGCACGCTCACGCTCGACGACCGCGTGCAGCGCTGGGTGCCGGAATGGACGATCCCGGGGGCGGCCGAAATCACGCTGCGCGATCTGCTGTTGCACCGCAGCGGTCTGCCGGCACATCGGAACTTCTACTTGCAGGGGCAGGGACTGGACGCCGTTCGTGCGATTGTCCTGGCGACCCCGCTGGACACGACCCCGCGGACGCGAATGGTCTACAGCGACCTGGGGGCCATCATCCTGGGTCTCGTGGTCGAGCGGGCGACGCGACTGCCCTTCGACGAGGCGGTGCGGCGTCGGGTGCTCGAGCCGGCGGGGATGCGCGAGACACGGTTCCGCCCTCCGGCGCGTGAGTGGCCCCGCACGGCACCGACCGAGCGCGATCCGTGGCGTGGTCGCTTGGTCCGTGGCGAGGTGCACGACGAGAATGCCTTCGCGATGGGCGGCGTGTCGTCCCACGCCGGCCTCTTCTCGACGGCGCGCGATATGGAGCGCTTTGCGCGGCTCTGGTTGTCGGGCGGCGTCCTCGACGGTCGACGCGTGATCAGCGAGGCCACCGTGCGCGAGTTCAGCACGGTGGTCGACAGTACGTTCAGCTCGCGGGCCATCGGCTGGGATACCCCCACCGGCACGAACTCCGCCGGGACGATTGCCACGCGGCCGGCGTACGGACACACCGGCTTCACCGGCACCTCGCTGTGGATCGATCCGCGTCGTGACCGCTACGTCCTGCTCCTCACGAACCGCGTGAATCCGCGCCGCGAGCGCACGGGGATCGCCGGCGTGCGCATCGCGGTTGCCGACGCCGTCTTCTCGGCGGTACGTTAGCGCGTCCGACCTCCCCCCTTTGTCCGAGGTGCCGTGATGCAGCGCAGAACGCTCCTGCAGTGGCTGGCTGGCGCCGCGGCCTCCACGGCGGCCGGTGTGTCCATTCCCTCGGTGGCGCGTGCCGCCGAGGCGGCCCTCTCGGGACGGCGCATCGAGCGCATCGGCATTCAGCTCTACACCGTTCGGGCCCTGCTGGAGCGCAACTTCGACGACACCCTGCGAGCGCTGGGCGCCGCCGGGTATCGTGAAGTCGAGTTCGCTGGCTGGTACGGGCGCACGCCGGCCCAGCTCCGCGAAGCCCTGCGTGGCGCGCGGCTCACGGCGCCGAGCGCCCACGTCGATGTCGCCGAGCTGCGGCGCGACGCGGCCGGGGTGATGGGGGCACACGCGGAGGCGGGCTTTCGCTACGTGATCGTGCCGTGGCTCAATGTCGACGACCGGCGGACGCTCGATGATTGGCGGCGCCGCGCCGACGAATTCACCGCCTTCGCCGAAGTGGCGCGTCGCGCCGGCGTCACCTTCGCGTACCACAATCACGAGTTCGAGTTCACGCCAATCGACGGCGTGTTGCCGATGGAGGTGCTGGCAACGCGCACCGACCCGGTGCTCGTGAAGCTGGAACTCGACCTCTATTGGACGGTCGCGGCGGGCGCGTCCCCGGTGAAATGGATCACGCGCTGGCCGGGTCGCGTCGTCGCGGTGCACGTCAAGGACCGCTCCGCCGACGGCACGATGGTGGATGTCGGACAGGGCACGATTCCCTTCGGCGAACTGCTGCGTGTCGCACGCGCGAACGGCCTGCGCCACTGGTTCGTCGAGCACGACAATCCCGCCGATCCGATGGCGTCTGCCATCGAGAGTCACAACTGGCTGGCCAAACTGAAGCTGTAACTCGTCGAGGCATACGCATGTCGCGTCTTCGCGTCGGATTCATCGGATCGGGGTTCAATACGCGGTTCCATATGCTCGGCTGGCGTGGCGTGCGTGACGCCGACGTCACCGCGGTGTGGAGCCCGAACGCGCGTCGCGCCGGCGAGACGGCGGCCTTCGCGCGTGGCCTCGACATTGGCGACTGTCGTCCGTACAAGTCGATCACCGCGATGCTCGAAAGCGGGACGGTCGACGCGGTGTGGCTCTGCGGGCCGAACCACGCGCGGATCGAGAACGTCGAGGAAATCGTGTCGGTGCTGCGCCGCGGACGCGCGACACTCAAGGGAATCGCCTGTGAAAAGCCGCTCGCCCGCACGGTCGCGGAAGCGAAGCAGGTCAAGCAGTTGGTGGATTCGGTCGGGCTCGCCACCGGCTACCTCGAGAACCAGCTCTTCGCGCCGCACGTCGAGGCGGGCAAGGCGCTGTTGTGGGCGCGCGGCGCCGCCACCACCGGACGTCCGTATCTGGCGCGTGCGGCCGAAGAGCATAGCGGTCCACACTCGCCGTGGTTCTGGAACGGACGGCTGCAGGGTGGCGGCGTGCTCAACGATATGATGTGCCACAGTGCACTGGTGGTGCGCTGGTTGCTCACCCATCCGGACGAAGCGCTCTCGGCGGTGACGCCACGTCGCGTCACCGGACACATCGCGTCGCTCAAGTGGAGCCGGCCGACGTACGCCAAGGAGCTGCAGCGAACGATGAGCCGCGAGCTCGACTACGCGAAGTCGCCGTCGGAAGACTTTGCCGCGGTGAACATCGAGTTCGATACCCCGGACGGTGTGGCGATTGGCGAGGCGACGACGTCGTGGTCGTTCGTCGGCGCCGGGCTGCGGCTCTCGGCCGAGTTGCTGGGCCCCGAGTACTCGATGCGCTGGAATTCGCTCGACAGCGGCTTGCAGCTGTTCTTCAGCCGTCGGGTCCGCGGGAAGACCGGGGAGGATTTGGTCGAGAAGCAGAACGCCGAACAGGGCGTGATGCCGGTGGTGCCCGAGGAGTTCCTGGCCTACGGGTACACCAACGAAGACCGGCACTTCGTGCGTGTCTTCCTGGGCAAGGAGCGTCCGCGGCTGACGTTTGCGGACGGCGTCGATGTGGTGCGCACGCTGATGGCCGCGTACCAGTCGGCGGAGCAGGGAAAGACGCTGGCGTACCCGCCGCGCGGGATCGACCGCTTTACGCCGGCTGTGGCGAAGGGGACGTGGCGGCCGGCCTAGCTAGCGCGTCGGCGGCGGGTTCCCCGTCGCCGACGGTTGGTCAGGTTGCATCCGCGAGAACGGGAATCCTCCGCAGCCGGTGCGTGGCGTCGTGCGATTCGCCGCCGGTGTGGCGCGGGCGGCCGCGGCGCTGGGTGCGTCCCACGCGGTCAGACAGAAACCCCAGCGATACGGGGCCATATCGCTGAAGGGCATCCAGTCGATCCGCACCCACTTGCCGCGGTCGCTGGATCGGGGCGATTCGACCTGCGCGATGAAAAACTGCTCGGCGACGTGCCACTCAGTGATGCGATACCGTCCGCTGGGCAACTGGACGAACGCCGAATCCGAGACGGTGAAGCGGTTGCCGTAGTCGTCACGGAAGTCGCCGAACATCCACCGTGGCGGCGTCGCGTCGGTGGACTGTGCGGCACTTCGCTCGGGTGCCACAGCCCCAAGCACGCCCAGGGCCACGACACGCAACGCACGACCGCACCGGCTCATCACGCGGCGCGCGCGACCGCTGGCGCACGAGGCGCTGCAGGACGGAACGCGACGGCAAAGAGCAGGAACACCGCCGCCGCACCAGCGGCAGGAATCAGCCAGATCGTGGTCCAATCGTGCCCGCCGCTCGCGGTCACGTTGGCAGACACGACGCGACCGCTCAGCCAAGAGCCGACGAACTGCCCGGCGCCGGTCGTGAGCACCGTCAGAAAGCCCTGCGCCGCCGCACGGATCTTCACGTCGGCGCGCTCGTCCACCCAGATCTGGCCGGTGACGAAGAAGAAGTCGTAGCAGATGCCGTGCAGAATGATGCCGGTGTAGAGCAGCGGCATCAGCGGCCCCGCATCGCCGAAGGCGAAGCACACGTAGCGAATCGCCCACGCGAGCATCCCGACCAGCAGCATCTTCTTGACGCCGAGTCGGACCGCAAAGAAGGGCATCAGCAGCATAAAGCCGATTTCGCTCATCTGGCCGAGCGTCATCTTGCTCGCGGCGGCGGCAACGCCGATTTCGTTCAGGTAGACGTTGGTGAACGCGTAGTAGAACTGCAGCGGAATGCAGACCAGAAAGCTGCCGATCGCAAACACGGCGAAGGCGGGATCCTTGAGCAGCGCGAGCGCATCGAGGCCGAGGACGGCGCGAACGGTGACGCGCTCGCCCTTGGCCGCTGGCGGGGTGTGCGGCAGGAACAGCGCGAACGCGGCCATCGCCAGCGAGCCGCCAGCGGCCAGGCGCAGCGGGACCGCCGAGGCTTCAATCGCCATCGAGCCCACGAGCAGGCCGGCGACGATCCATCCAATGGTGCCGAGCACGCGTACCCGGGGAAACTCGCGCGAGGCGTCCGCCAGATGATGGAAGGCCACGGCGTTCGTGAGCGACAAGGTCGGCACGAAGCACAGGGCGTAGCCCAGCAGCAGTGCGTAGAGCGGGCCGAACTCGGTTTGCCCTGACGCGATCCAGAGGAGCGCGGCTCCCGCGACGTGGAGGGCGACCAGCAGCTTCTCGGACGCAAAGAACCGGTCGGCGATCATCCCGACCGTGAACGGGCTGACGATGGCGCCCAAGTTGAGTGTGCCGTACGCCAGGCCGATTTGTTCGCCATTGAACGACAAGCCCTGGGCCATCCAGGTGCCCGCCGTGACGAACCAGCAGCCCCAGACGAAGTACTGCACGAACATCATCGCCGAGAGCTTGGTGCGCACCCCGGCGGACGTGGTGGCGCCGATGGCGCTCACTTGAACTCCCGAAGTTCGATGTTCCGGTACCACACGCGGTCCCCGTGGTCCTGGAGCACGATTAGGCCGCGCGCGAAGGTGCCGTACTTCGGCATATCCTTGAACTTCGAGGCGGCGACACGCCGCTTCCATTCGTCGTCGCCCAGCGTGTAGGCCACGACCCGCCGGCCATTGAGCCAGTGTTCGACGCGGTTGCCGCGGACGCGGAGCCGAGCCGCGTTCCATTCACCCGCCGGTCGAACGGCGCCCGCTGCGGCGGCGTAGAGGCCGAAGTTCGCACCCGCCGAGGTCTCGCGGAGCTTGCCGTCGGCGTGGCCTGCGTCGTCGAGCACCTGCATTTCCGGCGCGCCTTCCCAGGGGTACGTCGTGGTTTCGGACGCGTGCCAGAAGATGCCGCTGTTGCCGCCCGGTGCGATCTTCCATTCGAGGCGCAGTTCGAAGTCCCCGAGCTCGCGGTCGAACAGGATGTCCCCGCCCTCACCAACCCGGGCGATGGCACCGTCTTCGACCGCCCAGCCCTTGGCGCCGCTGGGCTGCCGCCAGCCGCGCCAGCCGGTGAGCGTGCTGCCGTCGAAGATCCGCTCCCACCCGCCCCGTCGTGCCGAGGGCGCGGCCGCCGCATTGTCGGCACGCTGTGCGTCGGTGATGGCGGGGACGAACAGCAGGAGGGTCGTGCAGGCGACGAGACGAATCACGGCAGGCTCCGGGCGCGAGGGGCGACGCCAACATACCCGCTGCTTCGCCCGCGAGCTACCTTCCTCGCCTATGCCGTCCGACGATCCGCGCGCCCGCTTCCGCCAGACGCTCGTTCGGGTGCTCACCGTACAGGTAGTCGCGGTGCTCGCGCTGTACCTGCTGCAGCTCCGGTACCACTGAATGCGCACCCTCGATTGGCTGGTCGTCGGGGCGTGGCTGATCTTCGTCGTGGGCGACTCCCTCCGGCGGACGCGCGGCACGACCGGATTGGCGGGGTACTTCCTCGCCAATCGCTCGCTGCCGTGGTGGGCGGTCGGACTGTCGGTGATGGCCACGCAGCTGTCCGCGATCACGATGATCGGCACGACCGGGCAGGGGGCTACCGATGGCCTGCGTTTCGTGCAGTTCTACTTCGGACTGCCGCTCGCGATGGTGATCCTGGGCGTCACGCTGGTGCCGTTTCTGCACGGCGCCGGCGTGTACACCGCCTATGAGTATCTGGAGCGGCGCTTCGACGCCCGGACGCGATCGCTGACGGCCTTCCTCTTCCTCTGCAGCCGCGGCTTGAGCTGCGGGACGATCATTGCCGCGCCTGCGGTCGTGTTCGCGAGCATCTTCGGTTGGGATCTGCGCGTCACGGTGGCGCTGATCGGGGTGCCGACCGTGCTCTACACGATGATCGGCGGCGTGCAGGCCGTCGCGTGGGCCGATGTGAAGCAGATGTTCGTGATTGTCGGCAGCCTGGTCGCGATCGTCGTGGTGCTGCTGGTCAAGATTCCCGTGGGCGCTCCGGACGTGATGGAGATCGCCGGAGCGGCGGGACGGCTCAAGGCCCTCGACTTCACGTTCGACGTCACGCAGACCTACACCGTCTGGTCGGGATTGATCGGCGGCACGTTCCTGATGCTGTCGTATTTCGGCACCGATCAGTCGCAGGTCCAGCGCTACCTCACCGCCAAGTCGGTGGACGAAGCACGGACCTCGCTGCTGATGAGTGCGTACTGGAAGATTCCGCTTCAGGCGCTGATCCTGATGATCGGCGTGCTGATCTTCGTGTTCTACGTGTTCGTGCGGCCGCCGCTGCTCTTCAACCCGGTGCACGACGCCAAGGTGAAGGCCGCCGAGCCGCAGCAGTATGAAGTGCTCGACGCGCGCTACGGGGCGGCGCTTGGCGCGCGGACGTCGGCCGCGCGGCAGGTTGCAATGGAACGCACGCCGGACACCCGCGCCCTGCTCAAGAGCGCCGACTCGTCGGTGAACGCGGTGCGCGCGGAGGCGCTGAGTCTCGTCACGAAGGTGACGGGGGAATCCAAGCCGCGGGACGTGAATTACATCATACCGCACTTCGTGCGGACGCAGCTGCCGGTGGGTCTGGCCGGGCTGTTCATTGCGGCGATTCTCGCGGCGGCGATGTCGGCAGTGTCGGCCGAGCTCAACTCGCTGGCGTCCGCGTCGGTGATCGACTTCTATCGGCGCTGGGTCAAGGCGGATGCGTCGGACGACCACTACTTGATGATCAGCAAGGGCGCGACCGCGTTCTGGGGGCTGTGTGCGTGCGTGGTCGCGACCTACGCCGCGTCCCTCGGCAGCTTGATTGAGGTGGTGAACCGCTTCGGTTCGTTCTTCTACGGGTCGATCCTTGGCGTGTTCCTGCTGGCGATGGTCAAGCGGTCGACGGCCCTTGGCGCGTTCGTCGGATTGATCGTCGGAATGGGGACGGTATTCGCCGTGTCGACGTGGCTGCCGTCGGTGGCGTTCCTATGGCATAACGTGATCGGCGCGGTGACGGTGTTCGTCGTTGGCACGTTGCTGAGCGTGGCGCGTCCGGCGGTACCTGACGCACCGGCGGCCGCGTGAGCCGCGTCCCGTCGACGGGCGACGCATCCGCGAGCCGCGCGTCGCAGACGCCCGGCCTCCGCCGTGAACTCGGCCTGCTGGCGCTCGTGGCCACTGGCGTGGGCTCGATGGTTGGCGCGGGGATCAACATCGTGCCGTTCGTCCTGCAGCGCACGGTGCCGGGCATCGGTCCGTGGGTGCTGCCCGCCTATATGCTCGCGGCGGTGCCGGCGATTCTGGCGGCGCTCTGCTACGCGATGCTCGGGAGCGCGATGCCGCGTGCCGGCGGCAGCTACGTGTACGCCAGTCGAGCGCTGGGTGCGTATGGCGGATTCGTGGCGAGCTTTTCGCAGTGGTTCGGGCTCTGCATCGCGATCGGCGTGGTGTCGTACGTGATTCCGCCATTTCTGCGCGACGTGGCCTTGGCCGCTTCACTGCAGGAGGTCGCGGCGCTGCTGGAACGTGGTCCGGTGCGTGTGGGCATCGCCCTTGGCTTCCTGTGGTTGTTCGTGCTCGTGAACTTGCGCGGCGTGAAGGCGGTGGCGACGACCCTCGTGCCGCTGATGTTCCTCACGTTCGGCTGTGGCGGGCTGGTGATTCTGGTCGGTCTCACGCACACGCCGGCAGACTATGCCGCGGCGGTGGCGCCAAGCACGACACCGCCATTCGCGGCGGATGCGTCGGCGCTCTGGCCGGCGGCGGCCGTGCTGTTCTCGAGCTTCATCGGGTTTGACTCGATCGCGCAAGCGGGCGGCGAGGCCAAGAACCCCGCGCGCAATCTGCCGCTGGCGATTGCCTTGGCGGTGGGGTCGGTGGGGCTGTTCTACTTTGCCTTCACGTGGGCCGTGTATCACGCGGTGCCGTGGCAGGCGGTGTCATCGGCAGCGCAGGAGCGCGATGTCACGGCGCCCGGCTTGCTGGCGGCGGTCAGTCCGTCGGGCATTGTGTCGGGCGTGATGCTCGCGGGCGCGGCGGTCTCGTTAATCAAGGACCTCCCGGGCATGCTGCTCGGTGTGTCGCGGCTGTGCTTCGCGTGGGCGACGGACGGCATTTTTCCCTCGCGCATCGCGGCGGTGCATCCCTCCACGGGAGCGCCCCACATTGCGTTGCTCGCGTCGGCGCTGCTGGCGACCGGGTCGGTGCTTGGCGGCCACTTTGCCGGCGAGTTCTTTCTGGGCGTCGACATTCTGGTGACCGCGATGCTGGTGAACTTCGTCCTGATCGCGGTGTCGGTGTTGCGGTTGCCGTCGCAGAATCCCGCGTTGGCTGCGGCGGTGACGGTGTTGCCGTCGCGCGTCGCGCAGCGGGTGGTGGCAGTGTCGGCGCTGGTGCTGCTGAGTGGACTGCTGGCGGTGCACACGTGGCGCGATCTCACGGCGGGGAGCGCCGCGTGGTATGCGCGCTCGACGCCCGTCTGGGTGCTGGTGATGGCCGTCGGTACCGTGATCTACTGGCGCGAGACGCGCGCCCTCGCGGCACGCGGGGGCGATTTGCGCGCCATCACCGCCGTGCTTCCTCCGGAGTAACGATGACGATTCCCCGCGCTCGACTTGGCGCGTCACTCGAGATCTCGCGCGTCCTCACCGGGTTGTGGCAACTGGCCGATCTGGAGCGGGACGGCCGCGTGCTCGACCGACAGGCGGCCGCAGCCGCGATGGCAGCGTACGTGGACGCCGGGCTCACCACCTTCGATATGGCGGACCACTACGGGTCCGCCGAAGACGTGACGGGCATCTTCCGTACCGACGTGATGCCGGGGGCTCGCGCGCAGTTTCTGACGAAGTGGGTGCCAGAGCCAGGTCCTGTGACCCGGGAGCAGACGCGTGCGGCGGTGACGCGCGCGTTGACGCGAATGCGCAGCGAGCGATTGGATCTGCTCCAGTTCCACGCGTGGACGTTCGCCGATCCGCGCTGGCTGGATGCGCTGGAGCATCTCGAGGCGTTGCGGGACGAAGGGCTGATCGGTGGCGTCGGGCTGACCAACGTCGACACGGCGCATCTGCGCGTCGCGGTCGCGAGCGGTCATCGCATCGTCAGCAATCAGGTGAGCGGCTCGCTGATCGATCGGCGCTTCGTGACCAAGCTGGCGCCGTATGCGGCGACGCACGGCGTCGGGCTCTTGTGCTACGGCACGGTGTTGGGCGGCTTCCTGAGCGAGCGCTGGCTTGGGGCGCCCGAGCCCGACTGGAACGCCCTCGAGACCTGGTCGCAGATGAAGTACGGTCGCTTCATTCGCGCGGCCGGCGGCTGGGCGCCGTTCCAAACCGTGTTGCGCGCCGCCGACCAGATCGCGAAGAAGCACGGCGTCTCGATCGCGAACGTGGCCTGCCGGTGGGTGCTCGATCAGCCCGGCGTCACGGGCATCATCGTTGGGGCGCGCTTGTCGAAGTCGGCGCACATCGACGACACGCGGCGCATCTTCGGCTTTGCGTTGGATGATGCAGACCGCGAGGCGCTGCGCGTGGCGCAGGATGGGCTGGCGATGATTCCGGGCGATTGCGGCGACGAGTACCGCACGCCGCCATTTCTGACGGCGAGCGGGGACTTGAGCCATCACGTCTCGGCGTTTCCGAAGCCGTTCGAGGTGCGCGAGGGGACCGGCGGCCGCACCTTGGCGTTGAGCGGGACGGTTTGGGAGCCGATGGCGGGCTACAGCCGCGCCACGCGGAAGGGGAACGTGATCTCGGTCTCGGGCACCACCGCCACGCACGGCACGCGCGTGATCGGCGGAACGGATCCCGCCGCGCAGGCACACTTCGCGATCGACAAGATCGCGGGGGCGCTGCACTCGTTGGGTGGCTCCTTGGAGCAGGTGATCCGCACGCGGGTGTTCGTGTCGAACGTGGTGCACTGGGAGCCGGTGGCGCGGGCACACGGCGAGCGCTTTGGGCATATCCTGCCGGCGAACACGTTGGTGGAGGCGCGGCTGGTGGGCGAGGAGTATCTGGTGGAGATCGAGGCCGATGCGATCGTCGACTGACGGGTTGACGAAGCTCCGCCGGGCCTTCAGCGTTCGCGGTATGCTGCCTCCCACCTCGCACGTGCGCGCGACCCTGCACCTCGGCGCCGTCGTGCTGGCATTCGTCGCCGCCTGTTCTGATCCCGCGCCGTCGCCGCAGCAGTTGCGGACGGGGGAGTTCGTCTTCAGCTCCGATTGGAGCACCGCGACGGGGACGTCCGATGCCGCGCTGCGTGATGGCGGGAAGTGGAACACTCTTTACTGCCAGCAGGCGGGGCAGACGGTCACGGTGATTCCGGGCAGCAGTGTTGGCTGGTCGAAGACGCCCAACGTGTTGCGCTTGCAGCAGCTGGGGCCGAACTCGTGCGGCACGCTCGAGAAGGTGGATCTGCTGCCGGCGAGCACGAGTCACTGGGGGCGCTTCTATTTCCGGAACGACGAGACCGGGACGCAGCACAATCACGTCGCCACCTACAACCCGGGGGTGGGTGCGCCGATCCAGTTGGCCTTCTGGAATCGCAATGGCGCCGCGTCGGGCGTCAGCATTTTCCTGCGCACCTACTACCGCGCCAACGGTACGCTGACGGACTACCCGACGAACATCTGGTTCATCGGCACGGCGAATCGCGCGGGGATCGACCGCTTGGCGAACGGTACGTGGTACCGGTACGAGTGGCATATGGAGTACGTCACGCCGACGACGTATCGCATTTGGCCGCGCATCTACGATATGTCGGGCCAACTGCTCTACGACGCCACGCGCTTCTTCCAGAGCGACTATCCGCAGAGCGGGCCGCATTCGCTGGCGACCTGGTATGCCGCGGGGAACACCTTCGGGTTCACCGACGTGAACCTCGGCCGACGTCTGGGCCTCGGCAACGAGGGTCCGGGGGGCTCGACCAACACGGGCGGCTACTGGTATCACGCCGACGTCGCCATCAGCACGACGGGCTGGATCGGTCAGTAGGTCCACGCGACCGGCGGCGTCGGCCGCCGGTGTTCAGCCCCGGCGCCGGCGGTAGAGCGCGCCCCATTCCCGCAGGGCCTCGATGGCCGGCAGCGCGGTGCGCCCCAACGCGGTGATCTCGTAGTCGACGTGCGGCGGTACCACCGGATGTACGGTACGCGTGATGAGGCCGGCGCCCTCGAGCTCACGCAACTGCTGCGTGAGCATCTTGTGCGACACCCGCTTCAAGTCCCGGTGCAGCGCGTTGTACCGCCACGTGCGCTGATTGAGCCGCCAGAGGATCGGCATCTTCCACTTGCCGCCAATGGCGTGGAGCGCGAGTTCGACCGGGCTCTGAAAGACCTGTCCCTCGAAGATGAATTCCGGCATAGCACTCTCTATTGAGTAAGTATCTACCCAAAAAGTACATACTGTTGATGATGAAGGCGTGCTCGTAGCCTGAGGGGCGTCCCACAACCCCACGGAGCAATGAGCGCGAACCCGAACGTGACGAACCCCGACCGCCGCAAGCGCATTCTGCTGATCGCGGCGAACCCTGCGACGAGTCCAACCACCGGCTGGCCGATCGGCTTCTGGTGGGCCGAGCTGACGCATCCGTATTGGGCGTTCACGGAGGCCGGCTACGAGGTCGAGATTCGCAGTCCGAACGGCGGCGCCCTGACGCCGGATGGCTACTCCGACCCGGAAGACGCCAGCGGCTACTCGGCGCACGACATTCTGTCGCTCGGTTTCAAGAAGTCCCCGACGCACGCTGCGTTGCTGGCGAACACGTCGTCGATTGCCGGGGTCTCGCCGACGAGCTACGACGCGATCTTCGTGACCGGCGGGCAGTCACCGATGGTCACCTTCCGCGGCAATGCCGCGATGCAGCAGTTGGTCGCCGCCTTCTACGAGGCGGGGAAGGTCGTTGCGCTGGTCTGTCACGGAACGTGCCTGTTGCTCGAGACACGACTCGCCAATGGCGAGTTGCTCGTGAAGGGCAAGACCTGGACGGGATTCGCCAACTCGGAAGAAGTCTTTGCGGACAGCTTCGTCGGCAAGCGCATCCAGCCGTTCTGGATCGAAGAGGAGGCCCGCGCAATTCCCGACACCAACTTCGTCGTCGACCAGCGCTTCCGTGAGTTCGCCGTGCGGGATGGTCGGCTGATCACCGGGCAGCAGCAGTTCTCCGGGGCCGCCGCGGCCCGACTGGTGATTGAAACACTCGGTCGCTGAGCGCGTCCGATGACGTCGACTGCTTCAGTGGCTGAGCCGGTCACGGTCGTCGTCACGCGGCGTGTCCGCGCCGGTCACGACGCCGCGTACGAAGCCTGGCTGACGCGTTTGCTCGAGGACGCGCGGGGGCTTCGCGGATACCTCGGCGCGACCGTGCACCGACCGGCGGCGAATGGGCCGCGCGACTACACCAGCGTGTTCCGTTTCGATTCGGTGGAGTCGCTGCGCGCGTTCGAGACCAGTGAGCTCCGCGCCCGCGCGCTCCGCCACGTCGTGCCACACGTCGAGGCGGACGCCGCGTGGCGCACGCTCACCGGTCTCGAAATGTGGATGCCGCCACCGGCGGGTGCCGTTGTGCCGCAGCCGTCGCGGCTGCGAATGGCGCTGCTGTTGGTCGCCGTGGTGTACGCGTTGGTCTTGAGTATCGGCTCCCTCGTCGGGCTGGTGCTGGGTGACGTCGCGTATCCGCTCCGACTGCTGGTTACGATCGTCATCGAAGTCGGCCTGATGACGTGGGTGCTGATGCCACCACTGACGCGTCGCTTGGCGGGATGGCTGTACCCTGTCGCCAAGGGCTAGCCGCTCCCGCGCGGTCATCGTGTCCAACATCACACTCGTGGCGTGTCGTACGGCGTCGCGCGGCTTGTGGGCGTGCGCGCATCGTCGGGCATGCGAATCCTATGGCCTGTCTCTCTCTTGCTCGTGAGCGCGGGGCTAACGGCGTGCACGCACCCCGCACAGATCCACGGACCGCGCGTGCGTCCCGGCGTTCACACCGGTCTGGTGTTGCCGGTTCCGACGAAGGCGATCTCCCGCCCGAACGGTGAGAGCCGCGAGACGGTGCGCGTCTTGCCGCTCACCAGCTACGCCACGTGGTCTGGTCGGCTCGAGGAAGGCAGTCACTGGAAACCGGGGTGGCTACTGGGCGTGCACTACAGCGCAATCGACATGATTCCTCGAGGCACCGCGTACTTCGAGGTTACCAACCCCACGTCGCCGATCGCGTTGGGCGCCGGCGCGACTCTGGGGCACAACCTTGGCCAACTGTACGTGATGAGCGGTCTGGTGCACGGTAGGGCGTCGGTGTTTGGGGTCGCGCGCGCGACGTCGCACCGTGAGACACGTGAGACCGTCGACGCCACGAACGGCCCGCTCACGAGCACGACCGCAGTGGGGGGCGGATTCGAAGTCCCGTTGCTGCGGAGCATCTCGCTTCGGACGGTTGCCGAGATGACGCAGGGACGCCGCTCGCTACCGGGGGGAGGAGGCGAGATTCGGCAATGGGTGGTGACGATGGCGCTGGGGTGGCGGAACTGAGCTACGCCGCAACCTTGCGATACCGCCGTACCGCTGCCGTCAGAATCACCGTCCCGATGACACTCAATGCGCCCAGTTGCGGCAGTACATCCAGCAGTTGCGCCCCGCGGAGCATCACGGCTCGTGTCATCCCGATGAAGTGCAACAGCGGGTTCACCTGTGCAATCACCCGCACCCAGTCCGGCATTCCACGCACCGGTGTGAAGAGTCCGCTCATCAAGATGTAGACCATCAACAGCGCAAAGGTCACGAACAGTGCCTGCTGCTGCGTCTCAGTGATGGTCGAGATCCACAGTCCGACGCCGAGCGCACCAAGCAGGTAGATCGCGGCCCCCACAAGAAGCAGGACAGGCGTCCCCTCAAAAGGCACACCGAAGACCACGCGGGCGATCACCATACCAAGGCAGAATTCGAACAAGCCGATGATCCAGAGCGGCAGCAGCTTCGCCGCAATGAACACCGAGGGGCGAATCGGTGTGACGTTCAGTTGGTCGAGCGTGCCCGCTTCCTTCTCGCGGACAATGTTGAGCGCGGTCATCAACGTGCCCACCATCGTCACCAACTGGACCAGAATCCCCGGCACCATAAAGAACCGGTAATCGAGCGACGCGTTGTACCAGCCGCGACGCTGAATCTCGATCGTCGGCGGCTGGCGGCGAACCGTCGGGATGGCACGCGGCGACGCCTCGGCGAGTTCGTCCGCATATGCCGCAATGATCTCCGCGCTGTATCCCTGCGTGATTCCCGCCTGCGAGCCGTTTACCGCATCGAACGACAGTTGTACGGTCGCCCGCCGAGCGCGCGTCAGGTCGGACGCAAATCCCGCCGGAATCGTCAGCGCCACGTCGGCGTCGCCGCGGAGCAGCGCCGCGTCGGCGGGGCCTGCGGTCGGCGACGAACCGGCAATCACGAAGCGCCCGCTCCCGCGAAACCGCTCGATCAGGCCCTGCGACGCCGGCGTGCGGTCTTGGTCGATTACCCACAGCAGGGAGCGCTTGACCTCGAACGTCGCCGCATTGGCCAGTACCAGCAACTGTAGCACCGGCATCACCAGCAACATTCGGAGAATCACCGGGTCCCGGCGAATCTGCAGAAACTCCTTCCGGAGCAGCGCGCGCAGGGCTCGAGACATCACGCGAGCCGCACCGAGGTTTTGCGCACAGCGGCTGCCAGCAGCACCGCCAGCATTGCCGTCAGAATCAACAACTCGGGCCAGAGTACGCTCAGCCCTGCGCCCTTGAGCAGGGTACCACGGACGACCACGATGAACCAGCGCGCGGGGACGATATGACTCAGCACCTGGAGGGGCGCCGGCATACTCGAAATGGGGAAAATGAGTCCGGAGAGTAAGGTGCTCGGCAGCATCGTGCCTCCCAATGCCGCGAGCATCGCCGCCAACTGCGACGAGGTGACCGCCGCAATGAGCACGCCGAGCGACAGGCTGACCAGCGCAAACAGGAGACTCGCCGCCAGCAGGAACAGCAGGCTCCCTCGAAACGGAACGCCAAACACCAGCCACGCGGCGCCCAGGATCGACAGCACGTTGATCATCGCGAGCCCCAGATAGGGAATGACCTTGCCGACGATGATCTGCCACGGGTGTAGCGGAGAGACCAGCAACACCTCGAAGGTCCCCCGCTCCTTTTCGCGCGACAGCGACAGGGCCGTCATCAGCGACGTAATCAGCGTCAGAATCAGGGCGACCAACCCGGGAACGAACAGGTTGACGCTCTCGAGCGTCGGGTTGTAGCGCATTCTCACGCGCGTCTCGAGTCGCATCGCGCCGGGTCTGGCCCCGATCGCCGCCGACCAGTCGCGCAGCACCGCCGTCGCGTAGTTCTGCATCGTCGTCCCCGTGTTGGGGTCCGACGCATCGGCCACCACCAGGACCTGCAGCGGCTCGCCCTGCTGGAGTCGCTCCGCCACGTTCGACGGCAGGATGACTCCGACATCCACGCCGGCTCGCCGAAACTCCTTTTCGAGCGAGGCAGCATCGGCGACCGGTGGCAGCAGGTCAAATCGCCCACTGTGCGCGAATCGCGTCCGCAGGGCCGCCACCGCAGCATCGGGTGAGGGTGCGACGAGCCCCACGCGCACCCGCGAAATGTCCGTGCGAACGGCAAAGCCAAAGAGCACCAACTGTGCCACGGGGAGCAGGAGCAGAATCGCCAGTGTCTGCCGGTCCCGCAGCAAGTGCCGAAACTCCTTGCGCACGAAAGCGAACAGCGCGCTCAGCGTCGGTGCCGCGGCACGCATCAGGCGTTCGCTCCAGCGGACCCGCGCGCCAGCTGCACGAACAAGTCGTCCAGCGTTCGTACGCCGTGCTGCGCCTTGAGATCGCCGGGCGTCCCGAGGGCCGCAATGCGACCGTCGACCATAATCGACATCCGGTCGCAGTACTCGGCTTCATCCAGATAGTGCGTGGTCACGAACACCGTCGTGCCCCGTGCGGCCGCAGCGTAGATCAGCTCCCAGAACTGTCGGCGAGTAATGGGATCGACACCGCCGGTGGGTTCGTCGAGAAACACCACCGATGGCTCGTGCAGCAGGGCCACCGAAAAAGCGAGCTTCTGTTTCCATCCCAGCGGCAGGGCGCGCACGAACGCATCGCCCGACGCCAAGAAATCGAGATCGCGCAACATTCGGTCGCCTCGCGCGCGAATCGCGGCGTCGTCGAGCCCGTAGATGCCGCCGTACAGCGCGATGTTCTCACGCACCGTCAGGTCGTCGTACAGCGAGAAGCGCTGACTCATATAGCCGATCCGGCTACGGAGGGTCTCCGTCTCGCTGCGCACGTTGCACCCCGCGACAACCGCCTCACCGTCGCTGGGAGCCAGCAGCCCGATCAGCATCCGGATCGCCGTGGTCTTGCCCGCGCCGTTCGCGCCGAGGAAGCCGAAGACTTCGCCCTGCGCGACGTCGAAGGAGATACCGTCGACGGCCGTGAAGTCTCCGAAGCGCCGCGTCAACGCGCGCGCGACGATGGCGTGGCCGGTGGTCACGCCGCGCTCGTCTCCGACGGGCGACCCATCAGCTC
Organism: Gemmatimonadaceae bacterium; assembly: GCA_033763905.1. Lineage (GTDB taxonomy): Bacteria > Gemmatimonadota > Gemmatimonadetes > Gemmatimonadales > Gemmatimonadaceae > JAJTHG01. The sequence goes on from JANRJP010000123.1 coordinate 33,029, forward strand.
GATGAAGGTGTCTTCGATCCCCGGTGAGATAGGCGTCGCCGAGACATCGTCCAGGCCCGAGCTCCGCAGGGCCCCTTCGAGCGCGGACGCAACCTGCACGGCCGAGAGGCCCGTCCGTCGATCACTCACGTGCACGGTCTCGCCGAACGGCCAGGCAGACGCCACGTCGGGGAGGGCTCGCAGCGTTTGCAACAGGGCGAATCGATTCGCCGCCCGTACAGCCACCAACGGCCGAGGGAACTGCTCGCCGATCTGCGCGGGCGGCGCGATCGCCAACACGCGACCGCTTTGCATCAGCGCCACCCGGTCACACCGCGATGCTTCATCCATATAGGGCGTCGAGACGACGATCGTCAGGCCGTCGGACGACAGCCGCGCGAGCAGATCCCAGAATTCGCGTCTCGACACGGCGTCGACACCCGTGGTGGGCTCATCCAGGAAGAGGATGTCCGGGCGGTGCACCAGCGCGCAGGACAGCGCCAGCTTCTGCTTCATCCCGCCGGACAGCGCGCCGGCGCGGCGCGTCTTGAACGGCTCAATCTGCTGGTAGATCGGGGCAATGAGCGCGTAGCCCTCGTCGACCGACGTGCCGAACACCGACGCGAAGAACCCGAGGTTCTCTTCCACGCTGAGGTCCGCGTACAGGGCGAAGCGTCCGGGCATATAGCCGATGCGCCGTCGCAGCGACCAGAGGTCGCGCGTCACGTCCTGGCCGAGGACGGTCGCGTGGCCAGCGTCGGGAAGAAGCAGGGTGGTGAGCACGCGGAAGAGCGTGGTCTTGCCGCCACCGTCCGGGCCTACGAGTCCGAACAGCTCGCCAGGCTCGACATCGAATGACACGCCGTCGAGCGCGGTCACGTCGCCGAAGCGTTTCGCGAGTGCACGAACCGACACGGCTGTCACCGGGCCGCACCGGTCCCGGAGGCCGGCGTCGTGAACGCGACGTCGGCGGGCATCCCGATCTTGAGAGCGCCGTCGGGGTTGGCGACCCGGAGCTTCACGGCGTAGACCAGCTCCGCACGCTCGTCTCGCGTCTGCACCGGTGTCGGCGTGAACTCGGCTCGGCTCGCGATCCAAGTGACCACCCCGGCTCGCTCGGCGACGGCGCCGTCGGCGGCGTCGATGTGTACGGTGGCCGCTCCGCCGAGTCGTACCTGTGACAACTGGGCGCCCGACACATAGACCCGCAGCGTCAGGGTATCGAGATTGGCGATGCGGTAAAGCGGCTGCCCCACTTGGACGATCTCGCCTGCGCGGACGTACTGCGCCAGCACGGTGCCCCGCACGGGGTTGGTGATCGTGGTGCGCCGGAGCCGATCGGTCACTGCGGCGAGACGTGCGGAGAGGGCGTTGCGTTCGGCATCCAGCCGTTGCAGGCCCAGTGCGGCCGCACTGGCCTGCGACGAGAGCACGCGGACATCGCGTTCCGCCTGATCGCGCTGCTGCGCCGTCGCCGACCCTGCCGTGTACAATTGCTGCACGCGTGTCCAGGTACGCCCCGCGATCTCCCGCTGGGCGCTCAAGCCCTCGAGCTGCTGTGCGGCTTCGGCACGGGCGCTCACCAGCGCCTCGCGCTGCGCGAGCAGCTGGGTGCGTTCGAGCCCGAGCTGCACGGAGTCGACCAAGCCCACGGCCTCGCCGATGTCGAGGGATGCCCCCTCAGTCACGCGCAAGGTGCGCAGCTGCCCGTTCGTCTCGGAGGCGATCACCAGTTCGTCGGCTTCGAAGTTGCCGTAGGCGTCAGGGCCGTCGGCGTCTCGGCACGCCGTGGACAACATCAGCGCGCCAAGCGCGCATCGGATCGTGGAGTGCATCGACATCAGCGGACCTCGCGGCCGATGGTGGTGAGGTAGCGGGCGCGCGCTTCCGCGAGGCGGATGCGGCGCGCGTCGCGGTCGAGCTGCGCCGACAGCAGTTCCGTCTGTCGCGCGACGTAGTCTGCGGTCGTGGCCTCGCCGGCATCGACACGTTGCCGCGTTTCGTCGGCCACTTGGGTCCGGAGCGCAATGATGGCATCGTCGGAGCCAAGACCGGCGGCAAGCGCGGCAATGCGTGCGCGATCCGCGGTTGCGGCGCGGGCGATGCCGTCCGCGAAGGCCGCTTCGCGCGTGGCGAGGATCTCGGCCTGCAACACCTGCACTTCGCGGTCGCGCCGGACGGCGCCCCAGTTCCACGGCGACCACTCGACCTGGAGTCCGGCGACGTAGTAGGTGTCGAACGACCGCCCGAGGGCATTGAGTCCGGGACGGCCGTACCCAGTGCGCCCCGTGAGGGACACGCGCGGGAGCGTCTGCGCGCTGGTGAGTTGCGCTCGCGCATCGATGGCCGAGCGCGCACCCGCGAACTGCGCGAAATCGGGTCGATCGCGGCCCGGCGCGGGGAGTACCGAGTCGACGGTGGGTAGTTCGAGCACGGTAGTGGCGGAGACCGGTCGGCCGATGAGGGACGAGAGTACGGCGCGCGCCGCGTCCTGCTCGGCGAGGAGCTCGGTCTGCGTCTGCGCGCGCTTGGCGAGCTCGGCGTTCAGGAGGGCGACATCGCTGCTGAGTGCGGATCCCGCCGCGACCCGCGCAGCGGCGACGCGTCGGCGCTCGGTCAGATCCACGACCGAGGCGCGGAGCGTCGAGAGCTGCGACTCGCGCAGCAGCATCGCGAAGAACACGTCGCTGACCAGCTGTCGTTGCTGCCACAGCGTACTGCGGACGCCGGCGCTCGCTTCGGCAAGCTGTGCCCGTTCCAGAGCCGCACGCCGAGGCGCGGCAGGATCGACGACCGGCTGTCGGACGCTGGCGTAGAGATCGTACTGATGATTCAGCGGCCCGAAGCCGCCGGGAATCGGCACCTGGGCGACGTCGGACAGATAGTGACCCGTGGCGGTGAGGCCGACCTGGGGCAGCGTTCGCTCGGTGCGGAGGCTGGCCAAGCGCAGCTCGGTTTGCCGCGCGAGGAGCACCGACTGGGCCGCGCGAGGGTCGGCACGTTCGGCGAGCTGCTGAATGACGGCGAGTCGCAGCGTATCTGGTGCCGACTGCGCCCGCACCACGCCGCTCGCGATGCTTAGCGCGAGCGCGACGGCGCAGGGAAGCCTGGTGGCGGTCACGGCCGCAGCGCGTTGAGGATGAATCGCGGCAGTTCCGTGCGTCGTTCGTCGAGGAACTGTTCGAAGGTGTCGCCACTCAGCCCCAGAGCGCGATCAAGGATCGGCTTGGCGATGAAGGGGAAGACGGTCAGCGCCATCACGTTCACCATCAGTTGCCGCGGGCTCATCGGACGAAGCGTGCCCGCGGCGACGCGTTCGTCGATCTCACCTTGGACGCGGGCGAGCATCAGGGCGGCTACGTCGGCTGGGATGACGCCAAAGGCCGCGCGGAGGAGTTGGTCGGCCCGCTCGGGATGCTGATGGGCCTCACTCAACACGTACGCCGGGATGAACGGCGCCCGACGCACGGCATCGATGTAGCCGGTGACGAGGTGCTCGATCATTGCTTCGAGCGACAGCCCGTCGATAGGGGCCCCCAGAAACGCGCGCCCGACGAGTTGCGCGGACTCGATGAACACGCGTTCGGCGAGCGCGTCTTTCGACCCGAAGTAGTAGTGCACCAGGGCCTGATTCACGCCGGCTTCGGCGGCGATGTCCTGCACCCGCGCGCCGCTGGTGCCTTTTCGGGTGAAGACCCGTCGGGCGGCGTCGAGAATGCGGCTTTCGGTGTCGGCGTCGCGGGTCTTCGGGGCCGACGGTCCGGAGGCGGTATTCATTGGATGCGCTAAGTGGAGGCGGGTCGGTGTCTTAACTTTATAGTTAAATCAAATAGTTAAATCTGTCAATGCGTTGCCCGCCGACCGCCGACGTACCCGACTAACCCTATGTTTCTATTGTACTTACGTAAAATCGGCGCGCCGCTAGTCTCGCGCCGGGGGCTTTATGCCGTACCGAGCCAACACCTCTCGCACTCGATCGAGCGGGATCGCCTCGACCGTCCGCCCGTTCGCCGACACACTCGTTGCCGCGAACAACGAGTTGTAGATCGCCTCCTCGGTCGCCTCCACCACCGCCTGAAACACGGCGGACATCGCCTCGTTGCCGAGCTCGGTGGTTTGCATCCGCTCCGACGCGGACGCGCGCCGAACGGTCGGTGCCGTCGAGAACGCCAGCGCGTAGTCGCCGCTGCCATTCGACGCGCTCGATCCTGTGCGACCCAGCCCCATCATCGTGCGCGCCGCGACGCGCGACAAATTGCGATCGGACAACGGCGCATCGGTGGCCACGATGATGATCACACTGCCGTCGCCACCGTCGGTGTTCGTGACGTCCTTGAACGCGTAGCGGCCAAGCGCCTTGCCGACCGGCGCACCCATCACCTGCAGCACGCCACCGAAGTTCGTCTGCACCAGCACGCCAAGCGTGAACCCGCCAAGCGACGCCGGCAGCACGCGCGAGCTCGTACCGATGCCACCCTTCCAGCCAAAGGCCACGGTGCCGGTACCTGCGCCAACCGTGCCCTCGGCCACTGGACCCGCGCTGGCGTTCTCGAGAACAGTCACCACATCGGCCGATCGCACCGGACGCGAACGAATGGCATTGAGCGCGCCGTCGTTCGTCTCGCCCACCACGGGGTTGATCGATCGCACGCGCTCCATTCCCGGCCGCGCCAGCATCCACTCGGTCAGCGCATCCGCCACGCGCCACACGCAGAGTGTGCACGTCAGGACGATCGGCGTCTCGAGCTCGCCGAGTTCACGCAGTTGTGTCGCGCCGACAAACTTGCCGAAGCCGTTCCCGACGTGCAGCGCAGCCGGCACGCGTGACAGAAACGGATTCTCCGCGTGTGGCAGAATCGCGGTGAGTCCGGTGCGAATGGAGTCGCCTTCAATGCGTGTCACCTGACCCACGCGGACGCCCGCGACATCGGTGATGCCGTTGAGCGGACCCGGCCTGAACACGCCTGGCGCGACGCCGAGATCACGCGCGCGAGCGCGCGGCGCCGGTTGCACCGACGGCTGCGCTGCGGCCCGCGGCGCACCGGCAGTGAGCATCGCGGCGACAGTCAGTAGCGCACGCAGCCGACGTTCGACGACACCACGACGACGAGAATTCCCGCTTACCGCCATAGCTTCGGTACCTCCACGATCAACGCCCGGAGCCCAAGGCCGGCCATTGCAACGGCAACAAGCCAGCCACCAACCGTCATCCAACGGGGATGCACGTACGATCCAACCACGTCGGATCGACGCGCGGCCAACAGCGCGATGCCGAGTCCGAGCGGCAGCACCAGTGCGTTGAGCGCCCCTACCAGCACCAGCACGGCCACGGGACGCCCCACGAGCAGGAACACACTCGCTGAGGCGACAATGAATCCGATGATCCACGGCCGCGTACCGGCATCACCGCGCCGCGCGACCGGAAGAAAGCTGACGGAGGTATACGCGGCGCCCACAACCGACGTGATGGCTGCACTCCACATCACCACGCCGAACAGCCGCTCGCCGACGTCACCAAGCACCGAGCGAAACACGGCGGCTGCCGGATTCGCGGCATTAAGCGTGACGCCTCCTGACACCACCCCGAGCGCGGCCAGGAAAAGCACCACGCGCATCAGCGACGCCACGCCAATGGCCGTGGCCGCCGAGCGCGTCACGTCACGCATTGCCGACGCCCCGTGCACGCCCGCGTCGAGCAGGCGATGCGCCCCGGCAAAGGTGATGTACCCGCCCACGGTGCCACCAACGAGCGTGACGATGGCCAGCGGCGACACGGTGCTGGGCCAGACGGTGCGCCGCGCGGCCTCAAGCACCGGCGGCGACGAGGCCACGGCCACCCACACGGTCAGTCCGATCATCAGGAATCCCATCGCCAGCGCAAAGCGGTCCATCGCGCGTCCGGCGTCCTTCACCACGAACAAGCCAAGCGCCAGCGCGGCGCTGAGCGCTGCACCGAGGCGCACGTCGAGACCCAGCGCCGCCTCGAGCCCGAGGCCCGCCCCGGCGACGTTGCCAATGTTGAAGGCCAAGCCGCCGATCACGACGAGTGCGGACAGTACCGAACCGAGCCCGGGCCGCACGCGGTTCGCAAGCATGGGGGCGGGCAGGCCCGACGCGGCAATCACCCGCCAAATCGTGAGTTGCGCCCCGAGGTCGGCCAGGACGCTCGCAAGCACCGCGAACCCGAAGCTGGCCCCGAGCTGCTGGGTGAATACCGCCGTCTGCGTGAGGAACCCGGGTCCGATCGCGCTGGTGGCCATCAAAAAGGCCGCACCGACGAGCGCCGAACGGGTGGTCTGCGTTGTAGGGTTCACGACGGGCTCGGGCACTCGCCAGTCTACGCCCGCGTCCCCCCGTTTGCCCAGTCGTGTCGTGCTGGGTACTCATTCTCCGTTCAGCATTGCACATGGCTTGGGCACAAGCACGACTTCAGTTGCGGCTGCTCCTGCTTTCTCTTGCCGCAGGCTGCGCTGCCATCTCGCGTCCCGAGACGACCGTGGCCGCGCTCGCGGCCGACGGTCGGACGGCGGCGGCCGTCGAGCAGGCGACCGTCGACACGATCATTGATCGACTGGCGGCTCGCGTGGCAGCGCGCGTCGCTGCCGGCGGGCCCGCACGCCTCGATGTGCTGGTGCTCTCGGGCGGCGGCCAGAACGGGGCGTATGGCGCCGGCTTCCTCCGGGCGTGGAAGGATCGCGCGGATGATCCGATGCCGACCTTCGATCTGATCACCGGCATTTCCACCGGCACGTTGCAATCGCCCTACGCCCTGATTGGTACGACCGCCGCGCTGGACACGCTGGTGGCGCTGTACCGGCGGTCGGCCGAAGCGATTGCGCCCACCTTCGACTGGTGGTTCTGGCTGCGGAAGACCGGTGGGCTCGTGAACGCCACGCGTTTCCGGCGCACGATTGAGCAGCAGATGGACGGGCCATTCGCCGATCAATTGCGCACCGAGTTTGCGGCGGGTCGGCAGTTGGCCATTGGTACGTCGGATTTCGATCTCGGGATCGGGCGCACGTGGGATCTGTCGCGCGAGATCGGTCCGCGCGGCACGGCCCCGACGCGCGTGCACGATCTGCTGATCGGCGCGACGGCGATCCCGGGCATTTTCCCCCCGATCGTGATTGATGGGCACGTCCACGCGGATGGTGGGGTGATCGCCAACGCCTTGCCGCTGCTTGATGTCGCAGGCTACCGGCGGTTGGGCGAGCGCCTGCGGGCTCGCGGGGTATCGGGCCCAGTGACCGTTCGGGTGAACGCGATCTGGAATCTGTGGACGCACGCCGATCTGCAGGTCCTGCGTCCTTCGAACCGCAAGGCGATGAAATCGCGTGGCGACTTCCTGCTGTTCTGGTCGGCGCAGCCTGCGCTGATCGCCCGCTTGCACGAGACGGCGGACGCGGTGCGCGGCGCCGTACCGGGCGTGTTGCTGGAGGTCCGACATACCCAGATTCCGGCGGCGCTGGCCACCGAACCGGGGGCGTCCAAACTCTTCGACGGGGCGTGGATGCGTCGGTTGGAGCAGGTGGGCCGCGAGCGGGCACTCAGCGCGGCGCCGTGGGATTCGGTGCCAAGCGCCTACCGTCGGCCGTAGCCGAGCTCAGTCCCGGCGAGACGCTTCGGCCCGCAGCGCGGCGCGCACCCGATCGGTGAGCGCCGCGATTTGCGCGTCGTCCACCGGCAGTGACGAGAGCTGGTCCAGCAGTTGCCGCGCAAAGACGACGTGTTCGGTGCAGCCCTTGCAGTGGTCGAGATGACCCTTGACGGCCTGCAAGCGCTCAGCCGTCAGCTCCTCATCGAGGTAGTCGTACACCGCGCGAGCGACGGACGCGCAGTCGGGTACGTCGGGCGAGTTCATCATTCGGCGAGAGCGGCAGAGGGACGGAACCCCGCATCGCGAGCGTGCTCGATGAGGGCCTCTTGCAGGGTGCGACGGGCGCGGAAGAGTCTCGAGCGCACGGTGCCGATGGGGATGCCCAACTGCGCGGCGGCTTCGGCGTAGTCGAGCCCTTCGACATCGACCAGGGCAACCACCAAGCGGAACGGCTCGGGCAGTGCCGCCAGCGCCGAGGCGATGGCCGGTGCCAAGTCCGGGTGGTCGAGTCGTCCGACGATCCCGTCCGCCTTGGCCTGCAGGTGGGCGGACGCCACGGCGAGCGCGTCGAGTTCGGGCTCGCCCTCAAGCGACACGTTTCGGTCTTCGCGCGCACGGGACCGCAGGAAGAAATTGCGGGCGATCGTGAAGAGCCAGCGCTTGCCGTCGCTTCCTTCGATGAAGGTGTGTCGGCTGCGGAAGGCGCGCAGATACGTCTCCTGCACGAGGTCGTCCGCATCGGCCGCGTCACGCGTGAGTGAGCGCGCGTAGCGGATGACATCGGGGAGATGCTTGAGCATCTCCGCCTCGAAGGCCTCGACGGCATCGACCGGGGGCGCGGTCTGGGACATACTGGACCTAGTGGCCGGAGGCGCCTGAAGTTCCGCCCGAGGGCGCGGACGTGACTGCAGGCGCACGATAGATGGTAACGACGGTCTCGTCGAAGCTCAGGCGTCGCGCGCCCGGCGGCAAGCGGTGCACGGCCGCGTGCTCGGCGACCAGCACGCGGGCAAAGGGTCGGGCGTCCCAGAGGCGAAGGATCCAGTCGAGTTGTTTCGACTCGTACGGCGGATCAACGAACGCCAGATCATAGCGGTGCGCTGGCAGCGCTTCGGTCCAGGGAATGGCGTCCTTCACGAAGACCCGCGTGTGCTCCCGGACCCGGAGCGCCGCAATGTTGGCCTTGAGCGCGTGTAGGCTGGCGGGGCGGAACTCGACGAAGTCGGCGGATTTGGCTCCGCGCGAGAGCGCTTCGAGCCCCAGCGCGCCGGTGCCCGCGAAGAGATCGAGGACCCGCGCGCCCTGCACGTCGGCGTGCAGCGCGTCCAGCGTGGCGGCGCGTACGTGCTCGGCGGTGGGCCGCACGCGACGGTCGCGGGGCGAGTGGAGATCGCGACCGGCGAAGCGGCCGGCGACGATGCGCATCGGGTCCTCGGGGAACGCCCCGTGTGCACACGCTTCGGTGCGGGATGCACGGGCTGTGGGAAATCTGCACTGCGTCCCCCACAGCCGCGATGTCCACCATAGTTTTCGGGACCCCCAATGGCCGTCACCGCTCCCCGCAAGCTCGATCGTTCGATCGTCGAAGGCCCTGTGGCCACGGCGGTGTGGCGCATCGCGTGGCCGACGATGCTGCAGAACGCGATCGCGGGGCTGCAAGGCGTGATCGATCACGCGCTGGTGGGCAACTTCGTCGGCTTCACCGCCAATGCCGGCATTGGCGTGTCGTGGCAGATCTTTCTCGTCGTGATGACCTTCATCGGGTCACTGTTCACGGGAATGGGCGTGCTCGCCGCCCGGTACGCCGGCGCCGGCGACTCGGCGCAGGTGAACCGGGTGATTTATCAGGCGCTCGTGGCGACGGCGATCCTCTGCTTCGGCTTTCTGGTGCCGGTGGGCTGGTTCGCGGCGCCGTGGCTGTTGTCGATCACCAATGCCACGCCAGCGGTGCGACACGAAGCGTTGCCCTTCCTGCGCATCATGTTCACCTGCAGCGCGGGCTTGATGGTGTTCTTCCTGCTCGGCGGCGCGATGCGCGCCGCGGGTGATGCCAAGACCCCGCTTCGGCTCGGCATCGGGCTCACGGTGCTGAACATCCTGTTCAATGTCATCCTGATTCCCGGCCTCGGGCCGGTGCCTGCGCTTGGCACGGCGGGAGCCGCGATCGGCACCTGTCTCGCGAGTGGTACGATGGCGGTGTACGCCTTGCGCCAGCTCTGGATCGGGCGCTGGGTGGTGTCGTTCCAGCACTTGCCGTCGTATCGCCCCGATTGGAGTGTGATTCGCGAGCTCTTCCGCTTCGGACTGCCGGCGGGCGTACAGGGCGTCGCGATGAACGTCGCCGGCGTGCTGCTGCTGCGGTTCATTGGCGCACTGCCGCAGAGCGCCGAGGCGCAGGGGGCCTGGGCGGTCAGCTACGTCGAGCTCTTCTCGTTCATCACGTGGAGCTCGGTCGGCCTGATGGGCGCGACGGCGACGGTGGCGGGCCAGAACCTGGGCGCGGGGCAGCCGGATCGCGCCGCGCTGGCGGCGGCGGCTGGTGCGCGACTCGGCTTGGTGGTTGCGGCCGTGATCGGGTCGCTGTTTGTGCTGATTCCGGGACCGCTGCTCGCGCTCTTCGGGATGACCGATCCAGCCGCGAACGGCATTGCGACCGTGCTGCTGCGCTACCTGGCAGTCTCGGGCTTCTTCGTGACCGTGGCGCTGAGCTTCACTGGCGCACTGCAGGGCACCGGCGATACGCGGAGTCCCTTGGCGATTTCGGTGATCTCGCAAATCATCGTGCCGCTCGGCCTGTGCACGATCTTTCAGGCCACCGGGACGCTCGAGGCCTCGGAAATCTGGTTGTCCGTCGTCTGCGGCCATATGACGCGCGCAACGCTGAGCGTGTGGCGCTTCCGCCAAGGGAAGTGGCGGACGATCAAGGTCGCGCTCAAGCCGGCCTGACGACGCGTCGGCGCGCGACTACGGCTCGTCGGGCCGGTTGCGCATAAAGTCCGCTAGAGCGCGCAGTTTGTCCCGAAGAAACTGCCGCACGTCGTCCGGCATCGGATGCTCCGACATTGCGCGCTCCATACACCAGAGCCATTCGTCGCGCTCGCGGGCGGCGATCGGAAAGGGCATATGGCGGGCGCGTAGCCGCGGGTGCCCGAAGCGCGATTCGTACTCCGGTGGCCCGCCGGTCCAGCCGATCAGGTACCACGTGAGCTTGTCGCGCGACACCTTGAGACTGCGGGCGTGGAGCGCGCGGATGTTCGCGGCTTCGGGCGCCGTATCCATCAGGTCGTAGAAGCGGTCGACCAGCTGACGGATACCGTCGGCGCCGCCAAGGGCCTCGAAGGGCGGCTGTACAGGTGGGGGCGTCACCCCCGAAAGCTCGCACGTGATTGCACGTTCGCCAACGGCGTGGTGACGCAAGTCACGGAACTGGCAGGCGCACGGCGGTACGCTCCGCAGATTGAAACATCATCCTGTTGCGACCAGTACCACCCCGTACATCCGTTCGAGACTTCCCCAAGCCGAGGTGCTGCCGATATGCGCTCTCCCCTCCGATTCGCCGTCGCGGCAGCTGCGCTGCTCGTTGGCGCCTGTGCCGACGAATCCACCGCGCCCGCGAATGCGACCAACCTCAGCCCGCTGAGCGCGGACGCCAATGTGGTCTCCTCGGTGCTCGACAGCCCCACCGCCGCATCGCTGATGGCGATGGGGCCGTCGATGGACTTGGCGATGGGGGGCTCCGCGCTCGTGGGATCGGCGATCGGCCTCCGTGCGACCGATCTGCAGTCCGCGAAGGTCGCGGGGCGGCAGCTGTACCAGCGCCTGCAGGGCGGTGCCGCGCCGAACACCGTAGCAGACGTGATTCCGCAGGCGCTGACGGGGCGGACGCTGGTGTTCGATCCGTCATTCCAGCGCTACGTGCTGAGTGATCGTACGGGGGCGCCTGCGAGCGGTGTGCGCTTCGTGCTCTACACGATCAACCCGCTGACCAACCGTCCCGCGGAACCACTCACCGAAGTCGGGTACGCGGATATCACGCGGACGGCGACATCGACGTCGATTTCGGGTCGGGTCGAGGCCTTCAGTGGCACGACGGCGCCGGTCAAGGTGATGGATTACACCGCCACCCTCACCGGCGTGGTCGTGTCGCCGCAGGTGTCGGTGGTCGGCTTCGCGGCCAATGGCGCGGATCGCCTGGAATTCACGATGACGTCGTCGATCAACGTCGCGCAGCAGCAGATCACGATCAACAATCAGGCGACCGTCCCGACGCAGAGCATTCTGGTGGCGGTGAACGTGGCGTTGTCGCTGAGCGAAAACAGCGAAGCCATTACGATGGATGGTCGCATCGAGAGCCCTGATGGCACGCTCCGCATCTCCGGGGGGACCAACGCCAGCGGGGCGGGCAGCTACACCGTGACCGTCAACGGATCGACCTTCGCCACGATCACGTTCACGCCCAACGCGGCGGAGCCGACCGTCGTCGATGCGGCGGGGCGCCCGCTGACCGCCGAGCAGGTTGAAGCGCTGCGGCAGATCTTCGTGATGTTCGGCAGCGCCTTCGAGGTCTTCGACGGCCTCAGCGCACCGATCGGCACCGTGATCGGCTTCGCGATCTAGCACGCGCGCCACGCACAACGGGCCGGCGTCCTCTGCGGATGCCGGCCCGTTGTGCGTGTGCGGACGGTGCGATGCTACATCACGGCGGGCTTGCCGCCCTTCACCTGCACGCCATCGACCTTGCCGTCCTGCAGCAGCTTGTTGAACGCGGGAATGTCGTTGCGTTCGATGGCATCGAGCACGGCCTTGAGCTTCGTCCACTGTTGCTCGAGCTCGCCCATCCGCTGCCGCGAGCCTTCGGTCAGCACCGGGTTCCCTTCGATCTGGCCCAAGAGGAATCCGATTTGGCCGTTGATGCCGTTGGCGTAGTTGATGATGTCCTGGCCGTTGGTGGCCTTGGTGGTCATCTGCGGTTCGACGCCGTCCAGCTTTGCGGTGACCGATCGACCGGCCGCGCGAATGGCATTCACATTCGGCGCATCGGCCGCACGGGCGATCGCCGCCGACAGTTGGGTCTTGAGGTCCCGCACGCGCACGACGGCATCGTGCACTTCCCCGATGCGCATCGCGAGCTGGTTCGCCATCGCGTCGCGCGCCGCGACCGCCTCGGCGGGCGCATCGAGCCGCGGGTCGCGCAAGAGTTCCAGCTTCGTGGTCAACGTTTGCGTGCCTACGGTCAGCCGCACCGTGTAGGTGCCCGCAGACACGCGGGCGCCGCCACCCTGCGGCGCGCCGAACAGTTGAATGCCGCGCAAGGTTGTGGGCGCCTCGCGGCGAAGGTTCCAGATCCACTCGTTGAGGCCCGCACGCGCGACGTAGCGCTGCGCCGAGTCGCGACTTGCCGTCGACACGCGACGGACGACGGCACCGCTGGCGTCCAGCACGTCGATCGTGACCGGCGTGGCGGAGTCCGGCGCGGCGGCCAATCGGAAGAACACACGCGCACCTGACGGCGGGTTGGCACCTGCGCGCCAGCCCGAACCCGGGGGGCCACCGCCGCCACCGAAGCCGCCGCCATCACCCTCGAGCACCACCGTCGGCCGCGGCTGGTAGAGATGCGCGCTCGCCGTGGTGGCCGCCCCAGCGTGCTGGCGGAGCACGCTGAGGTCGTCGAGGATCCAGAAGGCCCGACCCTCGGTCGACGCAATGAGATCGCCGTGGCGCACCTCGAGGTCCGTCACGGGCACGACCGGGAAGCGCACCGGCAGCGGCTCCCAGCGCTGTCCACCGTTCGTCGAGACATAGACGCCCGTCTCGGTACCGGCATAGAGCAGTCCCGCCCGCACCGGGTCTTCGCGCACGACACGCACCGGCTCGCCGTCGCGCAGGCCGGCCACGAGACGCGTCCACGTCTTGCCGAAATCGGTGCTCTTGAACACGTGCGGCGCCGGGTCGCCCAGACGGTCGGTGCGGAACGCCACGTACACCGTGCCCGGATCGTGGGGCGAGACTTCGATCTCGTTGACGAGCCCATCGGGCACCGGTGGGGTCACGCGCGTCCACGTCGCACCACCGTCGCGGGTGAGCTGGACGAGACCGTCATCCGTGCCGACGTACAGCGTCTTCGCGTCGTGCGGCGACTCCTCGATCACGAAGATCGTGCCGTACACTTCGCCGCCCGCGCCCTCGTTGGTGATCGGTCCACCGCCCCAGCCCTGACGCGTCTTGTCGTTCTTGGTGAGATCGGGGCTCGCATTCGTCCACGACTGGCCGCGATCGGTGCTGCGGAAGAGGACGTTGCCGCCGTGATACAACACCTTGTCGTCGTGCTGCGAGACCACGATCGGCGCCGTCCAGTTGAAGCGGTACTTGGTCTTGTCGGTCGGTTCGGTGAGGTTCATCTCGGGATACGCCATAATGGTGCGCCCGAGGTTGGTGACGTGGTCGATCTCGTTGATGATGCCTTGGTAGCAGCCGCCAAAGACATAGCGCGGATTGCGGGCGCTCACACCGATGTTCGCGCTCTCGCACCCGGCCGTGGGCCACCAGTCGCGGCTGCCGATGCTGCCTTGCCCTCGGCTCCGGATCACAACGCTCGAATTGTCCTGCTGCCCGCTGTAGAGCTTGTACGGAAAGTCGTCATCGACCGTGACGTGGTAGAACTGCGCGGTCGGCTGGTTCTCCTGCGTGCTCCACGACCGTCCCCCGTCGAGCGACACCGACGCGCCGCCATCGTTGGCGTTCGCCATATAGCGCGAGTCGCTGGGGTTGATCCAGATCGAATGGTTGTCGCCGTGCGTCGCCGGCACGACGGCAAACGTGCGCCCACCGTCGATCGACTTGAGCACCGGCGCATTGGTCACCCACACCACGTCGGCGTTCTGAGGATCGGCGTACACCTTCATGTAGTACCACGACCGCGTCTGGATCAGCCGGTCCTCCGAGAGCAGTCGCCAGGAGCGACCCGCGTCGTCGGACCGATACAACCCGCCACGCATCGCTTCGACAATGGCGTACACGCGATCCGGATTCGCCGGCGACACCGACACGCCGATCTTGCCCATCAGCGACGGCAGGCCTTCGGTGAGCCGCGTCCAGGTGTCGCCACCGTCGGTGGACTTCCAGAGGCCGCTGCCGGGGCCACCACTCCGCACGTTCCACGGCACCCGCTGGTGATCCCAGAACGCGGCGTAGAGAATGCGCGGATTGGTCGCGTCCATCGACAGGTCGTTGGCCCCGCTGAACTCGTTGAGCCCCTTGAGCACCAAGGTCCACGTCGCGCCGCCGTCGGTGGACCGATACACCCCGCGATCGGCCGAGCCCTTCCAGCGATCCCCCTGCGCCGCGACGTAGATCACGTCGGGGTTCTGCGGGTGCACGCGAACGGCCGCGATCTGCCGCGTGGCATCGAGGCCGATGTGCTTCCACGTGCGTCCCTGGTCCGTGCTCTTGTACATCCCGACGCCGTACGATGACGACTGCCCACGAATCGGGTGTTCGCCCGTGCCGACGTAGAGCACGTTCGCATCGGACGGGGCCACCGCGATCGCGCCGATCGAGCCGGTGCGGAAAAAGCCATCCGAGATGTTGCGCCAGGAGCCGCCCGCATTGTCGGTGCGCCACAGGCCGCCGCCGGTGAAGCCGGCGAAGTAGGTCAGCGGCTGATTGGGGATGCCTGCCACGGTCACGGCGCGCCCGCCGCGCGAGGGGCCGACATTGCGCCAGCGCAGCGCGCGGAGCGACGCGGAATCAAACGCGGCTGCAGGCGCCGGCGCGGCCGCGGGGGCGGCGCGGCGGCCTTGCGCGGCCAGCACATCGGCCACGGTCGGTATGCACAGCAACGGTGCGGCGAGCAGGACGGACAGGCGCATCACGGTCGGCCTCGGAAAGGGCGCGGGAGAAAGACTCTCCAATATTCGCCGCCGCGCACTTTTGCGCACCGCCCCGTCCGGGCAGAATTCGGATATGCCGACCATTCGTACGCGTCCGCTGGCAGGTGCGCTGGGCTTGGCCCTGGCGCTCGCGCTTGGCGTGACCACGCCGGTCGACGCGCAAGCCCGCCGCGCGGGGCCAAGCACCGGCCCTCGGGCGCGGCTGGTACCGCCACCACCGCGATGCGAGTCGCCGGCTCGGATGCGGCTCGGCACGATCGATCCGCGGTTCGGCGTGTCGCCGGCAATGGCCGACAGTCTGGCCCGCGTGGCGATCGGATTGTGGCGGGATGGGACCGGGCGCGATGTGCTGGCACTCGGCGACTCGGGGGTACCGATCCACTTCGTGTACGACGCCCGATTCGAGAAGGAGCTGCAACGCCGCAGTGCGCTGACGGCGCTCACCGCGCACCGTAGCGACCTCGAACGCCAGCACGCTGCGTACGAAGCCGCCGTGGCGGTCTACGACAGTATCGGGCGCGCGATCGATGCGGCGCACGCCGAGTACGCCGACAGCTCTCGCGCGTACGAGCGGCGCAACGCGGTCTACCTCGACGAGATCCGGAGCTATGAGACGATTCGCGATCAGTATCGCGCACGGCTGCAGGCGTATAACGCGTCGATGCAGCAGTACAACGACTCCGTGGCCGCGCACAACAACCGGGTCGTCGCCGCTCGAGGCGAGCAACCCCGCACGGCAGACGCCACGCTGGCCGTCAGCGCGCGCAAGCTCACCACCACCGCGGCCGAGTTGAGTGTGCGCGAGCGCGAACTCGCCGAGGAACGCGCCCGCGTCGAGGCGCGGTTCTCGGCGTTGGGCGAGCTGCAACGGCCGCTCGAGCTCAGCCGCGGTCAGCTCAAGACGATGCGTGAGTCGGTCAACGCCCGGGTGGGCGTCCACGCGACGATGCGTGCGGGGCTGCTGGCGCAGCGGTCGGCGGTGGAGGCCGAGCAACGCCGCGTGGGCGCGGAGACGGACGCGTACAACCGCCGCTTCGAAGTGCCCGCCGATAGCACGGGTGATCGCGTGGCGGGGCACTACGTCGTTGACGCCACCGCGGGCGCACAGATCGCCGTCTTCAGTTTTCGCGATGTGGATGATCTGGTGCTTGTGCTCGCGCACGAGATGGGACACGCGCTCGGGCTCGGCCACGCCGAGGATCCTGCCGCGGTGATGTATCGGCAGTCGACCGGCGCGCAGTCGCGCATGACGCTGGCGGACCGCACGCTGTTCGACACCCTGTGTTCTGGCGCCGCTGCGCCACCGTTGCCGCGCGGTCGCTCGCGGTGAAGGGCCCGCTCAACCTCAGGACGGAGTCGTGATGCGTTTCTCTGCTGGTCTCTCGTATAGCTGGCGATGTGTGGTGGCGGTCTCGGGGTTGAGCGCCGTCTCGTCGCTCCCCGCGTTGGCGCAGATGCCGGCGATGGCTCCCGCGAGCGCACAGCGCTCGCCGCGCGCCGACAGTTTGCGCACCGCCAACCGCCTTGACTCGGACGGCAAGACGCGGGAGGCGCGCGAGATCTTTGCCGCGTTGATCGCCAGCGCGCCGGATGACGCGGCCCGCGCCGCGGCCCAGCGATCGATGGCGATGTCCTTTGCATTCGACGGCGACTGTCGCAATGCGATCAAGTACGAAGAGATGGTCATTGCCTACTGGAAGACCCGTGAGGCGGCGGAGCCGCAGAACGCGTTCTATCAACAGGGCGAAATGGCCAACGAAGCGGCTCGCGTCTGCATTGACGCGGGCGATCTCCGCCGAGCGGAGCAGTGGTATCGAAAGGGGCGCGAACTCGGCCTTCGCGAGCCGGAGCCGAAGAAGAATCCGGCCTCGCTGTGGGAGTACCGCACCGAGCACGCCCTGGCGCGTCTCGCCGCGCGGCGCGGCGACGCGGGCACGGCGGCGAAGCACGTGGCCGCCGCCCGGCAGTGGTTGGAGCGCGATACCGTGATGGCGGCACCGCAGCGGCGCTTCCTGCCCTACCTCGAAGGGTACGTCGCGTTGTACACCGGCGACCTGACGACGGCAGAGACCAAACTCAAGGAGGCGCTCGCCGCGCAGGGCAACCAGAACGATCCGTTCTTCCACTACCTGCTTGGCGAGACCTACGAGAAGCAGGGAAAGTCGGCGGAGGCGAAGGCGATGTTCCAGCTCGCCTACGACAAGGCCGCCGGCCATAATCCGCCGGCGGCCTTCACGCGCCCTGCGGCGCGCAAGAAGTTGTCGTCGAACTAGGGCGCGACGCCCGTCGTCGTCACCGTGATCGCGATCGACGGATTCGACTGGACCGAGATGCGCAGCGAGTTGCTGCCCGGCGCCAACTGCCAGCCGCTCAGTTCAACGGATCC
Source organism: Gemmatimonadaceae bacterium (assembly GCA_033763905.1). GTDB lineage: Bacteria > Gemmatimonadota > Gemmatimonadetes > Gemmatimonadales > Gemmatimonadaceae > JAJTHG01. The sequence goes on from JANRJP010000123.1 coordinate 50,880, forward strand.
GTTCG
>JANRJP010000125.1:0-27031 GCA_033763905.1 Gemmatimonadaceae bacterium
GTCACGACATCCCAGCGGGCGTCCGGCGAGAGCACCGAGGCCCAGCCGGCCATCGGCGTGCCGGAGATGCCAACCGACACAATGCGGTACATCTGCGCGGGCGACACGTCGCGTACCGCATCGTGCACGCCGATCGCCGGGGGCGCGGGATTCATTCCGGCGGCGGCGGGGCCGTCGCCCAGTCCGGTCAGGCCGTGGCAGGACGCGCAGTTTCGTTCGTAGAGGGCGCGACCGGCGGCGAGATCCACGCGACGGGTCGGCAGGTCGAGCTGGGCATCAGGCCCAAGGGCGGTGACGAAGCGCTGATGGAGCGCATCGACGTCGGCCGGAGCGCGTCGCGCGGTCACGGCGACGAGCATCGTGTCGAGAAGGGCTCTCAACTCTGCTGATTGCGGTCCCGAGAGCCGAACCGCGACTTCCTTGGCATCGCGCAGAAAGCTCTGCGCCTCTTCGAGCTCGATCGGGGCGATCAGCTTGCCACGGGCGTCAACCGCCTTCGAGTACTCGTCCGTTGCGACCGCAACGATGGCGCCAAGCCGCTTCGCGGCATTCTCTTGCGCCTGCGCTGCCGACGCCAAGAGGGCGGCGGCTCCAAGGAAGTTGAGAATCGTTCTCATAGGGCTTCCTTGAAGTGTAGCCCAGCCGTGCCCGAGCGGAAGGGTTTCCCGATACGAACATTCGGATTACCCCCGCTCCGCCACCACCATCGCGCCCGCCACCCCGTCGGCGTGAGTCAGCGTCAGGTGCAGCCGCGTCACGCCCATGGCCTCGGCGCGCGCCGCCGCCCGGCCGTGCAACCGAAGCGAGGGAATCCCGTGGGCGTCCCGCACCACCTCGATGTCGCGCCAGCCGATCGCGCGCGCGTCTTCGGTGCCCGCGAGCGCCTTGTAACAGGCCTCCTTCGCCGCGAACCGCGCGGCGTAGTGCTGCGCCGGCACCGCGTGAGCGTCCGCGTAGGCCCGCTCCCCATCAGAGAACAGCCGCGCCTTTGCGCGTTCCCCGTGCTGTGCCAGCATCTCCGCAATCCGCCGAATGTCCACCAGATCCATTCCGATGCCGGCGATCATCCCTCACCTCGGCGCAAGACGCGTCGCCAGAAGGCCCCCTGCGTCCCGCGGGAATCGGCAAGTGCGGGCAGTAGCGTCAGCCACCCGCGATCCGCGGCCTCCCACACTCGCACGAGTTGGGCACACCACCCGCGCCAGGCCCGGAGCCGCGCCGACGGCGACGCCCCGCGCCACGCGTCCGCCGCGAGCTCGAGCGCCGACAGCTCTCGGCGAACGGCGAGCAGCTGCTCATCGATCTCGGCCCGCAGCGCCCGCCGATCGGCGACATCCGACTCCAACGGGAACCGCCGCTGCGCGAGCTCGTCGGCCGCGGTCGTCAGCGCCTCACCGACCGATGCCGCCGCAAAGGCCTGCGCGCGTCGCGGCGCATCGGGTGCCGCGTGCGCCTCGCGCCGTGCCGCGACCAGCGGAGCGAAGTACACGTCGTGGTCAGAACCGGCGGACGCTTTGACCGACGCAAAGCCGCGCAACCCCCGCGTGACTTCAGGCACGGTCTCTGCGAGCTCGGCGATCACCTGCGCGGTCGCCTCGGCATCGGCGAGCCCGGTCACGCGCAGCGCGGCACCATCGCGTCCGGCCAGCACCAACGCGCCCTGATCCACACTCGCCGAATCGAGTGCGTCGTAGGCGAGCACGATGTCGCCGGTCCCGACGCGGATGCGGAATGACGACTCCAGTAGCACGAGCTCGCCCGTCGTCTGCACTCGCGTCGCGCCGAGGTAGCCCTCGGTCTGCACGGTCTGTGGCACACCCAGTCGCATCCTAGGGATCCTCGGGTTTCCAGAAGGCCTCGCCGCGCAGTTCGCGATCGCTGACCGCCGCGAGCTGACCCGTCCGGGCCGTGTAGCGCATCGCAAACGCCTGCAGGCGTTCGGTCGTGAAGCCGTCCCGTGGCAGGCCAAGCACACGAATGGCCGCTTCGATTCCTGCGGGTTCGCCTTCGACTTCCACCAGCACGTCCATCCGCGGGTAGGACTCGAACCGCACGATCGCATCCTCGAGCCGGTACTGCACGATGTCGCGATCGATCTCGCGCGCCACCTGATACCCCAGCAATTCGAGCATCCGAGCGAGGGTATCAGGATCCTCGATCCCGGTCGACAGCTCGTCGCGCACCTTGTAGCCGTCGGCGAGCATCGTTGGCCCCTTCCAGTCGAGCGCCGCGCGCACCGCCGTGGCGCTGCGATACGTGCGCAAGCGCAAGACGACATCGACGAGCGACAGTCGGCGATCCGCCGTGTCATAGCGCCGATCCTCGAGTCGCCCTTCGAACACGAGTCGACCGCCGGCGTCCTCGACCGCGCGACGGCAGCGCTCGAGGTCGTCAACGACCGACTTGAGTTCGACCTCGCGCTCCATCAGCACTCCAGAATGGTTCGCACCGTCGTGTCCACATCGGCCATCGACGCGAGCACCGCGGCCGGCGCGTGCGCGGCGAGTTCGTCCATCGAGAAGCGGCCGGTGGCCACCGCCAGCGCCCGCGCGCCCTGCGCGTGGGCACAGGCAATGTCGAGCGGCGTGTCGCCGATCACCACCAGCGCATCCCGTGGGACATCTCGGGCCAGCGCCGCGATCGCACGCTCGCGGGCGATCCGCGGCAGCTCCGGACGCAATTCGTGGTCGGAGCCGTAGGCGCCGAGTACGAAGCGCTCGATGTCGATCGCGGCGGCGCCCAGCTTCACCCGGGCACCGTCGATGACGTTGCCCGTCAGCAGACCGAGGACGACATCATCACGCGGTTCGAGTGCGTCGAGCACGGCTTCGACGCCGGGCAGGGCCCGAATGGCCTGCGCCGACTTCTCGACGTCGAGTTCGGCGAGGTATCGCGCGAACACGTGCGGCATTCCCGCCTCGATCTCGGCGTCGGTCCGGCCATCGGCACGCATCAACTCGCGGACGATCTGGCGATCGGTCTTGCCATCATAGGCATAGCCCGCCGGCCCGATCGAGCCGAAGACCTCCATCAGCGCCGTTTCCATCGCACGACGGCCGGCGCCACCAGACGCCAGCAGTGTGCCGTCAATATCGAAGAGGGCAATTCTCACGAGTCACTCACGAACGAACGAGAAGAAGACCGAGCATCGTGCCCGCCGCACCGAGGAACTGCCACGGCGTCGGCGCTTCGTGCAGCAGCAGCGCGCCCACCACCAGCGCCACGACCGGCTGCAGGTTGGAATACATCGCGGTGCGCGTCGGGCCGAGCACCCGCAGCCCGCGGTACCAGGCGAGATAGCCGATCGCGATGGCGAGCACCCCGGCATAGAACACCGCGCCCCAGGCCGAGGCCGGCAGCGACGGCCACGGCACACGGGACAACTGCGGAATCGCCACGAGCGCCAGCGGCACCGCGCCGCCGAGCATCGTGATCGCCGACAGGCTGATCGGGGGCACCTGTTCGGTCAGCGGCCGGAGCAGCACGCTGTACGCAACCCAGCAGAGCACCGCGAGCAGCGCCAGCACATCACCGCCGAGCGAGCCGCCCGGGGCCGCGCCAGCGGCGCCGCCAGTGATGACCAAGGCCAGCCCAGCAATCGAGACGCCGATGCCGACGATGCCGCGCATCGCGAGCACATCGGTCCCGCGGATGCGGCCGACCAACGCCAGTAAGGCTGGCGTCGCCGCGAGCATAATCGCCACGTTCGCCGACCGGGTCCGGCTGATCGCCAGGACGAACAGAATCTGATACAAGCCGTTGCCGAGCAGACCGAGCGCAAGCAGCCGCCGCCACGTCGCGGCCGGCACGCGAGCTTCGCGCGCCACCGCGGCCGCCGCGAAGAGCAGGACCGTCGCCAGCCCGACCCGCACGGCGTTGAACGCAAAGGGCGCGAACTGCTCGGCCCCGTGCTTGACGACCGCGAAGTTGCCCCCCCACACGAGGGCCACGCCAAGCAGTGCGGCGTCCGTCCGCGAGAAGGCGGGTCGGGCCGGTGGCGTGGCGGTGGTCACGGGGGTGACGGAAGACATCCGCGAAAGCTAGCAAGGTCGGATAGATTCCCCGAATGCACGTCTCGTTCGCCCTCTTCGCCGACGCGGCCAACCTTTCGCAAGAAGGGAAGCTCAACATCCTCGGCGTGTTCGATGCCCTGCAGGTGGCGCAACTGCCGGCCATTCACGCGCGTGCCACGCTCGTCGTGCGCATCAAGGGCAACGCGGCGGACGTGGGGGCGCACGACGTCTCGATGCGCTGGGTCAATCCGGCGGGCGTCGAGCTGTGGCACTCCCAGGGCACGCTCGACTTCGGGGCGTTGCCCGATGACGTCCCCGAAGCGGATCTGCCGCTGATCGCCGTGATCGACCTGCCCGCCGATCTGGCCGGCGAGTACGCGATGGAGATTTCGGTGGACCGGCAGCAAGCCGCGCGGGTCCCGCTGCTGATACGGGCGATGCCGTCCCTACCGGTGATGCCGCCCGCCCCGGGCGGGCTCGTGCACTAACGCGCGAGCCCCGGCGACGGCGATTGCTGCGCCTTGCTGCAACTGGCGCAGAGCGTCACGCCGCGGATCGAACAGAGCACGCAGATGAAGGTGCCGCAGTGATGGCACGGGTAACCCTCGGACGCGCGCTCCTCACGGCCGCACGAGCGACAGATCATCGCGTCGTGCTCCTTCGGCAGATGCGGGGTCGAACCAGTCATCGGCACTCCGGCTAGCGTCGGGCCTCGGGCAGCCCAAAGCCCTTGATCTTCTTGATCAGGGTGGCGCGCGAGATCCCCAGTTCCTTGGCGGCGTGTGTCCGATTGCCGCCGTGTGCCTGCAAGGTACGCTCGATGTGGGCGCGTTCAACATCCTCCAGCGTGCGCGGCACGTGATGTTCGACGCCCGCGCCGGACGCGGAACGGACTTCCGCCGGCAGCAGGTCGACCTCCAGCCGCGACTGGCCGCGTCCCATGATCATCGCGCGCTCGAGCACGTTCCGCATTTCGCGGATGTTGCCCGGCCAGGCATAGCGCAGCAGCCGGTCGAGCGCGGCCTCGCCCAGCGACTGCGGCGCGTCGGGGAGCGACTGCCCGAGATCGGCAAGCAGATGGGCGATCAACTCGACCACATCCTCCCGCGCGCGCGCCCGCACCGGCGGCAGGTGCACCGGCATCACGCTGAGCCGATAGTACAGATCTTCGCGGAACCGGTTGTCGGTGACTTCGGCCACGAGATCCTTGCCCGAGGCTGCGATGAGCCGGACGTTGGGAATGAACTCCTGCGTCCCGCCGAGCCGACGGAAGCCCTTGCCCTCGAGCACGCGCAGCAACCGCGGCTGCAGCGTCGGCCCGAGATCGCCAACTTCGTCGAGGAAGATCGACCCGCCCTGTGCGACCTCGAAGAGCCCGGCCTTGCCGTCGCGCCCATCGCCGAACGCGCCTCGCTCCCATCCGAACAGTTCGCCCTCGAGCGACGATTCGGTCAGCGCCGCACAGTTCACCTCCACGTAGGGCCGATCGGCGCGCGGGCTCTGCTGATGGACGTACTCGGCCACCACCCCCTTGCCCGTGCCGCTCTCGCCGAGAATGAGCACGGTCGTGCGCTCGCTGGCCGCGAGCAGGGCGATCTGGTCGGCCAACTCGCGCATCGCGGGTGACGTGCCGAGCAGGAACTTCTGCGCCGCGGCGCGCTTGTCCGACAGCGCCCGCGCCATCTGCTTCAGGCGCACTTTCTCGAACGCCCGCTCGACCGTGACGCCGAGGTGATTGAGATCGACCGGCTTCGTCAGGAAGTTCTCGGCGCCCGCCTGCATCGCCTGAACCGCCATCGGGATGTCGCCGTACGCCGTGATCATGATGATGACGGCGTCGTCGTCGCGGATGCGCGCCAGCACATCGAAGCCGGTCATATCGGGCAGTCGCAGATCGAGCAGCACGACATCCGGGCGGATGCGGCGACTGGCCTCGACGCCCTCGCGACCGGTGTGGGCGCGATGCGTCGTGTGCCCCCCGGTCCGTTCGAAGAACGTCGCGAAGGCGTTGGTGATGCTCTCTTCGTCGTCGATGATCAGGATGGTGCCCATCAGGACAGCGCTCCCCGGAGTCGGGCCGGCAAGGTGACGAGGTCGTACGGTTTGTCGAGCCACGGCACGCCGCGCTCGGTACAGAGGACACGCGCCGCCGCGTTGGGGCGTCCCGACACGACGACTTTGGCCGCGTTGCTCGGCGCTTCGCGCGCGAGGCGGTCGACTAGCGCGAGCGCCCCGCCGGGGAGTGCGGCATCGAGCAGCAGCACGTCCCAATCGCGGAGCACGGCGACCTTCAGCACTTCGTCGACATCGGCGATGGTGAGCACGGCGTCCCCGGCATCGGCCAAGGCCCGCGCCGCCAATCGCCGCGCGTCGGCGTCGGGGTCGGCCACCAGCACGCGGAGCGGTTCCCGCTGTTCGGTCGGCGTCACGGTCGGTACCGGACTGCCTTGCACCGGCAATTCGATACGGAACCGCGTGCCCTCGCTGGGCGTGCTGAACACTTCGATCCGGCCGCCGTGCTCCCGCACGATGCCGTCGGACAACGACAGCCCGAGCCCGGTCCCCTTCCCCACCGGCTTGGTCGTGAAGAACGGATTGAAGATTCGCGGGAGCACTTCGGCCGGGATGCCGGGACCGGTATCGCGGATCTCGACCACGATCAGCGCGTCGAGCTGCACCGCACGCACATCGATGCGACGGGGCCCGGGATGCTGCTCCAGCGCGTGCTCGGCGTTCACCAGAATGTTGAGGAAGGCCTGCTGCAGCTGGCCTTCGTCCCCCCACGTGCTGGGCAGATCCGCCGGGATCTCGGTGACGACGTCGATGTTGTGCACGCGCTGCGGGTATCGCCGCAGGGCGAGGGTGTCGCGCAGCACGGTGCCGATGTCGGCGAAGCTCCGGCTGGGTCGGTGCTGTCGGGCAAAGGTGAGCAAATTGCTGACGATCTTCGACGCGCGGCGCGCTTCGCCGTGGATGACACTGGCCGCGTCGGCAATGTCGGCATCGAGCCCCGGGACGGCCTGCAGCAGTTGGGCGTGCGCGATCACGCCGGCGAGCGGATTGTTCAGCTCGTGGGCCACACCGCTGACGAGTTCACCGATTGCGGCGAGCCGCTCCTGCAGCTGCAGCTGCTCCTGCATTCGCCGCTCGTCGGTCACATCGCGGACGACGGCCAGCACGCCGGTCACCCGACCGTTCGAGTCGATCGGCGTCGCGAGCAGCGAGGCTGTGCGCATTTCGTTGCGCACATCCCGGTACTGGAAGTCGGTCCGTTGCGCCTCGCCGCGCAGCGTGTCGTGCAGGACCCGCCAGAGCGCGTCGCGATCGGGCGAGCGTTCGAGCAACACGGTGAACGGCTGTCCGATCATCACGTCACGGTCGAGCCCAACGGTGCGTTCGAGCACGCGATTGGCGCTGGTCAGTACACCGGCTTCGTCCAGTGTGAAGATGGCGTCGCCGGCGACGTCGACCAGTCGGGCGTACCGCGCCTCGGATCGGGCCAACTCCAGTTCGCGGGTCCGTTCGTCGGTGATGTCGCGCGCGATACCGAGCACGCCGACCACCGTACCCTGCTCACGAATCGGCGTATTGACGATCGAGAGCAGTCGGGTCGTACCATCGGTCCGGCGCATCCGCGCTTCGAAGCGGATCTCGTGCCCTGCAATCACACGCGCGAACTGCTCCTGCGTGCGCTCGACCTCGTCGAGTGCGATGAATGGCGCGATCGATCGGCCGAGCATCGCCGTCGCGTCGGTTCCCGCCAGCCGCGCCGCCGCCGTGTTGGCCGACGTGATGTAGCCGCGCAGATCGAGCGTGTAGATCGCGTCGGTCGCGTTCTCGAACAGATTGCGGTAGCGCGCTTCGGACTTGGCGATGGCGTCGCGGGCGCGTCGCTCCTCGGTGACGTCGCGGAGCGACGCCACCAGGCTGGTGACACGACCACCGGGATCGGCCAGCGGCGCGCTACTGACCGACACGATCCGCAACTCGCCGTCCGCACGCTGCACGACCGTCTCGTAGCGCTGGCGTTCGCCGGCGAACGCGCGGTCCTCGGACTCGCGCACCTCCTGCCGCATCGCCGGGGGGACGGTGTCCGACACCGGTCGACCCACGAGTTCGTCGGTGCCGAAGAGGGCAAAGGCCGCCGCGTTCGCGAAGGTGATTCGCCGGTCTTCCGACGTGACGACGATCGCGTCGTTGCTGGTCTCGACCAGATTGCGATACCGCGACTGCAGCGCGTGGAGGTCGGTCACATCGTCGAAGGTCACCACCACTCCCCCGTCGGGATGCGGTGAGGCGACCACGTCGAACAATCGACCACGTTGTGGTGCCGCCACGATGGCACTGTGCCGGGCACCATCCAGCAGCGCGTCGGCGATCGGCAACGGCAGGGCGTCGCCGGCATCGTCGGCCAGCACTTCGCCGATCGGACGTCCCAGCAAGGTCTGTCCAGCCGCCGCACCCGCCAGCGTGAGCGCTCGGGCGTTGAAGCGCACGATACGCCCGGTGTCGTCGACGACGACGACGCCGCTCGGGACCGCGTCGAACAGGACCTTCCATTCGAGCGTTGCCGCGCGCGCTTCTTCGAAGAGCCGCGCGTTGACGATTGCGACCGCACACTGGTCGGCGAGTCGCTGCAGCATCCGCGCGTCCTCAACCGAAAACGGCGTCTCGCGATCGTTCGCGGCCAGAACGCCCACGACGCCGCGCGCCGTGATCAGCGGCACCACCACGACGCGACGGATCTGTGCGGCACGCTGCGTGGGCCGGAACACGCCTGGCTCGCTCGACGTGTCGTTCACGATCCGGGCGGTCTTGTCGCGCACGACCTGCCCGGACACGCTGCCATCGATCGGCATCAGACGTCCGGCGAGAACCGTCGCGGCACCAACGCCGGACACGATATGGATGTAGCGATCCTCGATCAGACCAAGCGCGGCGCCGTCCGTTCTGAGCAGCGCCATCGCGTGCCGGAGGATCAAACGCTGCACCTCCCCGAGTCGCAACGACTCACCGACCGCCGTCGCCGCCGCCGAGAGCGCTTCCGACTGGCGACGTTCCCGCTCGCTCTCGGCGTACAGGCGCGCGTTGCGGATCGCCGCCGCGCCGTGCGCCGCCAACGCCTCGAGCGCCACATCGGCGCCTGGCGGCGGCGCTTTCGCCGCCCACGCCGCCACCACCACGCCCTCGAGCCGCTGGTTCGCGAGCATCGGCACGACGACCGCCGAGGTCAGCCCCAACGCGTCCAGATCAAGGTCATCGATGCCCGCACCGAAGAGCAGCGCGCGGGCGGCCACGATCTGACGCTGGCCGGTGCGCGCCGCGTCGAGAATCGGGCCCGCGACCATCTCCGAGGCTTGCCGCGGCACCGAGACGCCACGCACGGCACGCCACGCGGTGTCGGCCGTTCCGCCGTCGAGATCCACCCGCAGCACGCTGACCACGTCTGCGTCCACCAAGCGGGCGACCTGACGGCCGAGCTCGGCGGCGACATCGGCTTCGCCGAGGGACCGCGACAGGCGGCGGGTGCCCTCCTGGACCGCCCGGAGACGCTCGGCGACAGCTTCGGCTTGAGCTGCGCGGGCATTCGCTTCACGCACCGCCTCTTCCGCAGCCGCCAGCGCGCCGCGAACGCCCGCGGCGTCAGCCGGTGGCAACTGCGACAGAGCGGTCGGAAGTGAGTCGAGCGAGTCGGGCACAGGACGCGGTCGCAGAAGCCGGCCACCGGGCGCGTCCCGATGGTTCTCGCAATGTATGGTTTTGCGACACTGCCGCCACCCGCGAACCCCTAGAACTTCGGGATCAGAAGGCGAGCTGCGCCGGGCACCACCGTGGCCGAAACAGGACCGACTCCGAGCAGTTCGCCGTCTGCCTCGGCGCCACGGACCGGAAACGTCTCGACCAAAATCTCCCGACCACTCAGGAATCGGGCCGTCGGATCCCCGCCAATGCGCCCGGTTCCCGCCCGCCAAAAGGTCTCCGCCGCGTGCCGGATCGAGCGCCACTGGTACAGGCAGACGTTGAGCAGTCCATCATCCGGTCGGATGCCCGGACCAAACGTCACCCGACCATTCTCGACGCCGGGCAGATTGGCCACCATCACCGCCGCGACCTGTGCCTCGACGCTGACGCCATCGACGGTCACGCGCGCGTCGAATTGCTCGAGTCGGGTGATCGCGCGCAGCGCGGACCACGCGTAGGCCGCCACGCCGAATCGACGCTTGGCCGCGGCACTGGTCTCGGCGATCATCGCCACATCCGGCCCGATGCCCACCGACAGTGCGAAGTGGCGCCCGTTGCCGAGGTGCCCGAGATCGATCGTCCGCTCGCTCCCGCGCAGCAGCGCCACGACGGCGCGGCGTACATCGAGCGGGATACCGAGCGCACGCACCACCTGATTGCCGGTGCCGCCCGCCAGCAAGCCGATCGGCATCCCGCGGCCAGCGAGTGCCGAGACGACTTCCATCAGCGTGCCATCACCGCCCAGCGTGAACACCACGTCGGCTCGCGGCGCGAGCGCCGCGGCGAGCTCGCCGGCGTGCCCGGCGCGCTCGGTCAGCACCACGTCACAGGCAACGCCCGCGTCTTCGATCGCGCGCCGCGCGGTCTCGGCGAGCGCGCCGCCGCGACGCGATGCCGGATTCACGACCAGCAACGCACGCTGCGGCATCAGAAGCGCCAGACGGCGGCGAGATCGAGACCGATCTGCTGCGGCGTCAGCACGAAGCCGCGCACGTTGGCCTGCCCGCACAACAGCGACTGTGTCGGCGGTTCGATACCGCCGGACAGCCGCATCGCACTCGACAGGCGGTACTCCAGACGCACGCCGAACTGCGACCACAGACTGGCGTTCTGCTGTTGCTGTACCAGCGGACAGAGGCCGGCGTCGCCACTCAGAAACAGCCGGTCGGACAGCTGCAGCCCTCCGCCGATGCGCGTGTTCTGCAGAATCTGCTGCGTCGGGTCGATCGCCGTGTTCGCGGCGATGCCGCGATCCAGCCCGCCGGTCTGGATCTGCACGTAGTCGAGATACCCCAGGGACGCGATACGATCCGCGAGCGCCGAGGAGAGCGACGTCAAGAGCACGTTCGCGGCGGTGCTCACCGCGCCGGCGCTCTGGGTCGGATCGCCAATGCCGAAGGCGGGCGCGCCGGTGATCAAGTAGCTGATGAGGTCCGACTGCGACAGCGCGGCGTTGTCGGCGCTCTCGAATCCGATCGTCGGTTCCTCGAGCGTACCGCGGATGCGCACCCGGATGCGCTTGTCCTGCTGCGCGATGCTGCTGTTGAACTTGCGGACCGTATGGATCGCCGCGATGTCGAGCCCCGGATTGAACGACGGGTCGTTGGGGGAGAAGACGATCTTCCCCTCTTCGACGTCGAAGGTCCGCTGGACGACGTCGGCGATGTTCAAGCGGTACGTCCCGCGATTCACGAGGAGCGTGCCGTCGAGCGAGAGCTGCGCCGCGCTGGTGTCATTGCCGCGACGAATGACGCGTCGCCGATCGACGTTGATGGCGCCGCCGAGATTGATGTTGGCTTCCGCCGAGCGCAGCCAGACGTCGGAGCCCATCCGGACCCGGACATCGCGCACCGCCAAGTTGGCGGTGAGCTGACTGGGCCGGCTCGGCAGCAGCCGATCGCCGGCGAAGAGCGTGGTGTCCACCACGCGGCGGAAGTCCGGGTCATCCGCGCTCACCAACTGCTTCGAGCGACCCAGGTCGGGAATGATCAGCGTGCCGCGCACGACTTCGAGGTCGCCGGCCAGCGTCGCCCCGTCGTACGGACCGCGCAACGACAGCGACCCACTCACATCAAGGTCCGCGACCCGGGGCTTCGCGAAGGCATTGAAACGATCCATCGTGAACCGCAGGTCGAACACCGGGTTCTCGATCGTGCGATACCGGATGACGCCGCCGCCGTCGAGCCGACCGACGCGCTCGATGCCCAAGTCGGCACCCGGCGTCGCGCTCCGCGCCACCGACCGAGCCTGCAACCGATCGAGCGACATCGAATCGCCGCGGAACTGTGCCTGGAGTTCCACCTCGCGCAACGAGACGCGCCCCAGGGCGGGGATCTCGCCGGCGCCGCCGGTGAGTGTGAGCGGCCCGATCACTTGTGGGGCGTCCCAGGTGCCGGCGAGATCGATGCCCACGTTCAGCACGCCACGGGCCCGTCGCACGGCGGTCGTGAAGGCCTCGATGGCGCTGGCGTCTACGTCACGGGCCGTCAGTCGGCCTTCGAGCGGCGCGCCGGCGATCCGCCGATTCGTGCGCGGCTCCAGCGCGAGGTCGAGCGGCAGGAGCAGGCTCGCGCGAGCCTGCGGCGCGACGGTGTCTCGCAACGTGATCTCGGCGTCGAGTAGCCGATTGCGATATACGCCGTCCGATTCCAGTCGATAGGTGTTCTTGCCGACGGCCCCGGCGTTCCCGATGCTCGCGCGCCAGCGCATCGTCGGATCGGCCCGCGTCCCCGACGCCTGCCACGACGCGTCGACGACGCCGCGAATCCCGATATCGGCCCCCGCGAGCCGGTTGATCGTCGTCATCGCCACCTGTTGCAGCTGCGCGCGCAGACTGATGCTGCCCGTGTCGCGGAAGGTTCCGGCGAACTGCACGCTGGCGGCGTCGGGGCCTGCCAGCTCCAGCGCGTCTACCGACACGGCCGTCCCCACCACGCGCGCAGTCGCCGGACGACGCAAACGCCACGCTTCGTCGACCAGCATCAGGACGCCCTGGGACAGCGCGACCGATGTCGTATCGCCTCGCTGCTCCACGCGAGCACTCGCGCGGAGCGCGGGGCCCGAGGCGGCTTCGGCGCCGATGGTCACGTCCACCTGATTGGTGTCGGCCGAGGTGGCATCGCCCTTGGCCTGCAGGAACGAGAGCACACCGGCCTGCACCGTGTCGAGCGTCACGCCGATGTTGAGCCACGGCGCCGACGCGAGGTCGCGCACCGTCCCGCGCGCATTCAGTCGGCGCGCGCGGAGCCCGTTGCGCACCAGCCCGTCGCCGGTGAGCGTGAAGCGCACGCCGAGGGAGTCGAGATTGCCACCCACGCGCGCGTCCAGCGACATCGAACCGGCCAACGAGTCCGACTGACCGGGCGCCGTCGAGAGATACTGGCGCAATCCACCGAGCGAATCGACGTAGACCCCGATCTGCAGCGAGTCGTGTCGTGTGGGGCCGAGGCCGATGCCGCCGCGAGCGGTGATGGTGGCCGCGTAAGTCTCGACGCGAGTCGAATCGGCGTACAGGACGGAGTCACGAAACGTGAGCACCGACTGTGCGGCAATGACGCGCACCGTATCGACCCACCCGCGTCCGAACGCGAGCTTCACGCGACCATCGAGGGTGGGGATCAACGTGTCGCCCATCACGCGGCCATCCGCGGTCCCGGTCAGGCGCGTTCTCGGCATCCGCGCATCGGCCGTGAGCGCGCGGACGTCGAGTGAGTCGAAGGTCCAGCTGCCATCGAAGCCCAGTGCCTTGTCGATCGAGTCCGAGTAGACATCGGCCATCCCGCGGAACGTGACGGCGCCCTGCGGCCCGGCGAACTGCGCGTTCACCCCGAGGGAGTCCGACGTGCCCACCAGCGTGAGCGTCCCCGGCATCGGCACGCGGATCGGGATCGACGGATAGGACTTCGCCAGCATGCCGAACGACATCGGCAGTGCGGTCAGCGCGACGTCGAAGCGCGTGCTTACGTCTTCGATCGTCATCCGCCCTCGCCCCGTCAGTCGCGTCGGGGTCCCCTCGCCGTCGATGTGCTCCAGGTCCGCGTCCCGGAACCGCACGTCATACCAGAGCGAATCGAGCCGTGCGCGGCCGCGCACGATGCCCCCGAGCTCGGGGAAGGCCGGGTTCACGTAGCGGATCGTCCGGATATCCACGCGCTCCGCATCCAGATCGAACCCGCGGAAGACCGCGTCGGCCGGCGTCGTGATGTCGAGCATCCCGCGCCCGCGCGCCCGGGAGATGGCGCCGGGCACGTGGCGATCTCGATACGTGAGATCCATTTCGTCGATGACGAAACGATTTACCGGCCCGCCCTTGCCCTTGACGCGACCCGTGAGGGTGCCCTGGAAGTCGTACGGGAACGCGCCGCCGCGGAAGACGCGCAGCAGGTCGAAATCCACCGGCATCGCTTCGAGATCGACATCGCGGACGTGCAGGAACTCCGTCCCCGTCCCGAAGGTCATCCGGCCGCGAAGCCGGGATTTCACCGACGTCACATCGAGCTCTGTGAGCTCGTACAGCATCCGCCGTTCCTCGGCGGGATCATTGTGGATCCAGACCTTCGTCGAACCGCATCCCGTACGCGGAAGGGTCGGGTAAATCCAGCCATAGTCGCTCATACACGCGGTGTCGCCGACAATGCGGATATCCCAGCGTTGCGGACGCCCACCGCCCCACGACACGCGACCGCTGGCCGAGCCGCTCGACGCCGCGAGCTTGAGTTCGGGCAGATTGACCCAGACCGTATCGTCGATCTTGCGCACCAGGCCGCGCGCGTTGCGCACGTAGAACGCGGGCTCGGTCTCGACGAGCCGCGCGCCCTCGACGACGAACGTCTGTCCGGCGGAATCCGGATGAGCAATTACCGACCGTCCGAGCCGCAGCTCGGCGTTGCGCCACTGCGAGACCTTGTCCCAGGTACCGCTGCCGTCCGGCCGGAGTTCGTGCTCGCGCTGGGCCACGCGCAACACCGAGTCGCGCGCCGATGCCGGGGCGTTCGGATCCGGATTCCACGGTTGAATCAGGATCAGCGTCGCATCGTGCAGTCGCGCAGTATCGACTTCGACGTAGTCGCCGAAGCCGCGCGTGGGGCTCACCGGTGTGATGCGCCGACTCGGGGGGAAGATGCGCTTCCAGTTCCAGCCGCCGCCGCGATACTCGTGGACGCGGATCACCGGCCGCGTCACCTCGAGGAATCGCACGAGAATGCGGCGATCGATGACGTCGCGGACGTCGTACCGGACGTGCACCGGTCCGGTGGCGATGAACAACGAGTCGTCGCGGTCGCGGATCTCGACCGAGTCGATCGTCAGGTCCCCGAGCACGGTCCCGCGAATTGCCCCGAGATGCAGCCGACCGCGCACCGCCCCCTTCGTCTGCGCGATGACGAGCTGCCGCACGCGCTCAAGGCCCCACTCGGTGCTCGTGAACACGTAGGCGCCCGCGACAACCACGAGCCCGACGACGACCAGCGCCGCCGCCGCTACGTAGAGGACGAGTTGGCGTCGGCGCATCGGCTAGAAGATCTGACCGATCGAGATGCTCGGCGTGAACCGACGCCAGAGCGAGTTGGACCGCAACGGCTGATACGTGGCCAGGCAGGTCACGTTCGGGCCCGTGGGGCTCGGCGGCGGGCTGACGCAGTTCAAATCGCCGCCCGCGGCGAGGGGCGTATCGAAGTACGCGGCGCCCGCGACGGGACGGAACGGGTTGTAGCCGATGTCGACGCGAATCGCACCGAAGGCGGTGACGACACGCAGCCCCACGCCGGGCGTCCAGCGCAGGGCCCCGACGCTGAACGTCAGCGAGTCACGTCCGCGCGTCCACACCTGCCCGCCGTCGGCGAACAGCGCCAGCTGGGCGATGCCGCCGAATCCCGGTGCCCGCACCCGGTACTCGATGTTCGTGACGACCATCGACGTGCCGCCGACGGGCACCGGCACCTCGCGCGCCTGTCCCGGCACGGCGAAGGGCTGCGTCTGGTCGTACGAGAGAATGCGGTA
The DNA here is from genome assembly GCA_033763905.1 of Gemmatimonadaceae bacterium. Classification (GTDB taxonomy): domain Bacteria; phylum Gemmatimonadota; class Gemmatimonadetes; order Gemmatimonadales; family Gemmatimonadaceae; genus JAJTHG01. The sequence goes on from JANRJP010000125.1 coordinate 15,753, forward strand.
CGACGCCGGTCCCAGTTCGTTCGGGCGGAACCCCCGCACCGTGCTCGGGCCGCCGGCGAACAGGCGCTCCTGCACCGGGATGAACGTCTGGTTGCTCGTGTTGCTGAAGCCTTCGAGCTCGAAGAGTCCGCCGACGCGGACGCGCCCCGTGAGCACGCCGTCGGCGCCGAGCTTGGTGAAGCCGGTGAGGTCGGCGATCAACCGGTTGAAGCGAAAACTCGAGTCGGCGCCGACGAGCGGCGAGACGTGCCGTGCTTCCAAGCGCAGCGTCGCGCCGCGCGTTGGGAGCGTCGGGTCGTTCTGCCGCGAGATTTGCGTGCTGAGCGTGAACGCCGCGAAGCGTCGCTCCGCACTCACGATCGCGCGGTCGACCGCGTCACAGGAGGTAAACAGCACGCAGAACAGCGCGGGCGACGCCACCGTCCGCCCGAGTTCCAGCGTGTACGCCGCGGTGATCGGCGGCACGCCACGGGGGCTCCAGTTGGCCGAGGCGGCGAGACCGATCGGCGTGATGCGGCGGTAGGCGTTGTACTCGGAGCGCTGCTCGGTGTAGATCGTCAGTTCGGGACTGCGCAACACGCCGAACAGGGACGCCTGCCGGAGCGACGCGCCGAGGAAGTAGTTGAGCGTGTCACCGTACTGGTCGTTGTACGCGTCGGGAGCGCAGAGCGCCCGGGCGCCGGTCGGAAAGCGCGTCGGTGCGCCGACGCCCAATCGCGAAACGCGGCCGGTGAGCTCGAGGCGGCGCACCGACCCGAGAAAGTTGTAGTGCGTGAATCGGCCCTGCGCGCGGAAGCAATCGATCGTACCCCAGCCGGCACCGATGCTGGCCGATCGCTGTGGCTGTTCGGCGACGCGGATGCGGATGCCGAGGATCGAATCGGTGCTCGTCGAATCGAGATCGACCTGCACCGCGCGGAAGAGCTCGGTCTCGTAGGTGCGACGCTGTCCCTCCACCAGATCGCGCTCGCGATACTTCTCGCCCGGCGTGATCCCCAGCAGTGTCCGCACATCGACCGTGTCGACCTGTGGGGTCTCACGGCCGGGCACCGGATCGATGACGACCGACACGCTGCCGTAGCGCGCCAACGGGCCCGGCTCCACCGTGAGCGTCGCATCCGCCGACCGTGTCGCGCGCTCGGTGTTGAAGGCGCGGAAGACCTCGGCGCGAGGATACCCCGCGTTGCGCAACCGACGCAGCAGCGAATCGCGGGACGCGTTGATGGTGGTTTCGTCGAACCGTGCGCCTTGCCGCGCTGGGAGATCTCGCGTGATGCGTGCCGCATCCTCCACCAAGTCGAGGCCGGCGATGCGGAACGTGCGCAGGATGATCGGCTGGCCCTCGCGGACTTGCAGACGCACCACGACCCCCTTCGGACCGTCGGCCGTCACCGTCGGCTCGACGGCGATGTCGGGGAAGCCGCGTACGCGGTAGAAGTACACGAGCCGCAGGACGTCGAGGCGCAACGCCTCCTCGTCGAGGCATTGCCGCGTGACGAGGCGCGAGATGAGCGGCACCCGACCCCAGATGCTCATCGGGGTCGTCGCGATGCGCGTGGCCAGCTCGTCGTCGGAGAACGCCCGATTGCCGTCGATGCGCAGGGCGTACACCCGCTTCGCCGCAGGATCATCGCACACGTCTTCCTGCGCGCGAAGGCGCGAGGGCAGCAGGAGGACGATCAGCGCGATGAGGGCTCGGACGACGGGCACAGCTCCGGGTGGGTACAGGTGCTACCGGCTGGATGGTCGGCCCGTTCCCCCCGATGCTCCGGAAGCGCGCCTCGGTCCGTATTTTGACGCGTGCTACGCGCGCACGTAACATAAGAGCGCCGACGGGGCGTCTCTAGCCCAAGTCTCGTTCCCACTTGCACTTGGAGCGGTTGATGGGCGCGTTCGACGATTACACCCGCGGAGCCCTCCGAACCCGGAATCCCGGGCTGTCGGATCGGGATCGATTGCTCGACCCGGCCTGCGGCTTGGCCGAAGAGGCGGGCGAGGTGCTCGCGCTCGTCCGCAAGCACCTGATGCAAGGCGTCCCGCTGGATCGCGACCGTCTGGCGTTGGAGCTCGGCGATGTGCTGTGGTGCCTGGCGGCGACGGCCGAGGCGGCGGGCCTGTCGCTCGACGATGTGGCTCGCCGGAACCTCGACAAACTCGCGCGCCGCCACGGCGGCGCGTGGTCAGATCGCAGGGAGCGGAGCGTCGACGGCTGAGCGTCGTGCGAGGAGCGCTCGGGCGATCGCTGGCGCTCCGTCTGCCGACACGGCGGTCGCATCGGCCCCAACGCGCGCCACGAGTGTCGGGTCTCCCACGAACGGCGGACCACCGACCAGCACCAGGATGTGCGGATTCCGCGACGCGCGGCGCACGTGGGCGATGTCGTGCGCCAGTCGAGGGAGTCGCGTCGTGCAGCCGACCGAAAAGCCCACGACGTCGATGTGCTGCTCGGTGACGGCATCGAGCAGTCCGACGCGGTCGAGGGGCGGCCCCACCAACACGTCCCATCCGTCCCGCGCGAAGAAGTCGGCAACGAGAAAGAGACCCAGCGTGTGCTGCTCGCCGGCGGGACACGCCATCAGCGCTCGGCCGACCCGTGTGGCCTCCGGCGCGGGCGTCAGCCATACCGGCTCGAGCAGATGCAGCACGCGATGCATTCGACCCAGCGCGTCCGTGACCTGCAGGAAGTCGCAGGCATCCTCGTCCCACAGGGCGCCGAGCCGGACCGCGGCCGGGGCAAAGAGATCGAGATACAGCGTCTCGATCAGCACCCCTCGCGCCAACCAATCGCGGACGGCGTGCTCGGCCCCCGCATCATCGGGCCCGGTGAGCAGCGCCACGAAGCGCTCCACAGCACCCGCATCCAGCGTCGCGCCGGACGTCCGGCGCGCCGCGTCCGACGCATCGCGTGGAGAGAGGGTGCTCGTCATCGAGGCCCGGCGGGAGTGGTACGGCACGGACAACAGCGGGAGGAATGTCTCGGCGCAGGCGCCGAGCGTCAACCCGTAGTGGGAATCAATCGTCCTTTTGCCCGAACACTGCCAAGTTGGACGAATGGCCCGGACTGACCTTCTTGTCCGGGTACACCCAATGCACCGCCTGGTTCACGGCCGCGGCCGCTTCGCTGAAGCCGGTCGCAATGAGCTTGAGCTTGCCCGGATAGGTCGTCACGTCGCCGGCCGCGTAAATGCCCGGGACGCCGGTCTCCATCTGCGAATTGACGTGGATCTCGTCATTCTGGATGTTGAGTCCCCACGTATTGATCGCGCCCATATCGGACACGAACCCGAGCATGGGCAGCACGGCGTCGCATTCGACGGCCACCGGCGTCTTGGACTTGGTGTGCACGAGCGTTACGCCGGTCAGCGTGCCGTCGGCGTCGTGCAGTTCCTTGAGTTCGTGCCACGTGTGCACCGTGACACGCCCGGCGGACGCGTGCGCCATCACACTGTCCACCGTGGCGCCGTGTGCCCGGAACCGGTCGGTGCGATGCGCGAGCGTGACGTGCGCCGCTTTGCCCGCGAGCTGATCGGTCCAGTCGAAGGCGGTGTCACCGCCGCCGATGATCAGCACCTTCTTGCCGTGGAACTGCGATGGGTCGAGCACCACATCGTGCACGCCACGCCCGTACCAGGGCTCGGCCGCCGCCTGCGGCAGGCGACGCGGCGAGAACGCACCAATACCCGCCGCGATGATGATCGCGCGCGTGGGGAACGCGTCGGTCTCCGTCCGGAGCACGAAGTGATCGTCGAGCCGATCGAGGCCGACGACCTTCTGACCGAGGAACCGCGGTGTGTCCCAGCGACGCGCCTGACGATCCAGATTCGCAACCAGGTCCTTGGCCAACACTTCGGGATAGCCCGCGACGTCGAAGATGAACTTCTCGGGGTAGAGGGCCATCAACTGGCCGCCCACCTGCGGGAGGGCATCGACCAGGCGAGCGGAGACGCCGCGCATACCGGCGTAGAACGACGCGAACAGACCCGTGGGGCCGGCGCCGATGATCGTGATGTCGGTGATGGGGTGTGACATCCGTCAAAATCTAGCGGCGCGGGGAACCCTCTTCACCCCTCGGCGTTACCTTTCGGGATGACGATGAAGATCTATACCAAGACGGGCGACGAGGGCGACACCGGGCTCTTCGGCGGTGGCCGCGTCGGCAAGGACGACCCGCGCGTCGAAGCCTACGGCGCCGTCGATGAACTGAACGCCAGCCTCGGGATGGCGCGCGCGATCGAACTGATGCCGCGCATCGACGAGGTGCTTGTCCCGATCCAGCGTGACCTGTTCGCGATCGGCGCCCTGCTCGCCACGCCCGATCTCGACAAGATGGCCGAGCAGCTCGAGAAGGCGCGCATCGACGACTCGCGCATCGCCGAGCTCGAACGCGCCATCGACGCCGGCGAGTCCGAACTTGAGCCGCTGCGCGCCTTCATCCTGCCCGGCGGGACCCCCAAGGCCGCCGCACTGCACGTCGCGCGCACCGTGTGTCGGCGCGCGGAGCGCCGCGTCGTGACGTTGCGCCGCGACGTCGCGATTCCGCAGTTGGTCGTGATGTACCTCAACCGGCTGTCCGATCTCCTGTTCGTGCTGTCGCGCGTGGCGAATCGCCGCGCCGGCGCCGGCGAGGTCACGTGGTGAACGTCGTCGACGCGGGCACGTACCGCGTCACGATTGGCCGGGGGGCGCTCCACGAGGTCGGCCGCGTCGCCGCCGCGGCGGTGCCCTCGGCGCACCGCTGGGTCATCATCACCGACGAGACGGTCGAACCGCTCTGGCGTGCGCGCGTCGAGTCCTCGTTCCCCACGCCCCCGCTGTGTCTCCGCATTCCGGCGGGGGAAGCGCACAAGACGCGCGAGTCGTGGGCCGCGCTCACCGACGCAATGATCGACGCCGGCATCGGGCGCGACAGCGCCGTGCTTGCGCTCGGCGGTGGCGTCATTGGCGATGTCGCGGGATTTGTCGCGGCGACCTTCCACCGCGGCGTACCGGTGGTGCAGGTACCCACCACGCTGCTGGCGATGGTCGACGCCTCCATCGGGGGCAAAACCGGCCTCGATGTGCCCGGCGGCAAGAACCTGGTCGGCGCCTTTCATCCGCCCTCGGCGGTCGTGATCGATCCGACCGTCCTCGGCACCTTGCCGCTCGAGGATCGACGCGCCGGCATCGCCGAGATGCTGAAGCACGGCATTGTGGCAGACGCCGAGCACTTCGCGTGGCTCGTCTCACACGCCGAACTGCTGGTCGCCGCCGATGCGCCCACGAGCGACCTGCTGGCTGAGGCCATCGCCATCTCGGTGCGCATCAAGGCCGAGGTCGTCCGCCGTGACGCGCGCGAGGCAGGCCTGCGCAAAGTGCTCAACTTCGGCCACACAGCGGCACACGCGATCGAGCATCTGCTGGCGTACGGCATTCGGCACGGTGAGGCGGTGGCGATCGGGATGGTGCTGGAAGCGCGCGTTGCCGAGGCGCTCGACATCGCCGCCGCAGGCACCGCCACCATCATTCGGGACGCGGTGCGGTCGGTCGGTCTTCCGGATGCCGTGCCAAGCGGGATTTCGCGCGAGGCCCTCGTTCGCGCGATGCATACCGACAAGAAGGCGCGGGGCGGCGTGATCGAGTGCGCCCTTCCAGCGCGGATCGGTGCGATGGCGGGCGAGGCTCGTGGATTCGGAATTCCCGTGGCAGACTCGGACTGGTTCCCCCTACTGCCCTAGCCGGTTCGGTGTCACTTCGGTAACACCGAGGGATTACTTAGGCCTAGCACCCTAAACCGGACGCCGCGTCCGACCGGTCGCAAGTCGTTGCGGCGCAATCAACTGCGGCGGTCGGCGGGTCCGGTGACCCACGGCACATAGAGCAAATCAATCTTGACGGCAGAAACAGCCCGTCCCATCGTGGCGCTCCCGCCGGGCTGAAATTCGGTCCGCGGTCCCACCACCGAAGGCAAGGAGCGCGAATGGGGACGATGGCCGAGAGCAGGAGCCGATATTTCCGCGCAGCACCGGCGTCCGCGTTCGACCAGTATCTGCTGGACATTCAGAAGCTCCCGCTGATCACGGATCCGGCCGAAGAGAAGCGCCTCGCGCGGCTCGCGCAGAAGGGAGATGAGGCGGCGGCCGAGCGACTGGTGACCGCCAACCTGCGCTTCGTCATTTCGTACGTGAAGAAGTACCAGGGGCACGGGCTGGACCTCTCGGAGCTCGTGGCGATCGGAAATGAAGGGCTGCTCAAGGCGGTGCGGAAGTTCGATCCCGACCAGGGCGTGAAGTTCATCTCGTACGCGGTGTGGTGGGTGCGTCAGGCGGTGCTCAAGGCGCTGGCCGAGCAGACGCGGTCGGTGCGCATTCCGCTCAATCAGAACTCGGCGCTGATCAAGCTCTCGCGTGCCGAGGCGATGTTGCAGCACGCCCTCCGTCGCGATGCCACCGACGAGGAGCTCGCGAAGTTGCTCGGCGATACGCCGGACAACGTGCGTGCCGCGCGCAAGATGAGCACGACGGAAGTCTCCCTCGACGCGCCGGTGGATCGCAGCGATCGCGAGGCGAGCACGCTCGGCGAGCGCTTTGCGGCCGGTGACGGCACCGATATCGAAGAGGTCACCGACTTCCAGCTGATGCGGGAAGTGATGGAGCGTGTCTTCCGCACCTACCTCTCGCCCCGCGAGCGGAAGATCCTGTTCCTGTACTACGGGCTCGAGCCCGGCGCCGAGGCGATGACCTTGGAGCGGATCGGCGAGCTGATGGGCGTCACGCGCGAACGGATCCGTCAGATCCGCGAGCGGGCGTTCGAGAAGCTCCGCACCTCTCCCGACGGTCGCGCCCTCGCCGCGTTCTGGGCGAGCAACTGACCGAAGGGACGCCCCGGGAGCGCCGCGTGTTGATCGTGGACGATGAAGCCACGATCCTCGCGGCGCTCGTGCGTTTCTTCTCGCGGCAGGGTTGGATCGTCAGCGAAGCCTCCGATGGTGAGCGGGCGCTCGCGATTCTTCGGAGCGACGCGCCCAAGCCGGATGTGATCATCTGCGATCTTCGGATGCCGAACGTATCCGGCGCCGAGGTCCACGCCTGCGTCGTCGCGGAGCGCCCGGCGCTCGCCGGGCGATTCGTCTTCTCGACCGGCGACGTGGTGTCGGGGGAAACGCAGGAGTTTCTGCGGCAGTCGGGATGCGCGGTGATGCAGAAGCCCTTTGAGCTCAAGCGCCTGCGAGACGTCGCGGACCAGATCGCCAACCGCGTGTGACGCGCGCGCGACGTCCGGTTTTCCCGCTGGGGATCGTGTTGCTCCCGGGCGCGACGCGCGCTCTGCACATCTTCGAACCGCGCTACCGACAGATGATCGCCGATGTCGTCGCCGCCGACGGGCGATTCGTGATCGCGCTGCTGCCGCCGGGCACGCCCGAGCGCGAGCTGCCGTCGGGCTGGCCATCTACGATCGCCGAAATCGTCGAGCGATCGCCGCTCCCCGACGGCCGCATTGATCTCGTGGTGCGCGGCGTCGAACGGGTGTCGCTCACGGCGTTCGTGAGCGATCCCGCGCCCTACCACGTGGTGGAATGCGCGCCGGCGCCCGATCGCCCCGTCGATGCTGGCGAGCTGCCCGAACTGTCGGCGGCCGCGGAACGCGTGCGTGCATTGTTCCAGCGGATCGTCGACGCCGCGCAGACGATCAGTGAACGCGACGACGACGCGCTCGTGTTGCCCGACGATCCGTCGCTGGTGGCGTACGTCGCCGCGGCCCATCTCGACTTCGACCTGGCGGCCCAGCACGAGTTGCTGTCCCTGACGCATCCACTGGAGCGCCTGATGCGCGTGGCGGATCGCCTGACCCGCGCCGTGGAGGATATCGAGCGTCGCGCCTCGGTCCACACGCGCGCGAAGACGAACGGACACGGCCCGCACTGAGCGTGCGGCGCGCGGGCTTGCTCGTCTGCGAACTCGACCGGGGCTTCGTGGCCACCGACGAACTGCGCGTCGCCTGTGTCCGCGAGGCCGCACGCGCTGAGGGCTGGCCGGAATCGGATTTGGCCCCTCCGCTGGAGCCCACCGACGGCATCGACGCGATGGTCGCGACGCTCGCGCAGGCCCTGCGGCGCACGGACGCTGCCGAGTGCGCGTTGATCGCGTTGCGCGCCGGCGATGCCTTCCGCCACGCCGCGCGGGCCGGCGTCCGGTGGCGCCCAGGCGCCTCGGCGTTTCTCGATGCCGCGAGCGACGTGCTGCCGGTCGGTATCATCACGCGGTTGCCGCGTGCGGTGGTCGATGCGGTGCTGCCGTCGGAGCGACAGGCGCAGTGCCGCTTTCTCTGGTGCAGCGACGAAGTGGCGCCAGACGCCGCGTGGGCGCGCGCCGCGCAGCGGTTGTCGCCCGGCACGACGGGCGTCGCACTGATCGACCGCGCGGATAGCGCCGCGCGGGCCGAAGCCGCGGGCTGGTGCACGGTATGGCTGGGCGACGGCGGGGACTCGTTCGCGAGCGCGCAGTGGCGCATCTTTCCCGAGGACGTAGCCGCCGCTCTGGCGTCGCTCGTCAACCGCCCCGCGCGCTTCTGACAATGGAACACCTCCCGATCGCGATTGCTGAGCCCACGCGGTACGACGCCTTGCAGCATTCGGCGGTCTGCTTCGACCGCTCGACGCGCGGCCGGACGTTGATCGATGGCGCACAGGCGGCGACGATGCTCACGGGCCTCGTCTCGAACGACGTGGTGTCGCTCGGGATCGGGGATGGACAGTACGCCGCGGCGCCCAATCCGAAGGGCAAGCTGCTCGCCGATTGCCGCATCTTCGTCATCGGCGACGGACGACTGCTCGTCGATGTGCCGTCGCGAGCCGCGAGCGGCTGGTTGGCGATGCTCGCGAAGTTTCTGCCGCCGCGTCTCGCAAAGCATCGCGACGCGACGCGCGAGCTCGACGCGATCGGCGTCTACGGGCCGACCTCGGCGGCGGTGGTGGCGTCTGCCACCGGCCTACCCGAGGATGCGCTGCTCGCCTTGGCCCCGTACGCACACGTGCCGCTGCCGGGCGGGTCGGGCCCTGCGATCGTGCTGCGCTCCCCCGACTTGGGGGTGCTCGGCTTCGACGTCGTCGCTGCGCCGACGGATCTGGCGCCGCTCCGCACGGCGTGGGCCGCGCTGCCGCAGGGAGACGACGCGCTGTGGACGGTAGCGCGCGTCGAAGCGGGACGCCCCGAGTGGGGGCTCGATATGGATGAGAGCACGATTCCGCAGGAGGCCAACTTCGACGCGCTGCGGGCGATTTCGTACACGAAGGGCTGCTATACCGGCCAGGAGACCATTGCGCGCGTGCATTTCCGCGGGCACGTCAATCGGCATCTGCGCCTGTTGCGTGCAGACGAGGCCCTGGTGTCCGGCGCGGTGCTGTTCGACGGTGAGCGGGATGTGGGCGACGTGCGTTCGAGTGTGCAGTCGCCGCGTGGCTACGCCGCGCTCGCGATGGTTCGCCGCGAAGTGGCAGCTGGGACGACCATCGCGGCGCGAACGACCGACCGCGAAGTGCTTGTGACCGTGCACGAGGTGCCGATCACGCCGTGAGTGTGGCGGTCGCGCGGTACGCCGGTAGCAAAAGAAACGGGGCGCTGCGACCGAAGTCGCAGCGCCCCGTGTGGCGTTTCCGCCAGCTTACATCTTCTTGGCGGTGTCAGCCATCGGCGCGGCGGCCGGAGCAGCGGCCGAATCCATCTTCATCGCCGACGAGTCCATCGGGGCGGCCGGAGCCGGGGCAGCAGCCGGGGTCGTCTCGGCGGCCGGGGCGGCCTCTTCGGCCTTCGAGCAAGCGGCGAGCACGAGAACAGCGGCGACAAGGGCCAGGCGCTTCATAGTTCCTTCTCCTGAGGGGTTGAGGTAAGTGCCTGGTCCGCGCGCGCATTCGGCGTTCGGCGTCGGCATACGAGAAATGTGGGGGTCTTTAGCCGCCGAGTCAAGGGTCACAAGGCCGATCAAGTGACGTCTTGGCAACGATTTGCGCGGGGCTCCGTCGGGGGCGTTCCGCGGAAACGAAAGTTCGTGAAACAGGGTTCTCCTTGGGGCGTAGGTCACGGGGGCTCAGCCGAGCGTCCGGCCGCCGCTTTCTTCCCCCTCCTGCCCGACCTCCGGAGTCATTCGAACGTGACGTCGCTTCCGACCACCCTCGGCGCCCTTCGCCGGTCCTCCTACGGCCAGCTCGGCCCCCGCACGGTGAAGGACGAACTGCGCGCCAACCTGTTGCGCCGCCTCAAGGCCGGCGGGGCGCTCTTCCCCGGCGTCTTGGGCTACGAGGATACCGTGATGCCGCAGATCGCCAACGCGATCCTGTCGCGGCACAACTTCATTCTGCTCGGTCTCCGCGGGCAGGCGAAGTCACGCATCCTGCGCGCGCTGGTCACGCTCCTCGACGACGCAATGCCGGTCCTGAAGGGCAGCGAAGTCAATGACGATCCGTTCGCGCCGATCTCCAAGTACGGCCGGACGCTGGTGGCCGAGGCGGGGGACGACGCACCCATTGCGTGGATCGACCGCTCGCAGCGCTACGTCGAAAAGCTGGCGACGCCGGACGTGACGATCGCCGACATCATTGGCGACGTCGACCCGATCAAGGCCGCGCGCGGCGGGCACCTGCTGTCGGATGAGCTGACGATCCACTTCGGGATGCTCCCCCGGGCCAACCGCGGCATCTTTGCCCTGAACGAACTGCCGGACTTGTCGGGCAAGGTGCAGGTCGGCCTGTTCAACATCATGCAGGAGGGCGACGTACAGATCAAAGGCTACCCCGTTCGCCTGCCCCTCGACGTGCTGCTCTGCTTCACGGCGAACCCCGAGGATTACACGGCGCGTGGGAAGATCATCACTCCGCTCAAGGACCGGATCGGCAGCGAGATCGTGACCCACTATCCGGAAGACGTGCAGCTCGGCGTCACGATCACGCGGCAGGAAGCATGGACGTCCCGCGACGGTATCCCCGTGCGCGTACCGGCCTTCATCGGCGAACTCGTCGAGCGCATCGCCTTCGAGGCGCGCGGGGACAAGCGGATTGACCGCCGGAGCGGCGTGTCGCAGCGGATGCCGATCACGGTGATGGAGAACGTGGTCTCGAACGCCGAACGTCGCGCGGTGTTGCTGGGCGAAGCGGAAGCGGTGCCTCGCGTCAGCGACGTGTACGGCGCGCTGCCGGCGATCACGGGCAAGCTCGAGTTGGAGTACGAGGGTGAACTGGTCGGCGCGGCGTCGATCGCGCGCGAACTGATCCGGCGTGCGGCCGATGCCACGTTGCGTTCGCACGCGCCGGA
>JANRJP010000130.1:0-2565 GCA_033763905.1 Gemmatimonadaceae bacterium
GCTTGCCGAAGAGTTGATGCGACGCGGCAAGGACTTTGATCTCGTCATTGCGCCAGGCGCGACACACGGCTGGACGGCTCGTCCAGCGCACGCGCGCTACCTGCTCGGCAAACTCGTGCAACACTTCGACCGTCATCTCCCCGTGGGGGGGCCCGTCCGTGAGCGCTGACCGTCCGCTGCATCCCGACACGCTGGCCATTCGCACACAGGTCCCGACGACGGCGCAGCACGAGCACGCGGTGCCGCTCTTCTTGACGAGCAGCTTCCGCTTCGACGACGCCGAGCACGGCCGCGCGTTGTTCGCCGAGGAAGTCGACGGGTTGGTGTACAGTCGCTACTCGAACCCCAACACCGACGAGTTCGTCGCGAAGCTCTGCGCGCTCGAAGGCGCCGAGGACGGCATCGCGACGGCGTCGGGAATGGCGGCGGTATTCGTTGCGCTGGCGTCGCGGCTGTCGGCTGGGGACCACGTCGTGTCCGGGCGCGCGATCTTTGGCAGCACGCACCAGCTGTTCACGAAGGTGCTGCCCAAGTGGGGCGTGCGGCACACATATGTGGATCTCGCCGACACGGCAGGCTGGGAAGCGGCCATCGAGCCGACGACGAAGGTGCTGTTCGTGGAGTCGCCGTCGAATCCCGGACTGGCGATCGCCGATCTGCGGGCGCTGGGCGCGTTGGCGCAGGCGCGCGGCATTCCCCTCCTGGTCGACAACTGCTTCGCGACGCCGGTCCTGCAGCGGCCGATCGAGTTCGGCGCATCGGTAATCATTCACTCGGCGACCAAGTGGATGGACGGGCAGGGTCGCACGCTGGGTGGCGCGATCGTCGGGCCCAAGTCGCTGATTGCCGACGCGCGGTTCTTTGCGCGACACACCGGGCCCGCAATGAGCCCGTTCAACGCGTGGGTGCTGTCGAAGAGTCTCGAGACCTTGTCGTTGCGGATGGAACGCCACTGCGCGAACGCGCTGGCACTCGCCACTGCGCTGGAGCGTCATCCGCAGGTGCGTGCGGTGCGGTATCCGTTCCTGCCGTCGCATCCGCAGCACGCGCTGGCCAAGGCGCAGATGTCGGCGGGTGGTGGGATTGTGGTGCTCGAGCTCGACGGCGGCTGGGAGCGCGTGCGTCGCTTTCTGGATGCCACGCGGCTCGTGACGCTCACGCCGAACTTGGGCGATTCGCGGACGATTCTCACGCACCCAATGAGCACGACGCACTCGAAGCTCACGCCCGCCGAGCGTGCGGCGGTGGGAATTCCAGATGGCCTCGTGCGGGTGAGCGTCGGGTTGGAGCACGTCGGCGACATCATTGCCGACCTGACGCAGGCGCTGGAGGCGTCGGCGGGGTAGTGGTTGGTGTGCCGCGCGCTATCGCGTGCGACGCGGCATCACCACCGAGTAGTCAAACTCCAGCACGACGCCGTCCACCCAGGTGCCGTCGGCGTTCGTCGACGGGTGATCGGCGCAGGCGCGGTCCTTGGTGGCAATGGTGCGCACGCGGAGCACGCCGAGATCATCGCGATTGGGGAGTGCATCCTTCGCGGTGATCTCGGACCACGCGTAGATCGTGTCACCGGCAAAGGTCGGCGCCACGTGGCGGCCGCCGTGAATGGCGACGATGCGCTGCGCATTGGCGAGTCCGTTGAACGACAGCGCCCGCGCCAGCGAAATCACGTAGCCGCCGTAAACGATGCGCCGCCCAAAGCGGCCTTCGCGCTCGACGTGCTGGTTGAAGTGCACCTTGGCGGTGTTCTGGAACAACCGCGTCGCCAACTGGTGCTCGGCCTCTTCGATCGTCATTGCGTCGACGTGGTCGATGCGCTCCCCGACGGCGTAGTCGTCCCAGAGGTCAGCGCTCCCAGCGAGGGCCGTGTCGTATTCACCGGTGATCGCGTAGGGGACGTGCAAGGCGTCGACGGGAACCGAGGTCGGCAGCGTCGGCACGACAACGGCCGGCGGCGGCGATGACACGTCACGCTTGCGGACCATCACCCAGCGATGGTAGTCCACGACCATCTCCCCACGCTGATTCGTGCCCACCGAGTGCACGTACACCACACCGGTCTTGCCGTCCTTGTTCTCCTTGACGCCCGTCACGTGCGAACGCGTGGCGATCGTGTCGCCCGGGTACAAGGGCACGCCGAACACGCCACCGGCATAGCCGAGGTTGGCGATGGCGTTGAGCGAGACGTCAGGCACCGTCTTGCCAAAAATCAGGTGAAACGCGAGCAAGTCGTCGACCGGCGCCTTGGGCAGCCCGAACGACTGCGCAAACGGCGACGACGACATCACCGCGAATCGCCCACCAAAAAGCGCCTGGTACATCGCCACGTCGCCTTCGGTGACCGTGCGCGGCGTGGCGTGCACCAACTCGGCACCGACGACGAAGTCCTCGAAGAAGTTGCCGGGGCGCGTCTTGGTGCTCATTGCCCGCCCTCAATGCCATATGCGGCGGCCAAGGCCGGATCTTTCCGCGCGACAAGTCGTGCGAGATCGACCATCACCTTCGCCTGCTTCCACGTGGCATCGTCCTGCATCTTGCCGTCGATCATCGCGACGCCACTGCCGT
>JANRJP010000133.1:0-47109 GCA_033763905.1 Gemmatimonadaceae bacterium
TCGGCCAAGCCGCTGGTGATGTGGCGGCTGATTCAGCTCATCGACACGGCCCGGTTGCCGGGCACGCAATGGCCGGATCTCACGGACGAATTCCGTGACGCGCACGGCGGGGCACCTGCCGAGGCGGCGGCCTTCGTGGAAGTCACGTCAGATCTGTATCCAGGGCTCGAGGCCCACTACCGGCATCGCGCCGAGCAGTGGCTGGCGAGAAATCGCGGGAATGTGACCCCGCTGGATTCGGTGCGGGGGTGGTCCGACGGTGACCGCGATGACTCCGACGAGGAGCCCTGGGCCGGATGAGCGCGATGCCACTGCGGGAAGAGCCGCTCAGCGACGCGCAGGATTCGGCTGGCGTCCAGGTCTATGTGGCGCGGCAGCCGCTGTTCAATGCCGAGAACCAGCTGATCGGCTACGAGCTGTTATACCGGAACGATGGCGCGGCGGCGGGAGCCTCCGGCGTGTCTGATCGCGCGATGTCTACCGAGACCGTACTGCGATCGGTCATCGGGATGGGGTTGCCGCAGTTGACGGCTGGCACGCCGGCGTGGATCAACTTCACCGGTGAGCTGATCAAGGAGCGCGTGTACGAGCTCTTGCCGAAAGAGCAGGTGGTCATTGAGGTGCTCGAGACGGCCGTCGTCGACGATGCGCTGTTGCAGGAACTCGCGCGCATGCAGCACCACGGCTGGCGGGTTGCACTCGATGACTTCGTGCTGTCGCCCGGGACCGCGCGCTTGGTGGAGTACGCGCAGTTCCTGAAGGTGGACGTGCTGGGCCTGACGCCGGACCGCATTGCGGAGCTCGGCGGGTTGATGAGCGGGTGGCGAAAGACCCTGCTCGCGGAACGGGTCGAGACCCGCGAGGTGCGGGAGCAGTGCGCCGCCGCGGGATTCGCCCTGTTTCAGGGGTACTACTTTTCGCGGCCCCAGTTGGTCGCCAAGAAGGTGCTGCCCACGGCACAGATCGCGGCGATGCGCCTGGTGCAGCAGTTGCGCGATCCGAAGACCCGCGACGCCGAGATCATCGCCACGGTGGGGAGCGACGTCGCGCTGACGTACAAGCTGCTCCAACTCGTGAACAACGCGGCCACTGGTGGTCGGGGCGTCCAATCGCTGGAACACGCGCTGCGATTGCTCGGCCGTCAGGCACTCGCACGATGGGTGTCGTTGCTGCTCGTCTCGTCCCTGGTGACCGGCGACGGCACCTCGCGCGAGGTGGCGCACATCTCGATGCGCCGTGCGCGCTTTGCCGAAAGCGTCGCGAGGTCGTTGGGGCGCGACGACGGCGGCGTGACGTTCCTCGTGGGGCTGTTCTCGATGCTCGATGCGCTGCTGCAGATGCCGATGGCGGAGGCGATCGAGCCGTTGGATCTCGCGCCGGAAGTTCGCTCGGCGCTCGAATCCGGCACCGGTCCGCACGCGGCGCTGCTCAAGCTGGCGGAATCGTTCGAGCGCGGGAATTGGAGCGATGTGGATCTGCGCTGCGAAGCGCTCGGGCTCGAGCGGGATACGCTGCTTGCTGGCTACACGGAAGCCGAGCACTGGGCCTTCGAGCAACTGCTGCGGGCGTAAGCCCGGTCGCCATACGTCGAACGCCGATTCGTGCGAGCACGAATCGGCGTTTCGCGTATCCGGTGGTGGCGGTCAGCTGATCGGCTTCGGGGCCACGATCTCCGGCGGAACCGAATCGGGCAGCGACAACGGCGGCTTGGCAGGCGCATCCGGAATGACGGTGAAGGGCAGCAAGAGCGAGATGCGCCGATTCTGCGGTGCGGAAGGATCGTCCTTGACGCGCAACCGCTTGTCGGCGTAGCCCCGGACTTCGGCAATCCGAAGTGGCGAGATCCCTGATCCTTCGAGAACGCGCCGCGCGGCATTTGCCCGATCGGTCGACAACTCCCAGTTGGTGCGTCCGGCGCCGCCATAGTTCACGGCGTCGGTGTGGCCCTCCAGGATGATCGGATTCGACAGTTCGTTCAGTTCACCGGCGATCAACTGCAGGGCCAGCACCAGCGTCGGCTTCATCACGCTGGAACCGCTGGGAAAGAAATCGTTTCCATCGCCCCCTTCGACGACCTCGATGCGCAGGCCCTGCTCGGTCATCGAGATCTCGATGATGGCGTTGCCAAGCCGGGCTTCGGCGTTGGCAATGGCCTGCTTGAGTCGCAGTTCGGCGTCGCCGAAGCGTTTCTCTTCGGCCGCACGCACGATCATCTTGATCGGCGGCTTGTTCACCTGGGCCGGCGAGTTGCCCGACGACAGAATGTTGTTGCCGGTGGAATAGCCCTTCTTGTAGCCGACGGGATTGGAGAAGTAGCCCTCGATCGCCTCCTTCATCGAGTCTTCCATCCCGATGATCCACATCACCATGAAGAACGCCATCATCGCGGTCACGAAGTCGGCGTACGCGACCTTCCACGATCCGCCGTGGTGGCCGCCGTGACCGCCCTTCTTGACCTTCTTGATGACAATGGGCCGCTTGTGCTTGTCCTTCTGGGACACGTCAGGCTGCCTTCTTGCGGGTGAGGGCTTCGAGTTCGCTGAACGACGGGCGCTCGTGCGGTTCGATGTTGCGGCGCGCGAACTCCACCGCCGTCATCGGAGAGTCGCCGCGAGCGAATGAGAGCAGCGCCGTCTTGATGCAGAGCAGGTAGGCGTGCTCGGTGGCAATGCGACCTTCGATGGCCTTGGCCATCGGGCCGAACATCCCGTAGGCGAGGAGAATGCCGAGGAAGGTGCCGACGAGCGCGGCGGCGACCTTCTCGCCGATCTCCGAGGCCGCGCCACCGATCGAGCCCATCGTGATGATCACGCCGAGTACCGCGGCGACGATGCCGAAGCCGGGCATCGCGTCGCCGGTGGCGGTGATGGCCGCGGGGACCTGCATCGCTTCGTGGTGGTGCTGCTCCAGATCCTGATCGAGAATGTCGGACAGGTGGTGGTCCTCGACGGCACCGGTCAGGAGTACCTTGAGGGTGTCACAGAGCAGGTGCACGGCGTGGTGATTCGCCAGGAACGACGGGTACTTGCTGAAGATGTCGGACTTCTCGGGGTCTTCGATGTGGGACTCGAGACCGACGAGACCGTCCTTTCGGGCCTTCTGAAAGACGTCGTACAGGACCTGCAGCAGTTCGCCGTAGGCTTTGTTGTTGTACGGGTTCGGCTTGAGCAGTCCGATCAGGCCCGAAATCACACCCTTGATGACGGATGGCGGATTGGCGACAATCAGCGCGCCGATCGCGGCACCACCAAGGATGATGAACTCGTTCGGCTGAATGAGCACCGCGATCTTGCCGTGGTGCATCACGTAGCCGCCGATGACGCTGCCGAAGACGACGACGAGGCCGATGATGAGAAACACGGGGAGTGGGCTGGACGCGGGGAAGGGGACGAACTGCCGGCAGCGGCGGGTCGTCGCCTCTTCAGTATCGGCCGACAGGGCGGTGGGGTTCACCGTGCCGGGACTGCCCGCTACGTGACGGAGGCCGCCGTGAGTGAGACGACAGCGGAGCCGGACGACGTCGACACGTCCGAGCTGGCCAGTGCCTGGCTTCCAGCGGTCGAGCGACTCCAGCGCGGGTTGAACCACGCGCTCTCGAACCGGGCGGCAGCGATCGCGGCAGTCGCCGCCGTCATCGAGGGCGATGATGTCGAGATGGTCGCGCGGCTTCGCGATGAAGGCGCCCAGCTGGATCGTCTGCTCCAGCTGATGCGGCTCCTGCCTCGGCATCGCAGCGCCGTGCCAGAGCCCGTGCGGCTGGCTGATCTCGTTGTGGATGTGACCGCGATCTGGGCTGAGCATCCGGACTACCGGGAGCGGCCGGTCGAGGTGGTGTCATTCGAGGACGCCCCGCCCCTCCGGTGTCACCTGCAGGCGATGCAGCACGCGTTGCTGCTCGGCCTGACGCTGACCGCCGATGCTGGGGCACCGGTCCGGATGGAGGCCGCCTGGGATGACGCGGGTGTCACGATCGGGTTCGGCGACGCGGTGCCCGCGGCCGGCGCCGTGCCCGGCCGGGCCCTGACGCTCGGCGCGCGCGCCCTCTCTGCGATGCTGGCGCCGGACGAAGCCCTGGTGTGGAGCGCCGAGCGCCGAGCGCTGTGGCTCCGCCTCCCGACGCTGGCCGCCCTCAGGGCTCGCGCGAAGGCGAGGGCGTAGGTGGCGTTGCCGTCGACGGCTTGGTCGACGGCGTGATACCGGCCTGCTCCAGGAACTTCGCGGCGGCGGCCGGCGACGCGGTGGCGCGGCGATTCTCGTCTTCGATCTGGTGGACGATTTCCCCGCGGAGGATCGAGACGTTCGGCGGCGCCTCGATGCCAAGCCGCACCCCGCGGCGATCGCAGGCAATGACCACGATCTTGATGCCGCCCTCGAGGACGATGGAGTCGCCTTCGCGACGCGAGAGAATGAGCATCCCGGAACTTAGCGCACCAAGCCAGCCAGTTCCGCCGTCAGCTCCTGCACCAACGTCAGTACCTTCGCCGCCGCCTGGTACGCCTGCTGCGCGCGCGTGATGGCAATCAGTTCCTCATCGATCGAGACGCCGCTCACGCCTTGGCGACGGACGTCGGTCTGCTGCCGAAGCGTATCGCCGGCCTGACGCTCGGCCTGCACTCGCGACGAGACGAGCCCGAGATCGGTGACGGCCGCGCGCCAGAAGTCCGCCATCGAACGCCCGTTCATTCCCGGCAGGTTCGTCGTCGCCGGCGGATTCGTGAGTCCGGTGTCGGTGTCGTCGATCATCACCGTGCCGCTCCGGAGCTCGGCGATGGCGAGCGCGATCGCGTTGTCGCCGACCTGCGGCACTTGGGCCGTGCCGTTCCAGCCGGCGCGGCCCGCCGACACCACGTTGACATCGGCGAGCACCTCATCGCTCAGCCGGATGTCGCGTGCGGTGACGGTAGGCGTAGCGCCGGGCACCGTGCCTGGTGGGGACTGGAAGAAGTCGACGCGCGAACCGCGGAGTGCGGCAGGCGTCGTCGGATCGTAATCCTCGCCCGGCAGATTCAACGCATCACCTGCGGCCGACCAGCCGGTGCGATGCCACCGGTTCACACCGTGCACCACGGCCGTCGCCACCTGATCGAGCTGGTCGCGCACATTGGCGATGTCGGTGTTGTAGAGCGTCAGAATCCCCTTGAGCGAGCCGGTGCGGATCGTGAGGGCTTCGTTCGAGCTTCCGATCGTGAGTCGCAGTTCGCCACCCACGAGCGTGGGCGCGTTGAGCGTCTTGTAGGTACCGCCGTCCACCAGCGTTTGACCGGCCACGACGACATTGACCGAGCCATCCGGATTCTTCAGAATCTCGGCGCCCGCCAGCGCCGAGAGCTCGTCGATCGCGCGGTCCCGCTGGTCGTTCAGCGGGCCACCCGCGCCACCGCCGACTTCCATCGGGATGATGGCGTGGTTGAGATCGGCAATCTGCTTGACGAGCTGATTGAGGCGATCCGTCGCCTCGGTCGCACGCAGGTACGTCTCGTTCTCGATCGAGACCATCCGGGCGTCGGCGCCGTTGAGCCACGCGGCCACCTGCTGACCACGTTGACGGGTGATTTCGCGCGCCGCGCCGCTCGTGGGATTGTTCGCGAGGTCGCTCCACGCATCGGCGAACCGATCCAGCGTGGCCGCAAGGCCGTTCTCGCTGGGTTCCGCAAAGATCTCCTCGATGCGACCGAGGATGTCGGCGCGGGCCTCGGACTCGGCGGCAAAGGCGTGCTCGCGACGGAACGCGCCGTCGAGCAGCGTGCTACGAACGCGCACCAGTTGCGAGACGCTGACGCCCGTCCCGAGGGCGCCCTGCGGCGTGAGCCGGGGCGGCAACGGATTGAGCTCCGCCCGGACTCGGGTGTAGCCCTCGGTCTGCGCGTTCGCAATGTTGTTCGCCGCGACTTCGATCGCCATCTGCTGCGCCCGAAGCGCCGTCGTGGCGATGCTCATAATGCCGCCGAAGGTCCCACTCATCGCTCAGCCCACCCGATTGACGAGGAAGCCGCCGCTCGGGCGGTCGGACATCGTCTTGGCCACCGGGTACGGCGTGGAGCCGTCGACGCCGAGCAACGTGCGCACGAACGTTTCGCCGTGCGCGAGCGCCGAGCGCAGAACGCGCCGGTTGACCTCGACTTCGCGCTCGAGCGTGGCCGCCGACTGCCGCAGCGATTCGCGCGCCGTCTGCAGCGGATCCGGCAACGTGCCGCCGAGCAATTCCTCGAGCTGTCGCAGCGCCAGGTCGTCGTTGTCGGCGATGAGTCGGTTGATCGACCGCCGCCGCTGGCGCGCCTGCCCCAACGTCAGTAGGACCCGATGGGTCGCATAGACCGAGTCATCGACTTCCTCGAGATTGTCGGTCGACACGGCCGAACGCTGCCGCTGCATAATGGCGACCAGTTCGTCGAGCAGTCGGCTCTCGGAGCTGATCGCATCGGCCAGGGCATTGAGCATCGCCGGTGTCGCCACGGCGCGCCGCGTTCCCGGCCGCGCGGGATCTGCCGCCGGCTGACGCGCGGGCTGCGACTCGATCACGATCCGCCGCCTCCCAGCTGCGCGCGCAACTGACGAACCAGTGCATCCGTGAGCCCGTGCCCACCCCACTGCGCCGGTGTGGCCGTTGCCATCTGCTGGTCCATCAGGCCGGTGAACATCTCTTCGCCCGAGCCGCCGGACATCAGGCCGTCGTCGGGAATCGTGTCTCGCAT
This sequence comes from Gemmatimonadaceae bacterium, assembly GCA_033763905.1. Lineage (GTDB taxonomy): Bacteria > Gemmatimonadota > Gemmatimonadetes > Gemmatimonadales > Gemmatimonadaceae > JAJTHG01. The sequence continues at coordinate 6,693 of JANRJP010000133.1, forward strand.
CGCTTGGTAGAGTTGGGCGACAAACACCCCTTCGAGCTGCTGCGCGGTTTCCCGCAGCTTGGCATCGCGATCGTTCAGCGGTGGCACCGCCGGCCCGCTCGTCGGTTGGATCATCGGATCACCACTTCAGCCGACAAGGCACCGACTTCCTTGAGTGACGACAGGATCGCGGCGATCTCACCCGGCGTGACCTGCACCGCGTGCAAGGCCGAGGCGACGCGCTGGACCGAGACGCCGGTCGGCAGGCGCACATCACCGCGCGTGGCGGTGCTGTCGGCGGCCTGGCCGATCGTCAGCGTGATCGGCCCGTGCGAGACCAAGGCTTCCCCGAGGACCAAGTCACCACCGGCGACGATCGTGCCGTCTCGGCCATCGATGACGACGCGCGTGGAGCGTTCGGGGCGCACCCGCAGGTTGCGAATCCGCGACAACGCCGCCGCGCGCTCGGTACCTTGCTCCTTGATGGTCAACGTGATGGCGCCCGCATCCTCGATTTCGGCGGTGCCCTTGCCGATGGCCGAATCGATCACGGCGGCAATGCGCGACGCCGTGGCGAGATCCGGTTCGCGCAGCATCAGCACACCGTCCTCGGCCAATGTCGGCCGCGGCAAGTCGCCTTCGATCACCCCGCCCTGCGGAATGCGGGCGGCCGTCTCGACCGGGCCACGCAAATCACGGGCGGACGAGCCATCGCTGATGAGCATCGTGCCTTGCGCGCTGGCCAGCGCGGGCCCGTTCGCTTCCGCGACGAGCGGTGTCACGAACAGCACCCCGCCCTTGAGCGAGCGGGCATCGCCAAGGGATGCCACCTGCACATCGAATCGCCCACCGGCTCGCAGGAACGGCGAGACTTCAGCGGTGACCATTACCGCCGCAACGTTGCGCGGCTGGAGCACGTCGGCCGGCACTTCGATGTTGAAGCGACGAAGCAGGTTCGCGACCGAGAGCACGGTCGCACCCATTCCGCGGCCTGCCATCGCGCGATCTCCCGATCCGTCGAGGCCGACGACGAGCCCGTAGCCGATCAGGCGAATCGGCGTCGCGCCTTGCGCGATGGTCAGATCGCGAATGCGGACGTCTTGCGACTGTGCGTCTCTCGGCAGCATCACGCCGATCAGGAACGCGCCGATCACCCACCAGAGGGCAATGCGCATCCGAAGGCGGCTGTCGTGACGGTCGGGACGGATATACATCACGGCCAGAGCATCCCGAGCACCTTGGATACGATGCCCTGCTTGGGTTTGCCGAGTTGGCCGGCGAGCTTGTACTCGAGTCGCAACTCGCCGACGCGGGCCGACTCCACCTGGTTGAAGGCGCCGATGTCCTGCGGTCGGATGAAGCCGGACATCACGACTTCCTGCTTGTTCTTGTCGATGTCGAGCAGCTTCTTGCCCTCGACGCGCAGGACGCCGTTGGGCAGGATCTCGACGACGCGCACCGTCATCTCGGATTGAAACCGGTTCTGCCGGGTTGCTTCGCCACGCTGGGTCTGTTCGCCGTTGTTGGTGCTGCTGAAGCCGACCGATCCCGACGTGGTCGAGCCCGGCATCCGCAGCGAGAGGCTCGCGTCCTTCTGGCCCCGCGTGTTGTTGATGTTGGAGTTGCCGAGGTTCGCGGAGGCCAGCGTGAACTCATCGACCATCACGGTGATGACATCGCCGGCCACGAAGGCCCGGCGATCGCTGATGAAGGACTGCCGCGTGCGCACGGGCGCCGGAGCGGCGGCGGAGTCAGCCTCGTCCTGCGCCGCGAGCGGGGCGGCGAGGAGGAGGGCAGCACCCCCAAGGAGGAAGGCGCGTGTGATCACGGCAGGACGACCAGTCGCGGTGCGGTGAGCGTGCCTTCGAGTCGACGCTTGGCGTCGACGCGGACCGCGACCTTGTCGCCAATCGACGCGCTCTGCAGCGCGGTGCCACGCAACGCGAGGGTGACCCCGCCGCTGCGACGCACGGCCTTCACGGTGTCGCCGGGCAGGAGGTCGACTGGTGGCGTCACCGAGGGTTCGCGCAGCGGTTCCCCCGCCGCGATCAGGCGGCGGGAGATCCAGCCCGACACCGGGCGACGCGCCATCGGCCGTTCGCCCGCGGTCGCCGGCACCTCGGCGATATCGTCATCGGTCAGGATCCGGCCGCGCGGAATCACGCGGGCCGCGACGGGGGTCGTCGCTGCGGCGGACTCTTGCGCCGCGATCGGCGGCACGACGGCCGCGGTAAACGCGAAGGCCACGAGAGCGGACATTGGACGCATACTCAGCGCAGAAGCTGCGTGGCGATCGACGACATCTCGTCGGCGTTCTTGATCGCCTTGGAGTTGATCTCGTACGCGCGCATCGCCGAGATCATATCGACCATTTCATTCACGATTTCGACATTCGATCCTTCGAGCGCACCCTGCATCGTGCGACCGAAGCCGGCATCCTGGGGGAAGCCGAGGACGGGCTGCCCGGACGCCGGTGTCTGCCGGTAGAGATTCTCGCCGAGCGTGAGCAGCCCCGCCGGGTTGGAGAAGCGCGCCAACTCGATGCGGCCGATCTCGGAGAGCTCCGAGGCATTGCCGCGATCCACCGAGACGACACCGGTCTTCGAGATGGTCACGCTGACGGCATCCGTCGGAATGCGGACGGAGGGCACCAGCCCGTAGCCGCCGCTGGTCGTGAGCACACCTTGATCGGAGATCTGAAAACCGCCGTCGCGAGAGTATGCGATCTCGCCCGTCGGCAGCTGGATCTGGAAGAAGCCGTCGCCTTCGATGGCGAGATCGAGCGGACGCCCGGTGCTTTCGAGCGTGCCCTGCTGATGCTGACGCTGGATCGCCGAGAGGTGCGTGCCGCGACCGACCTGGATCGATGGCGTCGCGCGCGTGTCGCGCGTATCGACGTAGCCACCGTTCTGGATCGTCTGGTACAGCAGATCCTCGAACTGCGGCCGGCTGCGCTTGAACCCCGTCGTGTTGACGTTGGCGAGGTTGTTCGCGATGACCTCGGTGCGGAGCTGCTGGGCAGCCATACCGGAGGCGGCGGTGCGGAGTGCGGGGTCCATAGGAAGAGTCGGTGGCGGGAGTGAAGCGGTCGCGGGACGCGGGGGGTGCCGGGTGAACCGTCAGGTGCCCGATGGCACACCCCGGCCCGCGGAAGAGCTAGACGGGTTTGCCGAGATCATTCACGGCGCGCCCGCGGGTATCGTCGAGGGTACTGATGGCCTTCTGCGCCATCGCGAAGTGCCGCTGGATCGTGATCATTTCGACCAGGGCATCGGTTGCGCCCACGTTGCTGTCTTCGGTGAAGCCTTGCCGGACATCGCGTTGCGCGGCGTCGACCGGCTGCCGGTTCTCGGGCGGGATGAAGTACTGGTTGCCTTCGTGCGCGATCGTCGTGCCGCGCGGCACTGTCTCGACGCGCAGCCGACCAAGCACCGGACGGTCGCCGTCGAAGCGACCCAACCGATCGGCCTGTGGGGCGAGGCGAATGGCGCCCGTGCGGTCGATCTCGACGCCGGCGGCGCCCGCAGGAATCGTGATCGGACCGTTGTCGCCCAATACGTGATTCCCGTTTTGATCCACCAGCTCCTGCTTGGTGTTGAGCTGCAGGGCACCGCCCCGCGAGAGCCGCTCGCCGCTGGGGGTGGCGACGACGAAGAACCCGTCGCTGGCCAGGGCGACATCGAGCGGATTCCCCGTGGCGTTCAGGCTGCCGGTGCGAAGATCGGTGGCCGTCTGCGCTACCGGGTCGCCGCCCTCCACCAATCGCGCGAATGCGCGCTCGCCCTTGAAGCCCTCGGTCGAGACGTTGGCGAGGTTGTTGGCGACCACTTCCTGCCGGCGCTCCCAATACCGCAGCGCGGCTTTCGCAGCGCTCATTCCATTGGAGGGGATCGTCGGAGGCATCGGACTCAGGAGGTGGAGGGTTCAACTCGTACAGAAGCAACCACCGTGCCGTGACAGCAAACGCGGCAACGTGTTGCCGCAGAAGGACTTACGCCGAACGGCGCAACGCGGGCCGAAGCGGCGCTGCCGACCCAGGGGCGGCAGGAACTGCCGATCGCGCGGGAACGCTCGGGACATCGCCCGTCGCACGGAGCGCCATCATCACGACGTCCCGTGGCATCGCGGTATCGCGAGCAATCTTCTCGGGGGTCATTCCGGTGCGCGCCAAGTGCCGAATCCGCTGCCGAGTGAGGTCGGCATCAGCTGCCGTGGTGCGGCGCGGGGCTGGACGGCGCGTGACAAAGGCGACCAGGCCGGCCAGCGCCAGCCCGCCGCTCGCAATGGCGCCGGCGAGCATCGGATCGAACTCGGCGCCGTGACGTACCAGCACGTCGGCACCGAAGGCGCCGCTGGTCAGGCCGGCGAAGGCGGTGAACGCAAGTCCGAGGCGGTTCATGCGACCTTGCCCTCGCGCACGGCACCCATCTTCTCGCGCAGCCGAACGATGGCCTTCGAACGGATCTGCGACACGCGCGATTCCGTCAGATTCATCATCGAGGCGATCTCGTGGAGCTTGAGCTCTTCGAAGTAGTAGAGTGACAGCACGAGCCGTTCCTGTTCCTTCAGTTCGAGGATCGACTGCCGCAGCAGGTCGATCTCCTGGCCGAGGCTCACCTGATCGTCGATCCCGCTCGTGTTCTCGTCCGGGAGCAGATCGACCATCGTCGTCCCGCGACCATCGTCTTCCCGCGTCGAGCGGTCGATCGACTCCTGCACCGAGCCTTCGACTGCCGCCATCCAGCTCCACAGGGTGTCCATATCGATCCCCATCTTCGCGGCGATCTCGCGATCATCGGGCGCGCGACCGAGCTGACGAGTCAGCTCCTCGCGGGCGGCGCCGATCTCGCGCGCCTTGCGACGGACCGAACGCGGCACGTGATCCTGACGGCGCAGCTCGTCGAGAATCGATCCGCGAATGCGTGGCGCGGCGAAGGTGCTGAACGCCAGCCCGCGTGAGGGATCAAAGGATTCGAGCGCACTCATCAGGCCCAGCGTGCCCGCCGACACGAGTTCGTCGAAGTCGACGTCAGCGGCAAGGCCGCGCGCGATCTGTCGCGCCACGAAATGCACGAGGCCGAGATGCTCGGTGAGCAACTGCTGCCGAGCAGCTTCGTCGCCTTCGGCGCAACGGCGCCAGAGAGAGGGTGCGGTCATCAGAGAATTCTCCAGAAGGACATCAGGCGGAACGGACTGCCGGTCGCCCGGTCGTCGGATCCATAGAGAGCAAACGAGGGGCCAACGTCGCGAGGAGTTCGGCCACGGGCGATCCTGCCGCCGCATCGGGCAGTGGCAGGCCCGCCGTGAGGGCGGCGCGAAGGGATGCGTCGTCGGGAAGTTCCGCAGCCGTCGGCACGGCGTGACCGAGCCAGCGCTGCGAGGCGGTGGAGATTTCGTCGGCAAAGCGGCGTGCGCCTGCCGTGTCCGCCCGATTCAGTACCACGTGCGTCACCGTGCCGGCCGCTCGAGCATCCACGGACTTGATCAGCGCATACGTCGCCGCGGCGGATACGGGGTCCGGCGTGGTGACCGCGAGCAGATGGGCCGGGCCGAGACTCGTCGCACGAAGCACGGCGTCGAGTCGTGAGCCGGCATCGAGCACGACGACATCGTACTCGGCAAAAGATTCCGCGACGCGACGGAGCAGCGTGCGCAGCTCGAGATCGGTCAGCGGCGGCTCGGCGCCGCCTCCAGCAATGGCATCGAGCTGATCGGCCAACGGCGTCACCAGCGACGCGGCCTCCAGCGCGCCCTGGCGCAGCTGGACGAACGACGGCGCGTCCGGGCATCCGAAGAGCCGATGCATCGTGCCGATATCGGCATCGGTGTCGACGAGCAACGTGCGGAGCCCACCCGCCGCGGCGCCGACCGCCACCAATCCGGCGACGAGCGACGCGCCCGTGCCGCCCTTGCCGGCACCGACGGCAATGAGCCGGCGATCAGACGGCGATGGCGCGGTCTGCGGGCCGCCAAGAAACCGGCGCAGCGAGTCGGTCTGCCGATTCACGCGACGGATGCCGCCATACTGTTGGAAGGACTCGCGAGCCGGCCGAGCGAGGCGAGCACGCGGGAGGCGCCGGCGTGCAGATCGGTCGGCACATCCTGCCCATCGGTGATCCAGCGCAGCGGGAGATCCATCCCGATCGCGAGCTCAGCGAGGCCTGCATCGTCCGGGGTTTCGTCGCACTTGGTGACGATCAGATGCGTGCAGGTCGTGGCGTTGAACGCCTCGCGCGCGGTCGCGACGAGATCGAGTCGCATCGTGGCCGGCATCACCAGATGGCATTCGTCGGGATCGAACCGGTCGAGCAACTGGCGCCACGCCCGGTCGAACGCCGCGGTGCGCGGGCTGCGCCCCGGCGTATCGATGAGTACGACATCGCAGCTGGCGAGCCGGGCCCGCGCGGCATCGACGTCCCGTGCATCGTAGACGATCTCCAAGGGCAGACCGGCGACATCGCAGTAGGCCTGCAACTGCTCGAGCGCGCCCGCCCGATAGGTATCGAGCGACACGACGCCGACCCGCTTGCCGCCGAACGCGGCCGGATGCACGGCGAGCTTGGCAATCGTCGTCGTCTTGCCCGCCCCGGTCGGACCGACCAGCGCGAGCGTGTACGGCCGGCCCTTTCGGGTGAGCGTCATCGCCGGTCGCGGTTCGAGCCGACGACGGAATTGGTCGAGATCGCGAGCGGCGGCGGCGAGGACTTCGATGAAGCTGGAGCCGTCGGCGCCGCGCAACGTCTGCGTACGCACGATCATCACATCGTCGCCGATGGCGCGCCGCGCCGCCGCGAAGACCGATGACCACGTGGACCCACGGAAGGTTTCAAGCCGCATTGGCGACGTCCCAGGTGGCGACAGTGTTGAGGGTCACCGACGCCGGGAGTTCGGCGAGCGAGACCACGGGGAGCTGCGGGAGGACCGGTTCGACGAGTCGGCGCACGCCGACGCGGAGCGACGGCGACACGATGAGCGGGACCGCGTGCCCATCGGCGGCGTACATCTGCGAGAGCGTGCCGAGATCGCGAAGCAGTCCGGCGAGTTGATCGGGACCGAGCATCGTACCGGGCGTGCCTCCACGCGGAGAGAACAGGGTCATCAGTGCCGCTTCGAGCTTTGGACCCATCGTGATCGCACGGACCGTGCCGTCGCCTTCCATATAGAGGCGGGCGATGACATTGCCGAGCGCCCGACGGACGTGCTCGGTGAGTGCTTCGGCATCCTTGGTGAGATCCGCGGCGTCGCCCAAGGCTTCGAGGATGCTGACCAGGTCGCGAATCGGAATGCGCTCGCGCAGCAGCCGCTGCAGGACGCGATGCAGCAGGGCGAGAGTGATCTTGGACGGAATGAGCTCGTCGACCAGCGCCGGATGCGTCTTCTTGAGCGCTTCGACCATCTGCTGCACATCCTGCCGGCCCAGCAGTTCGGCGGCGTGCCCCTTCATCGTCTCCATCAGATGCGTGGCGACCATCGTCGTGGGCTCGACGACGACATAGCCGGACGCTTCGGCGTCGGCGCGACGGGCGGGCGCGATCCAGCGCGCGGGCATCCCGAAGCTGGGGTCGACCGTCGCCATCCCTTCGACCGGCTGCGCCACCGCTCCGGTATCGAGCGCCAGCAGGAAGCGCGGCATCACTTCGGCGCGGGCAATCTCGGCGCCGCGCAGCTTGATCACGTACTCGTTGGCTGGCAGCCGGATGTCGTCGCGAATGCGGATCTGCGGAATGAGAATGCCCAACTCCAGCGCCGCCTGCTTGCGGAGCAGCCCGATGCGTTCGAGGAGGTCGCCGCCCTGCTTCTCGTCGACCAGCCCGATGAGCGCGAAGCCCACCTCGAGTTCGATCGGATCGATCTGCAACAGGTCCTGCATCGGATCGTTGATCGGCAGTTCCTCGACCGGCGCGCTCGCGGCGGCGGCGTCGGCGTCCGACTGCGTCTTGCGATCCTGCATCCCGCGCGCGGCACGAGCCAGGAGGGCGAAGCCGCCGCCCAGCAGGAGGAACGGCAAGGCGGGCAGTCCGGGCACCAGGCCGAAGGATGCGAGCACCGCGGCCGCCATCCACATCGCGCGCGGCTGCGCGCCAAGCTGGCGCACCAAGATCGACCCGACCCGCGCGTTCTCCGTCGCGCGCGTCACCATAATGCCCGCCGCCACCGACACGATGAGTGCGGGCACCTGCGAGACGAGTCCTTCACCGACGGTGAGGATCGTGTAGGTCGAGGCCGCCTCGGTGAAGGGCAACCCGCGCTGCACGACGCCGATGAAGATGCCGCCGACGATGTTGATCGCCGTGATGAGCACCGCAGCGATGGCGTCACCCTTCACGAACTTGGAGGCACCGTCCATCGCGCCGTAGAAGTCCGCCTCGCGCGAGACCGCACTGCGGCGACGGCGCGCTTCGGCCTCGTCGATCAGACCGGCCGAAAGATCGGCGTCGATCGCCATCTGCTTGCCCGGCATCGCGTCCAAGGTGAAACGGGCCGCGACTTCCGCAACGCGTCCTGCGCCCTTGGTGATGACGACGAAGTTGATCGCGACGAGAATCAGGAAGAGGACGATACCGACGGCGTAGTTGCCGCCGATGACGAACTGGCCAAAGGCCTGAATCACCGCGCCGGCGTGTCCGTCGGCGAGGATCAGGCGCGTCGAGGCCACGTTCAACGCAAGCCGGAACAGCGTGAGGACGAGCAGCAGCAAGGGGAACGAGCTGAACTCGAGCCCTTCGCGCGTATTGAGTGTGACGAGCAGGACCGTCAGCGAGAGTCCGATGCTCGCGGCGAGGAAGAGATCGAGCACCAGCGGCGGCAAGGGCACCACCAGCAGGGCGATGATGAAGACGATGCCGATGCCGATGCCGATTTCGGCACGGCGGTCGCCAGCAGTCTGGGTCTCGATCGGGATGGCGGCAGCGGTCACGCGACGGCACTCCCGCGCCAGCCGGGCGAGGCGGCGCGCTGACGGAAGACGAACGCAAGCACTTCAGCAACAGCGGTGTAGAGCTCGGCGGGAATCATCTGCCCCACCTGACAGGCCTTGATCATCGCGCGGGCCAGCGGACGGTTCTGGATGATCGGCACACCCGATTCAAGCGCGATCGCCTTGATGCGTTCGGCGACCTTGCGCTGCCCCATCGCGACGACAATCGGCGCGGGGGCATTCATCGGGTCGTACTGCAGCGCAATCGCGATGTGCGTCGGGTTGACGATGACGACGCTGGCCTTCGGCACATTCGCCATCATCTGCTGGCGGATGCGCTGACGACCGAGGGCGCGGCGGCGGGCCTTCACGTTGCCGTCGCCTTCCAGGCTCTTGTTCTCCTGCTTCACTTCGTCCTTCGTCATCTTGAGCGACTTCTCGTACTCGAAGCGCTGCCAGAAGACGTCGGCAATGGCGATCGCCAGAAACGAGAATCCGGCCGTGGCCATCAGCTTGACCACCCAGTCGCTGGCCAGATGGGCCGCGATGCGCGGGTCCTGCTGCGCGAGTGAACCCGTGACCGGCAGGGCCTCCCCAAGCACGCTCCAGACGGCGAGGCCGACGACCGTGACCTTGGCCAGCTGCTTGGCGAGTTCGATCGCCTGCTTGCCGCTCGGCAACAGTCGCTTGAGGCCGGCGACCGGGTTGAGCCGTGCGAAGCTCGGCGTCAGCGGCTCGAGGGTAAACACGCCCTTGGCCTGCACCGCGGCGATGGCCACGGCAACGCCCGCCAGCGCCACGCTAATCTTGGCGATCGCTACCAGCGTGTGTCGTGCCGTCTCGTTGAACGCATCGAGCAGGCCTTCCGCGTCGTGTGCGTGAGTACCGGCGTTGGCGAGCCCGCTCCCCATCGTGTCGAGGAGGAACTGCCCGAGGTCCGGTCCCATCGCCGAGAGAATCATCAACGAACCCAGCAGCACGACGGCGGCATTGAGCTCGGTCGACTTCCAGATCTGTCCTTTCTGCACCGCTTCCGACCGCTTTTTGGCGGTCGGCAGTTCGGTTTTTTCGTCTTGGTCTTCGGCCATCTCAGCCACCCGCCAGCACGAAGGCCGTCAGCAGCCGATCAACGGTGCCGTCGTAGGTGCCGCGCCAGCCGTTGAGCCACGCGGCAAAAAACGGGAGCGCACCGCCCAGCACGACCAGGCCGAGGCCCGTCTGCACGGGGAAGGCGATGCTCATCACCTGCAACTGCGGCGCGGCCTTGGTCATCAGGCCCAGCGACACGTTCAACACCAGGACCGAGACGATCACCGGGGCGGCGATCTGCAGCGCCGAGACGAACAGCGCACCGGCCGAGTTGGCCATCGCTTTCGCACCGGCGCCGATCGCGAGTGGCGTCCCGAGCGGCACGGCCTTGAGCGACGCGGCGAGACCGTCGAGCAGCACCAGATGGAGATCCATCGAGAGCAGCAACGTCAGCGTCAGCAGCCGGATGAAGGTGCCCATCGTCGGCGTCTGCGTGAACGTGACGGGATCGATCGACGCAGCACCGGACAAGCCGGCCTGCATCCCGATCACTTCACCCGCCATCTCGGCGGCGCCGAGGATCAGCGCCACGGCGAGGCCAAGGACCATCCCGATCATCACATCGCCGAGCACCATCGCGGCGGTCAGCGTGAGCGCACCCGGCGCGGCGGCGCGTGCGACTGGCCACACGAGCAAGGTGAACAGCACGGTGAGAATCACCTTGACCTGCGCCGGGACCTGCTTGGCCGAGAACGTCGGGGCGAGGAGCATCAGGCCCGTGACGCGGCAGAAGACCAGCAACAGCGAGTCGGTGCCACCGGGGGCGAACAGCGCATCGAACGACACGCCGTCACCCGAGCATCGTGGGGAGACTGCGGAAGAGCTCGACGGTGTACTTCACCGTGAGCTGCATCATCCACGGCAAGGCGATGAGAAACACGACCGAAATGCCGACGAACTTCGGCACGTACGTCAGGGTCTGTTCCTGGATCTGCGTGACCGATTGGAGGATGCCGATCACCAGACCGATGATGAGCGAGACGAGCAGCATCGGGGCGCTCAGGAGCAGCGCCATTGTGAGGGCCTTTCGGGCGAGATCGACGATCAGGGCTTCGGACACGGCAGTCGGCGGAGGGAGGTGACGCCGACATCGGAAGCAGGAAGGGTGCCACCGCGCTGGATGGCGTAAGTCCTTATTAATCAGATACTTATACGAATCGTCACTCGCCCGGCGCGCGTCGCAGGGGGACGAAAGTGCCGAGCTGTTTTGGCTGTACTGACCGCGTGGTCAGTGAGAGATGGTGGTCGGCATTATTTGCCGACGAGGTGCCTTAGCGGAACGACTGCACCAGTGACTGCACGACCAGCGTCCAGCCGTCGACCAGCACGAACAGCAGCAGCTTGAACGGCAACGCGATCATCGCGGGCGGCAGCATATACATCCCCATCGACATCAGCACCGACGACACCACCATATCCACGATGATGAACGGCAGAAACACCGCGAAGCCCATCTGAAAGGCGGTGCGGAGTTCGCTCGTGGTGAAGGCCGATGCGAGCACGACCAGCGGAATGTCATCCGGCGTCTTCGGCTCGGCAGTGCCGCTCAGCTCGATGAACGTCTCGAGATCCTTGTCGCGAGTTTGCCTCAGCATAAAGGCGCGAAACGGGACGACCGCCTTCTCCATCATCTCCGTCTGCTCCATCGAGCCGGCGAGCCACGGCTGCAACGCCGTCCGATTCGCTTCCTCGAGCGTGGGGGCCATCACGAAGCCCGTGATGAGCAGGGCGAGTGCCGCCAGGAGCTGCGCGGGCGGAGCGCTCTGGGCGCCGATGGCCTGCCGCACGAACTGCAGCACGATGAGGATGCGGGCAAAGCCGGTCATCATCAACAACAGCGTCGGCAGGAGCGTGAGCAGCCCCATCATGATCACGACGCCAACGGTGCCCGAGAGGCGCAGGCCATCGTTCGCGCCCGGCGTGCCGCCCATCCGCAGATCCATCTGCGGCGCGAGGCGCTGCACCATCTGCTCGGTCGTCTTCATCGCCGACAGCGGCGCTGGCCCCGGCGGCGGCACGATGGTCTTGCCGTTCGGTGCTGCCGCGGTGGCTGGCGCAGCGGCTGCCGCAGTCGGCGCGGCAGGCGTCGTGAGCTGCGCCGCCGCTGGCGGTTGCGCCGTGCGGGTGGCCGCCGCCGGCGCCGCAGGCGCTTGGGCGGTCAGCGTCGTCGCGGCCAGGGCCAGCGTCGTCGCCGTCCGCAGGGCCGTGCGCAGCACGTCGGACAAGTCGCGGCGCGGTGCCGCCGTCGGCGCAATCCGGACGTCCCCGGCGCGATCGAGTGCAATCGTCTGACGCGGCGCTGTCGGACGCGGCGGAACGACCGCGCTGGCGGTGCGTGGCATCGGGACGATCGGTGCCGCAGGCGCCGGCGCTGCGCGGACACCCGTCGAACTCCGCGGCGCGGCGCGCTCGACGGGCGCAAACGCGTCGAGCGAGACCACGCTGTTCGGCGTGGCGCCCAGCAGCGTGTCCCGTTCCGCGGCGTCCAAGGGGAGCGCCGTGAGGGTGACCCCTTCGCCGGTGCCGGCGAGATACATCCGCTGACCCACACGGACCAGTGCCAAGCCCTGCTTCGGGCCGAGGGCCAGGCGATGGACAATCTCCATCGGCGGCGCGGGTCGGCGCGACGCACCAAATCCCCCTGACTTCCAGCGACGCAACAGCGACGCGCCGAGGAGCACGAGCCCGAGTACGACCGCCAGTGGGCCCAGCGTGGACAGGAGGAGCGACGTACTCACGCGACCGACGCGACGGCGGCGCCCGGATTGAGGATGCGCGTCACCCGGACGCCGAAATGTTCGCCCAGCACGACGACTTCGCCCTCGGCGAATCGACGGTCGCCGACGTAGATGTCGATCGGTTCGCCCGCCAGTCGTTCGAGTTGCACGACCGAGCCGCGGCCGAGGCGCAGCACTTCCTGCACGGTCATCGACGTACGGCCCAGCTCGATCGACACCGGGAGCGTGAGGTCGAGTAGCAACGAGAGCGGCGTTTCCGTCGTGACGCCACCCGCCACCTGTCCGAAGTCGGCGAAGGCGGGGGCTTCGGTGACGGGTTCTGACGCGCCGGGGCCCGGCGTGGCCAGTTTACCGGCCTGCGCCTGTGCGACGAGTGCGTCGATTTCGGCGGGATTCACGGAGTACTCCTGCCGGCGTTCGTTTGCGCGGCGGACATAGGGTCGAGGATCTGCACAGCCAGACGATTCTTGACGCGGCCAACCGCGCCACGGAATCGGCGCTGCGGGCCAATCAGGATCTCCACTTCAGAGTCCCGGGTGAGTCCGGTGGAGAGCACGGAGCCCGGGGGCAGGTCGAGGAGCGCCCGCATCGGGAGTTGGAACGTGGGAAGTCGCGCCGCCACCGTGACGTTGGTGGCGCGCAACTGGGTCTCGGTGAGCTCGCGATTCGCTTCGCGCTCGCGGTCCGACACGAGGGCTTCGGACATCCGGCCTCGCTGCCCACCAGCATTGAAGAACTTCTCGAGGACCGAAAACGGCAGCAGCACGAGAATCAGCGACCGCATCGAGCCGGAGGTCGCTTCGATGTTGGCGACGAGCACCGGATCTTCGCGGCTGGCGACCTGCAGAATGTCGGGGAACGATTCGAATCCCGACAACGCAATGTCGAGGGGGACGTGGTCGCGCCAGATCTCGGCCACCAGCCCGGTGATGCGCTCGACGACGGTACGCACCGCCATCCGTTCGATCGGCGACAGCGCGCGGTCCATCGAGGTCACATTCCCGGAGCCGCCGAACAGGCGGTCCACCAGGAAGTACGCGAACTCGTGACCGACGTCGACGACGCCTTGCTGGCCGCCCGTGTCGTGAATGTCGAAGATGTATGACGCGCAGGGCGTCGGCAGCGAGAGGGTGAACTCGCCGAACGAGAACTGTTCAATACTCTGGAGGCGCAGCTCGACCTGTCCCCGCACGCGGCTGATCAGCCACCCCTCGAGCGAGCGTACCATCCGCTCGTACATCGCCTCGAGGGTGCGCATCCGCTCTTTCGACACGCGGAAGGGACGACGGAAGTCGTAGAGCTGCACATCGTCGGTGCGCACGGCTGCGGACGCGCGTGACGGCGCCGGCCCACCGGTGAGGAGCCGATCGATATCCGTCTGCGACATCGTGACGCCGGTCATTGGCCGCGCCTCACTGAATGACGAACTGCGGGAAGAAGACCTTCTTCACGGACTTCTTGCCGATCACTTCCTCGGTCGCCTTGGCCACCTCGGCCTTGAGCTGATCGCGCTGGGTGAGATCGCTCAACTGTTCGATCGTCCGCATCCCGACGACGCGCTGCACCAGGTCGCGAATCTCGGCGTCGTGACTCTTGAGCTTGGCCTGCGCGTCCGGATTCTTCAGCTGATAGGCGACGCTGAGCAGCAGGAAACGCTGACCGCCTGCGCCAGACGGGTTCATCACGATGTTGTCGAGCAGGGCGATCGGCGCTTCGACCGCGCCTTCCTTGCCTTCACCCTTGGCGGGCTTTTCTTCTCCGCCGTGTTCTTCATCGGCGGCGGCCTCCTCGCCTTCACCGTGAGCGGCGTCTTCTTCGCCGTGTGCGGCCTTCGAGGGGTCGCCGCCCGCTTCGAGCTGCCGCGCGAGGCTCAGCGTGTCGACCGGTGGAATCACCCGCGCGGCGAGCATCGGGCCGGCAACGAAGGCCCCGGACGCGCCTCCTGCGCCGAGGCCGACGAGCACGGCAGCGAGAATCGGCACCAGCGCTCCCTTGCGGGAGGCCTCCGGGGCAGCAGCGGGTTCGGCAGCGGGGGCGTCGGACATCGGTCGAGGAGAGTCGAAGGGTCTGGTGTTCGACCCTTCTTATGCACAGGCCGTACCACGGCCACACGGCAACTTCTTCCGCCCTCGAAACGAACAACGCGGTGCCTGACGGGATCTCCCGCTCGGCACCGCGCCCTCGCTCCCGCGACGGAGCTTCGTGTTCCGCTCGACTTCTCCGCTACCTGCGCACTACGCCCTGCGTCCTACCCCCTACTCCCGCGTTAGCGCTTGAGGCTCACCACATCGTTCAGCATGTCGTCGCTCGACGTGATCACGCGGCTATTCGCCTGGAAGCCGCGCTGCGCCACGATCATGTTCGTGAATTCCTGCGCGAGGTCGACGTTCGACATTTCCAGTGCGCCGGCCGTGATCATCGACTGCGAGCCCGAGAGCGCGAAGCCGAGGACGGCGCCGCCGGAGTTGCCCGAGACCGAGAACATGTTGTCGCCGACGCGCAGAAGACCGGACGGGTTGTTGAAGTCCGCGAGCACGATCTGGCCGAGCGTGAGCGTCGTGCCGTTCGTGAAGGAACCGGTGATGACGCCCGTGCGGTCGATCGTGAAGTCCTGCAGCGTGCCGCTCTGGTAGCCGTCCTGATCGCGGAGCACGGCGTTGCTTTCGCCCGCGAACTGCGTGATGCCGCCGAGCGTGCCCTGCACGGCGCCACCAGCCGGACCCGCGCCCAGATCGAGCGAAATGGTCTGCGAGACACCCCCCGGATGCGAGAGCGTGATGCCCGGCATCGGGCCGGCGTTGACGTAGGTGGGCGTGCCAGCCGTATCGTCGGCGGTCACCACCGACGTATCGAGCAAGCCCGACGCCGGATCGAAGGTGAAGCGTCCGCGCGCCGTGTTCGTCGTGCTGGGTGTGACGGACGAGAGCGACACACCCGGCGGCAAGCTCGCGGCGTCCACCTCCCAGTCCCACTGGTTTTGGCCGGTCTTCCACGCCCAGATCTTGAGCTCGACCTTGTTGCCGAGGTCATCGTAGGTGCCGATCGACACCGACTGGTACGAGCGCGAGTTCACCGACAGCGCGCGGTTCGTGGCGTCGAAGGCACCGCTGAAAATCGGCGCCGACGAGTCGAGATTGCCGGTCATCCGCGTCGTCGTCGTCGCATTGGCCGAGACCTTCTGCCCGAAGGGAAGCTCGATGTCCGTGATCCCTTCCTGCAGCGTCCCGTTGACTGCCATCCGACCCTGCACGACGAAGCCGTTCGTCGGCGACACCAGTCGGCCCTGCGCGTCGAGCTGGAAGTTGCCGGAGCGCGTGTAGTACTGCTGCGCGCCCTTGCGGGTCACGAAGAACGCATCGCCCTGGATCGCGACGTCGGTATTGAGGCCGGTCGTTTCGAGGTTGCCCTGCGAGAAGAGCGTGTCCACCGAACCGATCGCCGAGCCGAGGCCGATCTGGATCGGGTTGGTACCGCCCTGATCGCCCGGCGGACGCGTGGCACCGGAGAGCAACTGGGCGAAGCCTTCCTTGAAGGCGACACGACCCGACTTGAAGGCGACGGTGTTGACGTTGGCGACGTTGTTACCGATGACATCCATACGGAACTGGTGATTCCGCAAGCCGGAGACACCGGAGAACAGGGAACGCATCATAAGAGAAAGCCTCTCGGGTTGGGGATCAGGTCAGCGGTCCGACACGGACACGACACTGGAAATCGGAATGCGAAGTCTGCCGGCGACGAGCTGTGCACCCGCGGCCGAGTATTCAAGACCCGTCACACGGCCACGTGTGAACTGCGTGACAGGGATCGATGCACCATCCGTGCCGGTCACCTCGACCGACCAGGTGTAGACGCCGCGCGCGAGGCCGAGCTCCACGCCGCCAAGCGCGATCTCCTGATCACCGGCGTTGAGGACGCCCAGGTCGCGACGACCGACGACGGTCCCGTTGGCATCACGCAGCGTGAGCGTGCCGCGGCCCGTGCCCTGGACGACGGCGCGGACGCGAAGATCGTTGGCCCCGGTGAGTTCGACCTGATCGCCGATCGCCGAGACATCGCGGCCGATCGCGTTGATCGCGGTCGAGTTGTTGATCGCCTGGGCGATCGAGGCGTTGCCCGTGGCCTGCGCGTCGAGCTTCTGGTTGATGTCGATCAACTGTTCGACGCTCGAGAACTGCGCGAGCTGCGCGGCCATCTGCTGGCCGTCCATCGGATTGGTGGGATCCTGATTCTTCAGCTGGGCGATGAGCATCTTGAGGAACTCGTTCTTCCCCAGCGTGGTGCTCGGCTGACGCGTCGCACTCGAGACGCCGGTCGACGCGTTCGTGATGTTTGGGATGGTCATTCGCGCGCGCCTCCGCCGCGCTTCGACTGGCGGCGCGGCAGATCGCCGTCGCCACCCTTGTGCTGCTGCGGGTGCTGAGAGTCGTTGGAGCGGTTCGACGACGAGCCCGAGCGATCGCGCAGACCACCGCCGCCGACATCCTGCAGGACGGCGGCGACGCCGCGCGCGCCTTCGCGCTCGAGGGCGACGCCGGCGAGTCTCGCGAGATCCATCGTATCGCTGCCGAGTGCCCCGTTCGCGCGCACCTGCAACACGCCGCTTTCGTAGCCGCGCGCTTCGAGCGTCGCCTGCAGCACGTCGGTGCGGGCGGCGAGTCGCGCGGCGGCCACGGGATCGTGAATCGCCAGCGAGGCATCGACGGCACTCCCGCGCATCCGCACGGCGATCCGATCGACGCCGCCATTGGCATCGGGGACATCCATAATGAGCCGCGAGATCGGCTGCGACGCCTGCACGTCGCGGATCCGTTCCACCGCCTCGAGGCGCGCGGCGACGTCCGGGCCCTGCACGGTACCGGGCGCGGTCGGCAGTGGCGAGGCAAAGGCGGTGGGCAGCGGCGCGCTGACGGGCGCGTGTAGCGCGTCGGTCGTGCGCTCGGCTCGTGCCGAGGCGCGCACGGCACGGGTGGTTTCCGTTGGGCCGCTCGAATCCGGTGCACGAAGCGCGGCAACCGCTGCCGGATCAGCCGAGGCGCCGGGCGCTGCGACGGCCGAGACCGTCGCCACCCTCGCGACCCGTGCGGGCGACGCGACCCGAGCCACCGTCGCGACCGAGGCGACTTCGGCGACCGCGGCGCGAGCGGGAGCGCTGGCTCCATCGAGGCGCGCGAGCGCAGCGGCCCGCAGATCGTCTGCGGTGCGCTGTGCGGCCGGCGACGCCAGTTCGAGATGTCCGGGATCCTTCGATCCCAACGTGCGCAAGCCTTCCTCGGCGGCGATGCGGCCGAGTCGCTTGAATGCCTCGGCGTTGTCGTAACCGCCGTCAATCATCACGTCGAGCGCCAAGCCATCGGTGTGCGCGGAATCGCGCGTCCACGTGACGACCGGTCCCTCGGTGGTGCGGCCTTGGGCAAACAGCGCATCCTGCCGCGCCTGCGAGCGCCACCCTTCGACGACCGACACGGTGTGGCCAAACTCGCGCTGCATCCGATCGATCACGCGACGTGCGCGCGTCCGAAGTTCCGGTGCGACGGTGGACAGCGCGGCGTCGCCGGTGGCGACGGGGGCGTCCACCCGGCCCGCGAGTGCGGCGTGCACAGCGGCAAGTTCAGCCGCCGCCGTGGTGGGCGTGGACAGATCGGCCACGCGTGCGGGTTCGCCGACGTTGGTCTGGCTCTCGTCGCGGGATTCAGCGAGCAGTCGCAAGGCCGCGGAGGCCTCGGCGTGATCGCCGATGGGGGTCAGGCCGGTCAGGCTCAGATCGCCAGCGCCGGCGGCACCGCGTGGTCGAGGAAACGCACCGTTCGCGGAGAGCGTCGTGCCAGGCGTCGTATGAAATGACGTGCGGACCTGCCGGAGGATCTGCTCTCCCGCCACGGTAACATCCGTCGTCGCGTCGGTCAGTTGCGGCGTGGACTCTGGCGCGGGGGCAATGCCACCGAGCAGCAAGCCCAACACGTGTTCGAAGGCATTGCCAATGGCCGCAGCAACCGCCGACGGCTTGGCGATGGCCGGAGACGTCGACTTTGCCGAGCTCGCGGCCTCCGCGGCGTCGAGGGCATCCGTGGGGGCCGCCGCAGGCAGACCGATCGCGGTGACGGGGATCATTCGTCGTGTCCCCCCGTCGACGCCGTGGTGCCCTTCAGCGATTGCTTCGACAGTTCCGCTGCGCGCTGCGGCGGGAAGTTCCCGAGCACCGCGGCAGCCTGACGGGCGCCTAGGTGACCGAGAATGACGCGCACGTCGGCGTCGTCCATTTGCTGGAGCACCTTGGCCGCATCCTTCGGCGTCATCGATGAGAAGATCTTGGCGAGCTTCTTCTCCGCGCCGAGTGCGGCCGCCGCGTCAGCGCCCGAGGTCGCCGGCTTGCCTTCACCGGTGGTCCCGATCGTCGAGGGCTTCGGCGTTGGCGGCGGTGTGGTGGCCACGGTCGGCGGCGTCGTTGGTGCCGTCGTTGCGCCACCCTTGGCGGGCGGAGCGATCGTTAGCGGGGTCGGTGCCGCCGGCTCCGGTGCGTGGTCAGCGGCAGGAGTTGCCGCGTGCGCCGTGTCGCTGGTCGCTACGAGCGCCGCGTCGGCCGCGCCCGGCGCGCCGTGATCGGCCGCCGCGTGTGTGGAATCGGGTTTCGCCTTCGCACTGTCGGCCTTGGCCTTCAGTGCTGCAAAGCGAGTGAGGGCTTCGGCGTGCGCATCGCGCGCCCGCACGAGCACGAGGGCCGATCCTGCGGCCGAGGCCACCAGGAACGCCACCAAGAAGGGAAGAATCAGCCGGGTCATCATAGCTCGGAGGGACGAGAGCGCAGGAAGCGGGCCACGGCCACATCATCCATTGTCTTCTGGTCGGTCTGGGCGTCAGTGGTTCGCACACGCTCGGCGTGCTTCTCACGCAGCCGGTCGAGGACGCGTCGCTCCTGGTGCGCGACGGCGAGCAAGCGCTGGGCATCGTCGACGGTCTTCTCGGCGTGTCGGACGTGGGCGAGCTGCGCGTCGAGTCGATCGTCCAGGCGATCGAGCAGTTCCGCCAGCGGACGCAAGTCACCGACCCGTCGTGATCCTTCGGCGCTCAGATCTTCGGCGCCGGACTCCCGCATCGCGGCCAGCGCGTCCTGCTCGGCCTTGGCGGCGCGGGCCGCCGCTTCGGCGCTTCCGAGCTGAATCGCGAGCGCTTGTTCCTTCTTGGCCTTCAGTTCGAGCAAGCGCTCGAGGCGAAAGCGTCGCGGCGACGCCATCAGCGGCGCGGCTGGGCGTTGCGCGCAATGGCGCCGAGCGCGGCGACCGTCTCTTCGTAGGGTGACGGTGCGTCGGCACGCTGTTGCAGGAAGCCGAGCATCGGCTCGCGCAGCGCCAGTGCCGCATCGACGTGCGGATCGGTGCCTCGCTGGTAGGCGCCAACGAGAATCAGATCTTCCTTCTCGCGATACGCGGCTTCGAGACTGGTGAGTGCATTGGCGGCCGCGCGGTGCTGCTCGGAGATCAGGTGGTCCCGGACTCGGCTCTTCGAGTCGAGCACATCGATTGCCGGATAGTGTCCGTTCGACGCCAATTTGCGCGTGAGCACGATGTGGCCGTCGAGAATGCCTCGGGTGGCGTCGGCGACGGGTTCGTTGAAGTCATCGCCGTCGACGAGCACCGTATAGATGCCGGTAATGCCGCCCGTCTTGCCGTTGCCGGCGCGCTCGAGCAACCGCGGCAGATTCGCGAACACCGAGGGGGGATATCCCTTGGTGGTCGGCGGTTCGCCGACGGCAAGGCCGATTTCGCGCCACGCGTATGCGACGCGGCTGACCGAATCGAGCATCAGCATCACCTGCTTGCCTTGGTCGCGGAAGTATTCGGCGATGGCGGTCGCCACGAGCGCGCCGCGCGAGCGGACGAGCGCGGCCTGATCACTGGTGGCAACGACGACGACGGACCGCGCGAGTCCTTCGGGGCCGAGCGCGTTCTCGAGGAAGTCGCGGACTTCCCGTCCGCGTTCACCGAGCAGGGCGATCACGTTGACGTCCGCCTTGGCGTTGCGCGCGATCATCCCGAGCAGCGTGCTTTTGCCTACACCCGTGCCGGCGAAGATGCCAATGCGCTGTCCGCGGCCGATCGTGAGCACGCCATCGATCGCGCGAACGCCGGTTTCGAGGGGTTCGTCGATGACGGCGCGCGTCAGTGGGCTCGGCGGCTGGGCCGACAGCGGCACGCGCTCGACGTTCGTCAAGCGCGGCCCGTTGTCGATCGGTTGACCCAAGCCGTTGAGCACGCGACCGAGCAGGCCGTCGCCGACGTCCACGGTGAACGACCGACCGAGCGGCTGCACGCTCGAGCCCGGATGCAGGCCGTCAAGTTCACCGAGCGGCATCAGCAGCACGCCGCGCTCGTGGAAGCCGACGACTTCACCGAGCACCGAGAACTGTCCGTCCTGCGAGGTGATGCGGCAGAGATCGCCGAGGCCGACTTCGAGGCCCGCCGCTTCGATCACCAAGCCGGTGACGCGCGTGACGCGACCGTAGCTGGTGAAGCGCGGGACGTCCGCGATGCGCCGTTCGAGGGCGCTAGACATCGGTGTACGTCAGTCGACGGTACACGCGTTCGAGGGCGGCATCGACGCGCCCATCGATGATGCGCTCCCGTCCTTCGACGATGCAGCCCGCGCGTCCGATGCCGACATCACCCACCCAGCGGACTTCGCGACCGGCAGCAAGCCGGTCGGCCGTGTCCTCGTCAGCGCCACTGCTTTGCAGCAAGGCCAGGTCCTGAGGATGGACACGAATGCGGAGCTGACGCTCGACTGGGAACTCGTCGAGCGCGCGACGCACGAGCGCCGCCACCGCTTTGCGGTCGGCGGCGACTTCGCGGCCGATCAACTGTCGGGCGATCGCAGTCGCGAGCGCGCACACGTTCTCTTCGATGGTGCCGGTCCAGCGTTCCTCGCCGTCGCGAATCGCGTCGAGCGCTTCCTGCGCGGCCTGCACGGCGGAGCGAAGGCGCGCCTGTTCCCCGCGCTCACCCTCGAGCCGACCGTCTTCGTAGCCTTGCGCGTAGGCGTCCTGCAACGCGGCCTCGTGTGCGGCGGCCGCCGCCGCGGCCGCTGCGATCTCGGGCGGCGGCTCGTCCGCGGCGGGAACGTCGATCGGCTCGGGGACGATGCGCTCGGCAAAGTCCTCCGGGGCCCAGCGGTCCGCGGGCGACGTGCGGATGACGCCGGGCTTACTTGACGACCAGGTCATCCGCGCCTCCACCGAGCACGATTTCGCCGGCTTCTTCGAGCGCGCGGACCTGCGCGACGATCGCCGTCTGCGCCGCTTCGACATCGCTCATGCGCACCGGGCCCATCATATCCATCTCTTCCTTGAGGGCGCCCTGCGCGCGCTGCGACATCCCCTTGAGGATCTTGCCCTTGAGCTCTTCGCTCGCGGCCTTGAGCGCCATCGCCAACTGCTTGGTGTCCACTTCGCGCAGCACGCGCTGCAGTCCGGCCGGATCGAGCCCGGAGAGATCTTCGAAGACGAACATCAGATTCTTGATCTGCTCGGACAGCGCCTGATCCTTCTGGCTGACGCCGTCGAGCAGTTCCTTTTCGTAGGATCCCGCGAGCAGGTTGAGGACTTGCGCCACCGCTGCCGGACCACCGGCGAGCGACATTCCTTGCGAGAAGTTGAAGTCCGCCTCGTTACCCAAGCTGCGCTCGATCAGCTGCAGCATATCGGGCGAGACCTTCTCCATCTTGGCCATCCGGTAGACGACTTCGCTCGCCGTCTGCGCGCCGAGTTCCTTGAGGACGGCGGCGGTCTGCGAGGTATCGAGGTGTGCCAGAATCAGCGCGGTCGTCTGCGGATGCTCGTTGCGGAACATCGTGCCGAGCTGCTGCGGGTCGGCCTTGCGCAGGCGCGTCAAGCCCGCTTTGTCGGCGAGCTGCTCCTGGATGCGACGCAGAATCTCCTTGGCCTTGCCGGAGCCGTACGCCTTCTCGAGCACTTCGCGGGCGTAGTCCATACCGCCGGCGGAGTACTTGTCCATCGCGAACGCGAGCTGCAGCCACTCCTGCAGGGTCTGCTCGATCACGGCGCCGTCGACCGCATCCATTCGCGCGATCTCGAGCGAGATCAACTCGCCTTCTTCCGGCGTGAGCTTGGACGTGACCGTCGCGGCGAGCTCGGTGCCGAGCACCATACAGAGAATCGCGACTTTCTGCCGCCCGGTCAGGCGTTCGCCTTCCGGGGGAGAGTACTTCTGGATTGCCGTTGCGCCCATCGTTACGCGTCTCGCAGCCAGATGCGGAACAACCGCGCAGCGTCATCGGGGCTCTGCTCGATGACCTGAATGGTCTGATCGCGCAGTACCGTGTTGCCGACTTCGACCTGGAACGTCGGCGCGGCCTTCTTGACCAGCACGGCGCCGCCCCCGCCCGCGGCGGCGGCATCGAGCGCAGTCGCACCGCCGGCCGGAGCGCCGGGCAGCGGCAACGGAATGGCGGCCCCCGCCGCAATGGCGGTCGCCGGCGGTGCGATGGGCGCCGGCGCGGGCGGCTTGAGTGCGCGCAGCGTCATCAGGCCGATCACACCGACCATCAGCAAGCCGAGTCCGGTCATCGCCGGTTGCTGGTACTTCGTGATGGTCTCGACCAGCGTCGGTTCGGCGGGCGGCGCCAGCTTGTCGGCAGGTTCGAACGGCAAGTTGACGATCTGCACGACGTCGCCGCGAGCGGAGTCGGTGCCCACGGCCGTCCGCACCAACGCTTCGAGGCTGGCCAGCTCTTCGGCGGTCCGTGGTACCGGGACCAGCGCCGGCGTTGCCGTCGCGCTGGAATCCTTGGCGGCGCTGTCGGTCGCGGCCGGCGCGCCGGCCGCACGCGCCGCCGAATCCGGCGCCGCGAGCTTGTGATTGACCAGCACGCTGACCGACAGCCGCTTCACGTTGCCGATGGCGCCTTCAAAGGTCTCCACCGTCTTCGAGTTTTCGTAGGCGATCGCCGAGTTGGTCGAGCCCGCCCCCCCTTCCGCGCCAGGCACGATCTCGGCCTTCTGCTCGGTGCTCAGCGCCTGCCGCTCCGGATCCACCGTCTGCGACGTGCGCTGCACCTTGTCGAAGTTGATGTCGGCCGACACGGTGAGGCGCGCGTTGCTCGGACCGACCGCCTGATCGAGCATCGCCTGCGCCTTCTGCTGCAGATAGTTCTCGACTTCACGCCGGAGCGTCAGCTGCTTTGACGACAAGCCGGCGCCGCCGGATGACGCGTCGTCCGGCTGCGAAAGCGCCGAACCCCGTTCGTCCAGCACGGCGACGCGGTCGACCGCGACGCCGCTGACGCTCGAGGACACCAGGCGCTGGATGCCCTGCACCATTTCGGCCGACGGAGGCGAGCCGCTCGCGAGCGCCACCACGACGCTGGCTGACGGCGGCGTATCGGAGGTGCGCCGGAAGGTGCTGGTCTCGTTGAGCGCGAGGCTCACCTTGGCCGAGGCGACACCGCGCATCTCGAGAACGGTGCGCTCGAGTTCCCCCTGCAGCGCACGACGGTACTGAATGCGCTGCTGGATGTCGGTCATCCCCCACTGCTGCGAGTCGAACAACTCCAATCCCTTGCGGTCGGGGCCGATGTTGCCCGACTTCGCCAGCGCGACGCGCGCCCGCGCGACATCGGTTTCGGCGAGCCGAATCTCGGTGCCGCCATTGGCCAGCGTATGGGGAATGCCGGCCTTGGTGAGCTCGTCGTCGATCTTGGCCGCCTGCTCGATCGGCAGATTGGCGAACGCCGGCACCTGGTTCGGCTTGGCCGCCCAGTTGGCGAGGAGCAGGACGAGAATGGCCGAGCCGAGGCCGATCGCGCCAATGAGGGCGCGGCGCGGACCACCGACACGTTCGAGCAACGACGAGAGAGCGGGGGGCATTGTCGGACGTTCAGGTGGACATGTTCATCACGGTCTTGTACGCCTCGAGGAACTTGTTGCGGACCTGGATCAGCAGGTCGATCGCAATGCCGGCTTCTTCCGAGGCGGCCATCACTTGGTGCAACTCGACGGGCTCGCCGCGCAGAAAGGCCTGCACGTAGTCCCGCGAAGTCTGTCCGGCGTCGCTGACCTGATTGAGCGCCTGCGTGAGCGTGTCGCCGAACGAGGCGCCCTGCGGCTCACGCAAGACCGGCACGCTGATCGCCTTCCCTTCGCTGGCCCCCTGCACCTCCTGCAGCGCGCGCGCGCGGGCGAGCAGATCAACTCCGTTGATCGGCGCGGTCATCGCTCAGATCCGGACGTCGAGGCGGGCGCCGCGCGCGGCCGGCGGTGTGGGCGTCGACGCACTGAACGCCGACACGTTGCGGCCGTAGGTCAGCGGTCCCATCTGCGCGAGCTTCGCGAAGTGCGCGCGCTCGTCGGTCGTCAGCACGCTCCAGAGCTGCGGGTCGACGCCAGCCGGCGGCTCGGCGCCGAGCGCGCGACTGCTGGCCGGGGCCGGTGGAGCCGCGGGCCGCATCGTCGGTGCGCGATCGATGCGTGACGGGGTGGCGGCCGGCGTCCGCACATCGGCGCCACGATCCACCGTGGGCGACGTGACGTTCGACGGCGTGCGCAGCGGCAGCGTCGGGTTCGGCGTGAGAGGCGAAATGGCCATAGGAGAGTGCCGGCTCAGATATCGAGCGCCTTCCGGAGCATCGCCTTGGCGCTCTGGAAGACGGTCGCGTTGGCTTCGTAGATGCGCTTGGCGTCCATCATGTCCACGATCTCGTCGGTGATCTTCACGTTCGGATAGCGGACGTAGCCATTTGCATCGGCGTCAGGATGTCCCGGGTCGTAGACGAGCGGTCCCATCGACGTGTCGTCGACTACACCGGTGACGGTGACGCCGTTGGCGGCTTCGACGGGATGTCTCGGCGACAGCGAGAATCGCGGGGTCGACGCGACCGGCGCGATCTCGCCCGGCTGCGTCATCACCGGCGGCAGCGGCAGAAAGCCCGCGCCGGGCGACCGCTGTTCGAGCGGCGTGGACTGCATCGTCACCACTTGCCGCGTGTAGGGCTTGCCGTCGGCGCCGCGTGTGACTTCGGCGTTGGCCAGGTTCTGCGCCGTGACTTCGAGCCGTGCGCGCTGCGCCGAGAGACCGCTCGCGGCAATGCCGAGCGTGCGGAACATCGGCTTGACGAGCGGTTGATCACCGACCGCCGGCAAGAGCTTGGGGAATCCGATGCGCATCGCGATCAGTCCTTGATGATGGAGCGCAGCCGCGAGTACGTCTTCTCGAGCAGCTTCGCCGTGGTTTCGTAGCGGATCTGCTCGTCGGCGAGCGAGACCATCTCGGCTTCCAGATCCACGCCGCCCACTTCCGGCGAGCCCGGCGTGGCGCCCGCCTTCGGCAAGGCGAAGGAATCGGGGCGCTGCAGCGAGGCCTGCGCGACGCGGTCGGCAATCATTCGCGAGCGCTGCGTGCTGACATCCAGCCCGTCTTTCAGGCCGGTGGCGGACGAAACTCGATCGATGAAGCCGAAGGGCATTGGCGGAAGCGGTGGGAGACGCTGTCCGTCAAAGCACTCATCGTGCCAGCAGGGATCGAACTTGTATGTCGTTGCGGTAGAACGACTTGGCCCCGAACATCCAGAGCGGCAATTCCTGCCGTTCGTGGGGAGGCTCGGGGCCCGTGGACTAAAGTGGCATTTCTTGCCTACTCGTCGTCGTCGTCGTCGCGGCCGGTGCCGTTCAAATAGTTCCGGAGAGTGCGGACGGAAATCTGCAGAAGCTCCGCCGCTTTGGTGCGGTTGCCGCCGGTCTGCTCCAAGGCGCGCTCGATCATTTTCGCGCGCATTTCCTTGAGGCTGAAGCTTTCGAGCACGATCCCCTCGTCGGCGCCGCTCGTAGGCACCGTTGGCGACGAGGGCTCGGCGGACGTCAACGGAGGCGCTGGAGCCACCGGCGACGCGGTCGGCGCCGGAATCGCGTCGAAGCCCCCGCTTTCGGAGCGCGCGGGGGGCGCCATCGGCGGATAGGCCGAGGCCGCGACCGGAGGCGGATAGACTGGCATCGGCGCTGGCGCCGGCTGGGGTGCGGCGGCCGGTGGCAGCGGCGCGACGGCCGGCGCCAGCGCCGGCACCGCCGGCACGGCAATCGGGGGCGATACCACCGGAGGCACCGGTGCCGGCGTCGTCCGACGCGCCGCGACTTCGGCCGGGATCGTCGCGCCGGAGCCGAACGAGGCGCGCACAATCTGCTGTTCGGGATCCTGATCCACCGCCAGGCCGAACCGCGCCGCGTCGAAGTGGAAGGCCTGCAGCACCGGCTGGTCGGCGAGGATCACGGCGCGTTCGACGGCGTGCTGCAACTCGCGGACGTTGCCCGGCCACGAAGCACGCTGCAACAGGGCCATCGCCTCTGGCGAGATGCCCTTGATGTCCTTGCCGTTCTCCTGCGCGGTGCGCATCGCGAACCGGTACGCGAGGAGCGGAATGTCCTCGGGGCGATCGCGAAGTGGTGGCACCAGAATCGGGATCACCGCGAGCCGGTAGTAGAGATCCTGCCGGAAGGTGCCGGCAACCGATTCGGCTGCGAGGTTGCGATTTGTCGTCGCGACGATGCGGACGTCGACCTTGATCGGGCTCGTGCCGCCGACGCGTTCGAATTCCTGCTCCTGCAGTACGCGCAGCAGCTTCGACTGTAGATCGACACGCATTTCGGAGATTTCGTCGAGCAGCAGCGTGCCGCGATGGGCGCGTTCGAAGGCGCCTTCGACGCGCTTGACCGCGCCCGAGAACGCGCCTTTTTCGTGCCCGAAGAGATGCGACTCGATCAGGCCGTCGGGAATGGCGGCGCAGTTGAGCTTCACGAACGGCTTGTCGCGACGGTCCGACGCGTCGTGGATGGCGCGCGCGAAGAGCTCCTTGCCGGTGCCGGACTCTCCTTGGAGCAGCACGGTGGCGCGCGTCGGCGCCGCCATCGCTACCGTCTGCAGAATGCGACGGATTGGCAAGGAGTCGCCAATGATCTGACGCTCATTGCGGAACTCCATCACTTCGCGCCGCAGGGCTTCGTTCTCGCGGCGGAGCCGAACGAGCTCGAGCGCCTGATCGACGGCGAGCTCCAGCTGCTGCGGGCGCACGGGCTTGGTGATGTAGTCCACCGCACCAGCCTTGATGCTCGCCACCGCGTGCTCGATCGACGCGTAGCCGGTGAGCATGATCATCGGGATGTCGTAGCCCTCGCGCTGCAGCAGTGCGAGAAACTCGAGGCCGGTGAGCCCCGGCATCCGATAGTCCGAAATGATGAGGTCCACCCCGCCGCGGGCGAGGACCTGCAGCGCTTCCGGGACGTTGCGAGCGCCAACGGTCGAATGTCCGGCGCGCTCGAGGGTGTCCTCGAGAATGAGGCCGACGGACGGCTCGTCGTCTACATATAGGATGTTCGCCATTCGGGGCGGCTGCCGCGCTGAGAGAACTTGGGCAAACTATGCCTTTCCAGACGATTCTGCCGGTTTGAAGTAAACGGAAGGGTGGTGCGGAAGATCCTGCCCGATCCGGGTGTTGCCGGGGGTGGCGCGGTGTTTGCGAATCGGAGTGGCATGTCGCTGACCGTACGCCCGGTGAATACAGAGCGCGAATTCGAGTTCGCACTTTCCCTCGCCCGAAAAGGCGAAACGGAGCGTGGAATCAGCATATTACGAGACATCATAAAGACAACAACAAGCCATATAAGGTACTCAAACGCACTTAGTGTCCTCCTCCTTGAAGCCGGCCAGGTTGAGGAGGCGCTGCACATACTCCAGGAAGTCGTCGCGCAGCATGGGGACGACATCCCGTCAATCCGGCTGAATCTCGGCAATGCCTTGGTCGCCGCCGGACGAGCGGAAGACGCGGTCGCCGAACTCAAGATCGTGCTCGCTCGCGAGCCGGACGCGCCGGATGCGTGGTACGCCGCGGGACGCGCGCTGCAAGTCGCTGGGCGCCCGCACGAGGCGGCGGAACACTACCGGGGGTGCGTCGCGCTGGCCCCGGAACACGTCGAAGCGTGGTCCAGCCTGTCGGCGGCGGCGTACTTCGCGGGCGACACTGCCGAAGCAGAAACGGCCGCGCGTCGAGCAGTCGCGTTGGATCCGGCGTACGACGGGGGACACTTCAATCTCGCGATCGCCCTGCTGGCGCAACGTCGCTGGGCCGAGGGATGGCGCGAGTACGAATGGCGATGGAAGTCGCCACTGCTCCAACAGCAGCTGCGTCCGTCGCAGGCGCCGCGATGGGATGGTTCGCCCACCCCCGGCACCGTCCTCGTGTGGGCGGAGCAGGGCTTGGGTGACACGATGCAAGGCGCCCGCTGGCTGCCGGTCGCACGTGCTCGCGTCGGACGCCTGGTGTTCGCCGCGCCCCCACCCTTGGTGCGGCATCTTTCGAGCGTTGCGTCGGTTGATCAGGTGGTCTCGCTCGGCGCGCCGATGCCGTCGCATCAGGCCCAGATCCCGCTCTGGTCGCTCCCGCACGTCCTCGGGCTCCACACCGACGATGCGGTCTACGGCGCCGCGATACCGGTCGTGCCACGGGCCACGATCGACACCCCGCGCCTTCGGGTTGGCATCGCGTGGGCTGGCAGTCCGACGCACATCAACGATCGCCATCGATCGATACCGGTTGAGACACTCGTGCCGTTGCTGACACGCGCGGATGTCACGTGGGTCAGCCTCCAGCGCGACGCGAGCCCTTCGCTCCGCGCGCTGGCGGAGGCGCACGGCCTGACGGACCTCCACGTGGAGGATGCCATCGCGACGGCGCGCGACTTTTCCGATACGGCGTCTGTGCTCGGATCGCTTGACCTGGTCCTCACCGTCGATAGCGCCGTGGCCCATTGCGCAGCCAGCCTCGGGTGTCCCACCTGGCTGCTGCTCCCGCGTATCGGCCTCGATTGGCGATGGCATCCGGTGGGCCACAGTACACGGTGGTACGATGCCGTGCGGTGCTTCCGAGTGCCGCAGGGCGGCACGTGGGGCGACACCTTGGCGCAGGTCGGCGAGGCGCTCGATGGCGCCGTCCGGGCCCGCGCACAAGGCGCTGCGCCGATCGCCTCCACGGCGGCCGCTGAGGCCCGGCGAGCGGGTGCGGAGTATGCGCGGAACGGTGACTGGTCGTCAGCGTACGCGGCGTGGACGTTCGCCCAACGGCAGACACCGACCGACTACGCGCTGCTTGTCAACCGCTCCGTCGCGGCGCGGAGTCTCCGCCAGTACGCGCAGTCGGCGTCGCTCGCGCGCGAGAGCATCGCGGTCGATCGCACTCGTGCGGATGGTTGGATGCAACTGGCGCACGCGTGCGTCATGCTCGCAGACGATGCGGTCGCGATCGATGCGGCGCAGCGGGCGGTGGCCTGCGACCCAAACGGTATCGAGTCGCGTGCCACGCTGGCCCGAGCCCTCGAGCGCGCCGACCGGCTCGATGAGGCGCTGGCGATCTACGATGCGCTGCTCCGGGAGGCGCCCGAGCAACCGACGCTTCGCTACAACCGCAGTCTCGTGCTGCTCAAGCTGCAACGGTGGTCTACCGCCTGGACGGAGTACGAATGGCGGTGGTCGATTGCGCCGTACCTCGATTGGCGCCGCCAATGGCCCGCGCTCCCGGTGTGGGACGGCACGCCTCTCGCCGGCCGTCACCTGCTCGTCCGGCACGAGCAAGGGCTGGGCGACACATTGATGGCTGCGCGATGGCTGCCGCAACTCGTGGAGCGTGGGTCACCGGTCACGCTGCAAGTCCCGGCACCACTGCGACGCCTGCTGGCGGGCCAGGTTGCAGGCGTCGAGGTGGTCGAGACCGGCACGCCCGTTCGTGCCGACCTCGTGGTCCCCATGCTGTCGCTACCACAGCGACTGCACGCGATACCCGAGGCCACGCCCGCGGCGCGGTACTTGTCGGCGCCGGGGCCAATGCCTGCTGTCGCGCGCGCGATGCTGCAGAATCGCCCGCGTCCGTGGATCGGGATCGTATGGGCCGGTGAGCCGACGCATCCCTTCGACCACCTCCGATCTCGTCCGCTCTCCTTCTTCGACCCCCTGCGGGCAACCACGCCCGGGACGTGGATCAGCCTGCAGGTCGGCCCCCGTCGTGCTGATCTCTCCGCCGATACCTCGCCGACCGCACCGCTGGTGGATCTGGGCGGCGTGGTCCATGACCTGGCAGACACCGCGAGCATCCTGACGGAACTCGATCATCTCATTGCCGTGGACACGGCGGTCGCGCATCTCGCCGGCGCGCTGGGCGTGACCACGTCGCTGATTCTGCCGCGATGCGCGGATTGGCGCTGGGGCGTCGCCGGTGACGCTACGTCCTGGTATCGCTCGGTGCGCCTCGTTCGTTCCGGCGCCTAGGGGAGGCGGCAGCACTGCCGCGTCGGCATAGTGATTGCACCGACAGGACGCGAGTCCGGCAGTGGTTGCCGTGTGACGTGTCTGCTCTCGCCCCCCAATTCCGATGCACAAGCTGGCTGTCGTCTCGCAATGGTGGTTCGACCGTGGTGGGACGGAAGTCCTCGCGGCGAACCTCGCCCGAGAGTTTGCCGCCGTGGGGATGGACGTTCGGCTGGTATACTTGGACGTTGCAGACCGGTCGACGCCGGAGCGACCCGGGATGCTGGGCGACGTCATCCCGATCTCGCAGTGGTCGGGCGCGATGCGTACGCTGCATGACTGGGGTGCCGATGACGTGCTCTTGCTCTCCGATCTTCGCAACGGATTGACGGACGCACTGAGCCGCGTGCGTGCTCGCTTCCGACGGACGATCTACCTCAACGCGAACAATGAGGACGTGGCGTTCGCCGCCGCGCATCCGGCGGTGCGCGGCCCCCTCGTCGAGATGTTGTCCCGCTTCGATGGCATTGCGACGTTCTTCGAGTCGGCGCAATCGACTGCGTTGCTACGCTCGTGGCAGGTCCCCCATCGCGTGATCCGGACAGGGATCCCCATCCCTCCACCGGCCGACGGCCTCGCGTTCCGGCGGCGGATCGGCGCTTCCGCGAGCGAGCAACTCGTCCTCTGTGTCGGTCTGGTGGTACCCCTCAAGCAACAGGTCGAACTGCTCCAGGCGCTGCCGGCGCGCGCGGGACGGCGGCTGGTGTTCATCGGTGACATCTACCCCGGCACCGCGGAGTATGGCGCGCGCTTCCACGCGGCCATCGCTGCGCGGCCTGACGCACAGTGGCTCGGCGGCATTCCGCGCAGCGAGGTGCTCGACGCCATGGCGGGTTGTGATGTGCTGGTGTTCCCGTCGCTTTCGGAGGGTGCGCCGCTCGTGCTGCTCGAGGCCATGGCCTCCGGGCTTCCCTGGGTGACGACCCCGGCGATCGACCTCGCGGGCGAGCTGACCGGCGGGGTGCGTCAGCCGTTGCACCGGTTCGAAGCCGCGGTCGACCTGCTGCTCGGCGATCCGCGCGTGCGGGCCACGGTAGCACGTGAAGGACGGGCCGCCTTCGCGAACGCGTGGCACCTCCGCGCGACCGCGCACGCATTCCGGCAGTGGTTTACCGAGGCGCGCGCAGTCCGTCAGTCGGCCTGATCGACCATCCAGAGGAGCTGGCGCAACGCCGCGCTCTGCGGTGATACGACCCCGAGCGCACCGGGCTTCCAATACGACTGCTGGTACTCTTCGAGGAGTGCGGCCGCATCGGATGGGTCCGCGCGCAGCACCGCGAGCGCGCGGGAACTGCTTGAGCCGACGTTGTCGCTGTGGGCGAGCACGCCCAGAGTCCGGGCTTCGCGATCGGTTGGCGCCCGCACGAGGCGCTCCCACTCGGCCAGGGCCGTGCCAACGTCCATTGGCAGCGCGCGACCGCGGTGGACGCGCGCATAGTCGGCGGCGAAGGCGACCGCGCCATCCTGGATCGTTGCGACGATGTCCGCCTGGGCGGCATCGAACTCGTAGGCGGCGAGCACCGGATGTCCGGTGGATTCGTCGAAGTGCAGCAGGGATCCGTCGCGTGACGAACACACGATCTCGAGCAGTTCGCGCCCCGGCGTGATGGCGCGAATGGCCGCCCGAGGTTCGCCCGCGTGCGCGAGATACGATGCGCTGCGCATCTCGCGCGGCGCTCCATCGACGATGCCGGGCCACGTGGCCAGATACAGACCATCCCACGCAGGCGCGGCGCCGATGACCTCCGCTGCAACGCGATGCAGTGCCTTCTGGATCGTCCCGTTCCAGCCGAGGTCCACCAGCAGGGACGGCGATCGGTCCGACAAGATCTCGGCGCGACGAAGCGCAGCGACGAGTCCCCGCCGCTCGCGTGCAGCGCGTGCGAGCAGTGCGTCGAGCGCCGGTCCGGCCGAGAAGAGCTTCAACACCTCTTCCCGATCAGCCGGCACGCGGGCGTCGACCAACGCATCGAGAGTCGAGAGACCGGCACGCGCCAGCGCCGATGCAAACGGCGCCGTCGGGACGCCGAGCCGCTCGAGATACTCGCGTACCGGTCGCCGCCCGACGCCGGCGAGAAGACCGACGAGCGCCCAGTCCGGATCGGCTAGCAGGGCGGGCAGCAGGGCAGCCCGACGCGATGCCTCGAGCAAGCGCGTCGGCGGATGCTCGGGCGCGATCACGCGGAAGACGCGCTCGAACAGCAACCCGTCGCGGAGCAGGAAGACGATGCGATCCGCTCGGGCCTGGCGTGCTCGATCGGCAATCCACACGGCGAAGCCCGTCATCAGGGGACCGAGCGCGCGGTAGCCGATCGTAAAGGCGGTATTGGATCGATCGTGTCGCGCGGCGGCGAGCAGGCCGCTGCGGACCGAATCGGCAAGGCTCGTCCCGCCCGCGGTCGCGCCGACGAACGGATGGAGCAGCACACGGGCGCCCTTCGCGGCGGGCGTTCGGGCGTCGGAGACGGGGTGATCGCCGATGTGGAACCACTCCGTCATGGGCACGCCGATGCTCCGAGCGACCACGTCGAAGAGCGGACCTTCCTGCTTCGTGGTGCGGGCATCCGCCGACGTGAACACGTCCGTTCGAGCGATGCGAATTCCCGCCTGTTCGAGCAGCGCATGCAGCTGGTCGGCAGAGTGCCAGGTGTCGCTGACGGCGATCGTCCGCAGCCCGGCATCGCGGGCCTCGTTCCACCACGCCACAACGGGCGCATTGGCTCGCACGAGCCGCTGCTCGACGGCGCGCTCACCGTGCGCGAGCGCGCTCGCGACGTCCGCCGAGACACCGAGCATCTGCGCGAGGGCGCCATAGATCTCCTCGAGCGTGACTTCGGCCTGACGGTGTTCCCGCATCCGTCGCTCCCGCGCCGCACGCTCGGCCTGCTGCCGAAGGCTCCGCCAGTCCGACGGCGACCGGTCGAAGGGGGCAAACGCGGGCTCCTCTCCGAGGACCAGGAACAGATCGGAGGGCGCGCCGCAGGCGCGCGTGATGAGGGTGTCGAACACATCGAACGAGACAACGCGCGCGCTGGCGAGACCCGCGCGCACGCGGTCGGCCGCATCCTCTGGCGGACAGACGGCGCCGAACCGAGCGCGTCGCAGCTGTGCCGCGTCGCGCCGCAACCGATCGAACGCGGTCTCCGCGTCGTGCCGCGTGAGCGGAGGCGGCGCGGACCGCGGAGGCACGACCGCGCGCACCGCCGAGGGTCCACGGCGCATCAGGCCTGTCCCACCTCGTACACGTCGGCCACCTCGGCCGAGAGCCACTGCCGGACGTCACCGAGCGAGGGCAGACCGGGGGTCGCGCGCTGCCTGGCCGGGTTCGGCACGAACACCCGGGGCTTGGTTCCCCGATCGGCGAGTGCAGCCGCCACGGCGGCTCCGAGTACGTCGGGCATCGCATCCCGCACGCAGTGCTCGCGCGAAAAGTGGCACTTCCAGCCGCAACCAAAGCAGGCGAGCGGCAGGCAGGCGATGACATCGGTCGGGGAGGCCGGCAAGAAGCGCGCAAAGTCACCGCCGCCCATCAAGGTGACGGTCGGGACGCCCATCGCGCTGGCGAGGTTCGTCGTGCCGGTTTCCGCCCCGGCGACCAGGCGAGTGCGGCCAATGAAGGCGGCCAGCGCTCGGACGGTCGTCTGGCCGCTGAGGTCGACGCTGATGTCCTCGAGCCCGCGGAGATTCCGTGCAATCAGCGCGCGGTCTCCGGGGGTACCGACGGCGGCAATGCGCAGGCCGTGCGCGCGACAGATCGCCCCGATGGCTTCGCCGTACCGCTCGTAGACGCGATGTTCGCGTCCGACCCCGGCGACCAGAACGACGGTGCGCTCCGGCGTCAGGCCATGGGTGGTGAAGAGTGCATCGGCGGCGGCGGTGTCATCCGATGTGACGTAGATCTGTGGCTCGAGCTCGCCCGGCTCGATGCCAAGCGAGGTGAGGAAGTGCCGATGCCGAGCGACTTCGTGGCGCGCCGTCGCTGGGGGTGAGATCAGTTTCGTGTAGAACCGGTCGGTGAGCGCCTTCTCACCCGGACGATAGAGATTCTCGTTCCCGTCGTAGCCGATGATCGGCGCGCCAACCGCCTTCGCGAGAAGATCGATCAGCACTTCGCGCGAGAAGTGGCTGACCAGCACCAGATCAAATTGGCCGTGCAGCGCCTTCGCGAATCCGTCGAAGTAGCCCGGCTCCTGCAGTCGGCCTTTGTCCAGCACGACACAGCGGTCGATGTGGGGATTCGTCTCGAGGAGCGGATGCGTATGCGTGTTGCACAGCACGGTCAGCGACGCATCCGGCCAGCGGCGTCGGACCGCGGGCAGCATGCCCGACGCCCAGACCCCATCGCCGAGTGCGTCAGTGCGGATCCACAACAGACGCCGCGGCGCGAGTGGCGCGGGGGTAAAGCGCGCGATGCCGAAGCCGAACTTCTCGTTCGATTCGATCAGGATCTGGAAGCGCGGGTCGCTCGAGATCGTGGCCCAGCTCTTCTGGTGCTTGATGTGCCGGATGTCATCCAGCGCGATGTAGGTGGGCGACTGCAGCCGCGAGATGAGGTAGCTGAACTCGACGAAGCCCATGTGGCCGCCACTGTCCAGCAGCACGAGGTCCGGCGCGTAGTCGACCGCCTGCATGGCGAGACCGATCAGGTCATCGGGTACGCCCGGGTTGTGCGTCTCGGCGAGATAGCGCTCGACGCGGTCGCCTTCGTCGTGGTCGACGATGACGTCGGTCCCACGGATGTCGTCGATCGTCGCGCGACGCACGGCGGCGGCATCGGGCAGCGCGCTGCGTGGCACGGTCAGCCCGAGCAGCGGGCGTACGACATCGAGCAGGTCGTCACGTCGCAGGTTCTGCAACGCGATCGCATAGTGCTGTGGATTCACCTCGATGGTGTAGCACACGCCGCCCCCCGCCGCCTTGAGCGCCCGCGCAATCGCACGCGTCGTGCCGGTGCCGTAGTAGGTCCCCGTCTCAATGACGCGCCGGATCTGCTTTCGGGTGATGAGTCCCGAGAGCGCTCGGCCGAAGTCGGAGTCTGCGCCGACCGTGACGGCGACTTCCGCCGGGACGATCGATGTCGTCGTCCGCGGCTGGGGGTGCGCGGCGGCGGTCACGCGGCCTGCCGCCCGGCGAGGACGTGTGCCGGAATCCCGATGACGATCGAGGCACCGCGCAGCTGGCCTGCTGGTACGAGGATGGCGCCGTTGGCGTCGTGTGCAATCACGAACTGTGTGACACCGATCCGCTCGAAGTGCTGCTGCAGCTCCATCGACTGCTGGGCGTCCGGCGACCACACGATGGCGGCCACGCGGGGATTCCGCAAATGACGCTCCACTTCGGGCCACATCGCGGCGACATCCTCGGCCTGACCCGCGTGGATGATGACTCGCGAGGGCTGAAAGGCGCTTGCGGTGGTCATCAGCGCATCGAGCGACTGTGGCGTCTGGCCGATCGGCGCCTCGACGAGTCCGCGCGCGACGCGATTCACGACGAACGCGCGTCGGAGAAAGGTTGCGTGCCCATCGTCCGCGCTGCGCGCCACCATCGAGGTGGCCCCAGGATGGCGCGTGGCGGCTGTCAGCGCCGCGAAGCCGAAGCCAGGATCGCAGTCGATGAACGCGTCGCCCGGTTCAAGCATTGCGGAGAGGAAGGACCGAAGCTCGGCGTCGATGCCACCGCCGGTGAGCTCGGCCACTACCGCTGCCTGAACCTCAGCCTGGCCGGCAGCTTCTGCCGGAATTGGGACGATGAACTTGGGGCTTCCGTCGGCATTTCGTTCGATGGAGGGAACGGCGAACTCCCCGTGGGCAATAGCTGCCGAGCCGATCGCGGCGTCACACGCCTTCGCATCATTGATCGCTCGGTGGCAGTCTGCGGCGACACTCGGCGACCCGCCAGTCTGGATCGCGAGGTCGATCAGCCGCGTCGAACCAGTGAGCAGGCCCGACAACATATAGACGTGGGCAAGGTCGATCAGGGCATCTGGCGCCGGTCGGTCGGTCGCGGTGTGGGCGATGTGTTGCGGCATCTGGACCTGCATCGGAATTACCTGCCGGGCGGCTGCTGGAGTGGATACGGCGATCGCATTCGGCCTGTGCAGGAGGCAGGAGCCGTGCCAACGAAAGCGGCATGATCTGCCGCATCTGATCTTGCCGTTCTGGTAAGGAGTTTGCTCAACCCCTCAGTCGACGTCGCAATTCCCGCCCACTGCTTGTCGACACCTTATGCGGATCACGAACGCCCTTACCACGCGGAACGCCGTCCGATCGATGCTGATCAGTCAGCAGGGAATGGATCGTGCCACGCGGCAGATCACGAGCGGCTATCGCATCGATAAGCCATCTGATGCACCGACCGACACCTCAGCTGTCATGGGAGCGAGCGGGCGGATTCGTGCGCTTGGGCAATACACGCGCAACGTCGAGGAGGCACGTGCGGCGCTCGATGCGCAGGAGAACGCGCTGAACTCGATGACCGATATCCTGACGCGGGCGCGCGAACTGAGCATCTCCCAGGCTGGCGCTACGGCCACAGCACAGACGCGGATCGCGGTCAAGGCAGAAGTCGACCAGCTGCTTCGCCAAGCGGTCGGACTGGCGAACACGCGACACAACGACCGATATCTCTTCGGTGGGCTGCAAGCGGATTCGGCGCCGGCCACCTACATCGATGGCCCGGTGCCGTCGTTTACCATGGCCGACACGACGGCGGCCGGCGAGATTCAGATCGGAGACGGCCAGCGATTGCTCGTCGTGGATGACGCCGAGACCATTTTCGGCAACACGAGCACTGGCGCGCTGGCCTCTCTGCGGGCGCTGAGCAATGCATTGCAGAACAACGACGCGGCGGGGATCGCGAGTGCCGCCACAGACATCACGACCTCGTTCCAAACGGTGCAGGCGAGACTTGGGGCGACGGGGGCGCGCGCGAATCAGCTGGATATGACGGCGGCCAACCTGAGCGCGCTGGACCTGACACTCCAGCGGTTCCGGAGCGAGTTGCGCGATGTGGATGTCGAGACGGCGATGACCGAACTCGTGTCGAAGCAAACCACCTACCAAGCCGCGATGGCCGCCGCTACTCGCGTGCTCGACCTCAACCTGACGAACTACCTGCGATGAGTGTGCCCGCCGTCCGTCTCGCGACCCCGGAACCCTCGATGAACGTCATCTCTTCCCTGCTGGGGCAGCTGGACAGCCAGCACGACGTTGTCATGCATTTTCCGCACGGGGTTTTCGGCTTTCCAGGGTGCCGCGCCTGGGTCATTGCGGATGCTGGTCGATCAGGACTCTACTGGTTGCAGTCCGCCGACGAACAATCACTGACCTTCTTGATCGCCGATCCTTTCGTGTTCTTCCCCGACTACGTCGTGGATCTTGGCCACGGGGCGCTGGAGGAACTGGAGGCGACGTCGCCGACCGACGTGGCCGTGTTCGCAATCATTACGTTGCCCGGGCCCGTCGACCCGATGCCGACGGTGAATCTGCAGGGCCCGCTCGTCCTCAACTTGCGAGCGCGCCGAGGCATGCAACTCGTGTTGCAGGACAGTGCCTACGGCGTCCGCCAGGAGATCCACCTCGGCCCGTAGCGCGCACACACCGCGCGGCCGGGCCGTCAGCGCGCCTGCTGCGCGTCGGCCAGTCCGGCACGGAGCATCGTGTCGACCTCGTGAACCACCGACGCCCAGTCGCCACGCGCTGGCTGCCGCCAGAGGCGCACCGATGGGTACCAGCCCGTCGTCTCGCCATGAGCCATCCAGCGCCAGTCCGGAACGAAGGGCAGCAGAATCCACGTCGGCACGCCGAGTGATCCGGCGATGTGCGCCACGGACGTGTCGACGGTGATCACGAGGTCGAGGAGCCGCACGGCCTGTGCGGTTTCCGAAAAGTCCGTGAGCATCGGGGCCAGATCGGAGATACGGGCCCGCAGCGCGGGCGGCAGCGTCCGGAGTTCGGCTTCTCGCGCGCCCTTCTGGAGCGAGAACCAGTGAATGCCCGGAATCTCGAGGAGCGGAGTCAGCGCTGCCAGGCCGATCGATCGGTTGCGGTCATTGTGATGTTTGGGTTCGCCCCCCCACACGAGCCCGACGCGTGCGTCCGGTACCTCGCACGCCGTTCGCAACGCCGCTGAAGGCTCGCCAACCTCAGCAAAGGGCGGCAGGGCATCGGCGAGCAGGTCGGCACCCGTGTTCAGCAGGAAGGGCAGACTCATCAAGTGCGCGGAGTAGTCGAACGGTGGCCGCGGGGCCCCCTTCGTGATGATCTCGTCGAGGTAGGGCGAGCGCCGCAACAGCGACACGAGCGGTGGGGATGCCTCGAAGATGACCCGTGCTCCTCGCGCCTTCAGCGGTTGGCAGTAGCGCAGAAACTGCACCTGATCGCCCAGTCCCTGTTCGAGTTGCACCAAGATGGTTTTGCCGTCGAGGGCTTCGCCGCGCCAGGGCACCCCGGGGAGATCCCGGAAGTGCCCGAGCCGCTTGGGCGATTCATGCCGCCGCTCCGCTGCGGCCCACGCTTCCGGCCATCGCCCCTCCAGAAACAGCAGCAACGCGCGGTTCCAGGCCACGGCATCATTGTCTGGATTCGCGGCGGCCAAGCGGTCGAACACACGTCTCGCGTCATCGAACCGTCCGAGGTCGTGGTAGGCGCACCCTTCAATGAAAGGGGCGTCCTCCAGGGTGGGGTCAAGCATCGCCGCGCGATGGCAGCAAGCGATGGCCTCGATCGGCTGGCCAAGTTCTCGCATGCTCCACGCGAGCGCGATCCAGCCCTCGGCATCGTGCGGTGCGAGGGCGGTCGCCTTCTGGTACCATCGGCCGGCTTCGGTGGGCCGGTGCGCCTGCTTGTAGGCGTGTCCGGTCAGCAAGGCGAGCGCCGACACCTTGGGGGCGAGCTCGGCGGCGCGCGAATAGGCCGCGATGGCACCCTCGACGTCGAACAGCGCAAGGCGCGCCGAGCCGAGAGTGGCAAGCGCTTCGATATCTGGAGGGCCGTGTCGGAGGAGTGCCTCGAGGAGCGAGACTGCTTCGGCGGGGCGGCCGGCGTCGTAGGCGGCGCGGGCGGCCTTGATGCGCGCAATACGGCGCGGGTCAGTGGCGAGAGCGGCGGGAGCCATGCCGAAGCTTGGTGCAGGTGTCGTGCCGTGGCGATGCGGGCAGAATTTCCGCTCGCGCTAAAGTCCCGGTGAACCGCGCCGATACCGTGGTGTGAGACGGGCGGAGAGCCCGCCCGCGGAGCACGGATGCTCCAAGAACCAGTGTCATTCATGGAGGAATGACCAAATGCGTATCAATACGAACGTTTCCGCCCTGCAGGCCAGCCGCAACGCCTTCATTTCGAACCGCG
>JANRJP010000053.1:0-2842 GCA_033763905.1 Gemmatimonadaceae bacterium
GCTTTTGAACTACAGCGCCCGCACCGGCCGCGGCACGTTGATCGGCGGCTTCCCGTTCTTCTTGAGCAACGCGTTGAGCTTCGGCAGTTCCTCCGCCAACGCCGCTTCCATCACGTCGAGCTGCACCTGCAGTTTCCCAGACAGCTCGCCGTACACCTCACCCGCTTGGCGAGTCGGCGGGTAGTCCCCCTGCCCTGCCGTCCCCATCAGCGCGCCGATCTTGTTGTTGAGCTTGATCGGATAGTTGAGCGGGTCCTGGTTCGAGCGATTCTTCACCTGATAGATCTCGCCCTCGGGCTCGCTGATGCGCTTGGCCAGACGCGCGCCGATCGCCGCAAATTCCGCGCTATCGGCCGGCAGCACGTCCTTCACCCGCGTCGTGACTTCGCCCTTCACCACTCGGCTCCGCACCACGGCCTCGTTGGCTTCGGTAAAGCGGTCACGCACCTTCTGCAGGAACGCAAACTGCGCCTTGTAGTCGGCGGGCGTCGCGGTGCTGCGCGGATCCGGCCGCAACGTGAATGGCCGCGTGATCGTGTCGGTGCCGGCAATCAACCGGAACTGATACCGGCCCGGCGGTGCCAGCGGTCCCGTGGTGCTCGCGGCCCAGAGAATCATCCCCTCGAAGCCCACGGCATCGGGGTAGCGCAAGTTCCACGCGAACGTGTTGTGACCGCGCCGATTCGGCGCTCGTGCCCCTCCAGGGGGCGGCCCGAACTCGCCGGCAGCCGCCGCCCGCGCCCGCGCAATGGAATCCGCACGCAACACGGAGTCGCTCGCGCTCGCGAACTCGCGAATCATCCGCCCCGCTGAATCGAGCAACGCGATCTTCACGCTCTGGTTCGCCGCATTCAGATGGTAGTGGAACACCGCGCCAAGCGGCGGATTAGCCCCGGTCGGTCCCGAGCGACCTTCGCTGAAGCCCCCTGCGAAGTTTGCCCGCGTCGGATCGCGCGGCACGTACACGTGATTGGCCGCCACCGTCTGCGGCGTCACTTGGCGCAGCGGCGTCAGGTCGTCGAGAATCCAGAACGAACGGCCGTGCGTGCCCGCCACCAGATCCCCGTCCTTGATCACCAGATCGTGCACCGGCACAGGCGGCAGGTTGAGCCGCAGCGACTGCCAATGCGCCCCGTCGTCGAGCGACATCCACACACCGCGTTCCGTGCCCGCATAGAGCAGGCCGGCGCGCACGGGATCCGCCCGGACCGTCCGGGTGAAGTCGCTGCGCGTGATGCCCGCGTCGATGCGCGTCCACGTCGCACCGAAATCGGTGGTCTTGTAGAGATACGGTTCGAAGTCGTCCTGCTGATACCGGTTCGCAGCCACGTACGCCGTCCCGGCGTTGAATGGCGAGGGCTCGATGATCGAGATGCGCGCGAACTCCTTGCCCGCGCCCTCGCGCAGGTCGGGCGGCGTCACACGCGTCCACGTCTTGCCATTGTCGCGCGACACGCTCACCACCCCGTCGTCCGATCCGGTCCACAGCACGCCGGGCTGCAGCGGCGACTCGGCGAACGTGAAGATCGTCGCGTAGGTCTCGACGCCGGTCTGGTCGCGCGTGATCGGCCCGCCGCTCGGGCCCATCGCCTTCTTGTCGGCACGCACCAGCGACGTCGTCGGGTTCACGATCGTCCAGCTCGCGCCTTCATCGGTGGACCGCCACAGCTCGCTGCCACCGGCGTAGAGCACGTTCGCGTTGTGCGGCGAGAATACGATCGGGAATGTCCACTGGAAGCGGTGCTTGATGTCTTCCGATGAATACCCCATCGGGTTGTCGGGCCACACCGTGATGTTGCGGCTGAAGCCGGTCGCGCGATCCTTGCGCGTGAGCAAGCCGCCGTAGGACCCCGCGAAGAAGATGCCGTTCTTCGTCGGATGTGGCGTCACGTAGCCCGACTCGCCACCGCCCGCGTCGTACCACAGGTTCGTCGCAATGCCGCCCGGCGCGCGGCTCGGCGCGCAATAGGTGCTGTTGTCCTGCTGCGCACCACAGACGTGATACGGCCAATCGTTGGTCACCGACACGTGGTACATCTGCGCCGTCGCGAACTGCTGATTCGTCCACGCGCGACCCGCGGTGAACGACACGTTCGCGCCGCCGTCGTTGCCTTCGACCATCCGGTTCGGATCGTTCGGCGCAATCCACATATCGTGATTGTCGCCGTGCGGCACGCTGATGCTCGTCGGGAACGTCTTGCCGCCGTCATCCGAGCGGAAGAAGCCGACGTTCAGCACGTAGACGCGATTGGTGTCCTTGGGATCGGCATAGATGCGCGTGTAGTACCACGCGCGCTGCCGCAGCTTGCGCTCGGTGTTGAGCTTGGTCCACGTCGCGCCGGCGTCGTCGCTGCGATACACGCCGCCGTCTTCGCCGTCGGCTTCGATGATGGCCCATACGCGGCTCGACTTGGCGCCACTCACCGCCAATCCGATGTTGCCGATCATCCCCTTCGGCAGGCCGGGATTACGCGTGATCTCGGTCCAGGTCTCGCCGCCGTCGATGCTCTTGAAGATGCCGCTGCCCGGGCCGCCCGAGTTGAGCAGATACGGCGTGCGCCACGCTTCCCACAATCCCGCATAGAGCACGTTGGGATCGTTGGGATCCACCACGAGATCCGTCACGCCGGTCGAGTCATTCCCCGCACGACGCAGCACGTGGCGCCAGGTCTTGCCGCCATCGGTGCTCTTGAAGACGCCGCGCTCGGGATTGCGGCTGAACACGCGCCCCAAGCTGCCGAGCCACACGATGTCCGGATTCGTCGGATGCACGCGCACCCGCGCGATATGCGTGCGATCGCCACCGGGCAACGGCAGCTTGCTCCACGTGCGACCACCGTCG
>JANRJP010000140.1:0-29192 GCA_033763905.1 Gemmatimonadaceae bacterium
AGCGTGCTGCCGGTGTGGCTGCTCTTGGCACCGCGCGACTACTTGAGCGCCTTCGTGAAGATCGGCGTGGTGGTGGCGCTGGCCGCCGGCATTCTGCTGGTGCTGCCGCCGCTGCAGATGCCGGCGCTGACCCGATTCATCGACGGCTCGGGCCCGGTGTTCGCGGGGAAGCTGTTTCCGTTTGTGTTCATCACGATTGCCTGCGGCGCGATTTCGGGCTTTCACTCGCTCATTGCGAGCGGCACGACGCCCAAGCTGCTCGAGAACGAAGCCGATGCGCGGCTCGTGGGCTACGGCGGAATGCTGCTCGAAAGCGGCGTCGCGGTGATGGCGCTGATTGCCGCCTGCGTCCTGACGCCCGGCACGTACTTCGCGATCAACGCGCCGGCGGGGGCCATTGGCACCACGGTGGAAAGTGCAGTGCTGGCGGTGCAGCAGTGGGGCTTTACGCTCAACGCCGACGAGTTCCGCGCGCTCACCGCCAACGTGGGCGAGACCTCGCTGCTCTCGCGCACCGGCGGCGCGCCGTCTCTGGCCGTCGGGATGGCGAACATCTTCGCGGCGGTGCTCGGCGGGCCGTCGGCGATGGCCTTGTGGTACCACTTCGCCATTATGTTCGAGGCGCTGTTCATTCTGACGACGCTCGATGCGGGCACGCGCGTGGGGCGCTTTCTGCTGCAGGATCTGGGCAAGTCGCTGTGGCCCAAGTTCGGCGATGTGACCTACACGCCGGCGGTGGTGCTGGCCTCGGCGCTGTTCGTGAGCGGGTGGGGCTACTTCCTGTATCAGGGCGTCACCGACCCATTGGGCGGCGTGAATTCGCTGTGGCCGTTGTTCGGCATTGCGAATCAGTTGCTGGC
The DNA here is from genome assembly GCA_033763905.1 of Gemmatimonadaceae bacterium. GTDB lineage: Bacteria > Gemmatimonadota > Gemmatimonadetes > Gemmatimonadales > Gemmatimonadaceae > JAJTHG01. The sequence goes on from JANRJP010000140.1 coordinate 861, forward strand.
CACGGTGGCGTTGTGTGTCGGCACGACGGTGATCTTGAAGATGGGCCACCGTCGCTGGGTGGCGAGCACGCTGGTGCCGCTCTCGTGGTTGGTGACGGTGACGATGACGGCGGGGCTCACGAAGATTTTCTCGAGTGACCCGCGGCTCGGCTTTTTGGCGCACGCGCGGAGCTTTGGCGACATTCTCGCCCGCGGCGAACTGCCGCGAGGGGTCAAGAGCGCCGCGGCGGCGCAGCAGATGATGTTCAACGATCGCTTGGACGCCGGTGTGACGGCGTTTTTTCTGACGGCGGTGGTGGTGCTGCTGGTGGCGTCAGCGCGCGAGTGGTGGCGCACCTGGCGCGGTGGTGCCAAGCCCAGCACCGAAGTGCCGTTCGTGCCGCGACCGATGGGGGGCTTTGTGCCGGCGGTGGCGCACACGCGGGCGGAGTTGCTGCCGACGATCGTGGGGCGGCGGGACGAGGCGACGCCGGCGATGCGGTGTTGCTGAAGCCTCCGGCGCGCCACGGAGTCCCGGTGGGCCGGTGCGGGGCGCTCGTCGCGGCGATGCTGACCCTGCTCACCGCCTGCGATCGCTCGGCCCCGACTCGCACCGGTGCCTCGGGGAGCGCCGCGACGACCGCCGCACCAGCGACGCCCCGCGCCCCGCGCGCGCTGTGGCAGACCTACTGCGCCTCGTGCCACGGCCCGACCGGCCGCGGCTCACCGGTAGCGACGGTGGTCTTTGACGCAACGTGGCAAACGGCGCGCTGTGATTCGCTGATTCGCGCGCGCATCACCAACGGCGTGCCGAACACCACGATGGCGCCGTGGGGGCGAATGCTGACGTCGGCGGAGGTCGACGGGCTGGTGGGCTACGTGCGGCAGTTGGGGTCGGCGCGGTAAGGCCGTCGGTCCGCCGCCGCCCCGCTTGCGCCCCTCCCCCGCCCTGCCGATCCTCCCTCGTATGCCGCCTCGCCCGTTCGCCGAGCTGTGGTCTGCCAGCGCCGGCGCGCGTGAGGCGGTGACCCGCGCCGACGACCAGACGCTGGCTCGGCAATTGGCGGTGGCCGCGATTCCCGCCCCCACCGGCAGCGAAGGCCCGCGCGCTGCGTTCGTGGCGCGGCAGTTCCGCGCCGCCGGGCTCTACCGTGTGGCCACCGATGCCGCCGGCAACGTGCTCGGCTGGCTCGGGCCCCGCGAAGGCGCCGCGGTGGTGGTGTGTGCGCACCTGGACACCGTGTTTGCAGCCGACGTGCCGCACGTGGTGGTGTCCAAGGGGCCGCGCTACGTGGGCCCGGGCATTGGCGACAATGCGCGCGGACTCGCCGCCGTGGTGGCGATTGCGACGGCGTTGCGACAGCACGCCACACTGCTGGCGCGGCCGGTGCTGTTTGCGGCGACCACCGGTGAGGAGGGCGACGGGGACCTGCGTGGTGCGCGGCATCTGTTTGGCGTGCTCGGCGCGCAGGCACACAGCGCGGTAATTGTCGACGGACCGGGCGATGATCGCGTGGTGCACGACGCGGTTGGCGCTCGGCGGTATCGACTTCACTTCGCGGGTCCGGGCGGGCACAGCTGGGCCGACTCAGGGGCCCCGAGCGCGGTGCACGCGGCTGCGCGCTGTGCGGTGCGGCTGGCGGACTGGCCCGTGCCGACGACGCCGCGTTCGAGCCTGACGGTGGCGCGGGCAGCGGGTGGATCGGCGATCAACGCGATTGCGAGCGACGCGTGGTTGGAAGTGGATGTGCGCTCCACGTCCGAGACAGTGCTCGACCGACTGGACCGCGAGCTGCGCCGCATTGCCGCCGCGTCGGCCGAGACCGAGACGTCACGCGGTGTGGCGGGGAGCGGACGGATTGCGGTGACGGTGGACGTGATTGGCGCGCGGCCGGCGGGGTCCTTGGATGCTCGGCACGAATTGGTGCAGGCGGCGTACGCGGCCACGCGCGCGATTGGCAAGGAGCCGGTACCGGCCACAGCGAGCACCGACGCGAACGTGCCGTTGTCGTTGGGAATTCCCGCGGTCGCGATTGGCGCCGGCGGCGACGGCGGTGGGGCGCACACGGTGGATGAGTGGTACGACAACCGTGGCGGGGCGCGCGGGGTGGCGCGGGCGTTGGGCGTGATTGTGGCGGCGGCGGGGTGACCCCGCCGCCGCGGTGCCGCTGATTACCGGTTGTAGTACCGGTACTTCGCGGTGTTCTTGCGCTGATTGAGCGGGGCGAACACGGCGTCTTCGACGACCGTGCGGGTGCGCTTCGTGTTGGCGCGGGCGACGCCGTTGGGCTTGGCCGGCTTCGGCGGCTCGGGGGCCAGGGCTTCCTTGGCGCGGTAGCTCGCGACGGTCTGCTTCTGCGTGCCGTCGACGACGTTCCAGCGCTGCGGGCCACCGCCCGGCGAAATGGCGGGCGGCTTCACCTGCTGCGCGCCGAGTTCCGCAGCGAGCGGGGCGGCGAACATCACGGACACAGCAGCAACGGCGCGAAGGACAAGTCGACGCATTGGCGCGATCTCGAAGAGGTGGTCTCGCGACGCCAGCTCGGCGTCAGTGGTTGAATCTTGCATCCGTCTCGCGCCGGCGTCCAGCGCCGGCGTCCAGCGCCAGTGTCGACGTGGGCGACCACGCGGCGCCTACCGAACCAGCGGATTCCGCACCAACAGCCCCGGGAACCGGCTGAAGTCGCGATCCGCGGTCCACAATTCTGCCACGCCGTGATTCGCGCACATCGCCGCCACGCGGCCGTCGTGCACCAACGGCCCGGCGATCTTGCCGTTCACTGCCATCGCTCGGAATGTGGCCCAGTAGCTCGGCGACTCGCCGAGGAGCGTCAGCATTGGCGATTCGAGCCACGCCTCGACCTGCTCGAGCGCACGCGCGAGCGGCGTTGGCGGCGAGAAGATCTTTGGGTGCGTCACCACCGCGATGAACTCGTGCAGGCACGGCCACGGGATGGCCCAGAGCGCGGCCCCATTCGCCAGCGAGGCGAGGGCAGCACGGGCCGGATCGTGCCAAGCGGAGTCGGCGCGATGCGCGTGCACCAACACGTTGGTGTCGACCGCAATCATCCGCCGCGTCCGCCGTAGATCTCGGCGCTCACGCGGGACCAGTCGCTCAAGTCCACGCCGGGTTGCAGGCCTTGGCCACTGAAGCTGGCGTCACGCAACTGAAACCGCTTCTGCTTCGCTCGGCGGCGGGCGAGCACCTCACGCAACCCTTCCTCGACCAGCGAACGCACGGTGACGCCCTCTCGTGCTGCGATCGCCTTGGCCTGATCGAGGAGGGCGTCGGCGATATCGATGGTTGTCTTCATATGGGTAACAATATTACACTACCCATATAGACGGCAAGCGAGAACCTACGCCGTCCGCACGTGGGGCTTGGACGTCTCTGCCGCGTCGGTGCTCCTCCCTCCCGGGAGTGTCGCCCCGAACCGTGCCGCTGTCGAAACGAGAGCCAGACTGGACGTGTTTACAGGGCGCCAGGCTGGGCGGCCGCGCGCCGTCGCCAGTAAACCAATCGGATGGGTCGTTCTACATTGACCACTTGCGGCTCGGCACGCTTGTGGTGCCGCCGGCCATCCTCGACGACTTCTCGTATGTCGTGCAGGTCGATGGCTTCCGGCTGCTGGACGTCGACGCGTCCTCAGCGGTTCGTGCCGGACTCGCCGCGCACGAGCATCGCGATCCGTTTGACCGGCTGATTGCGTCGCAGGCGCTGGGGCTTGGCGCCACGGTGGTGACCAGTGATCCAGCAATCGCGGCGCTGGGGGCGACGGTGTACTGGTGAGGGCAGCGACGGTGGCGCTATTGGAGTTGTCACACCATTGCCACGACACCGTGGTTGGTGACGTACGTCACGGCAACGCCAACGCGCGGCGCGATACGCTCGATTGCACGCTGATTCTTCACCCGAATGCGACCGCACGTGATCACAGCGGCAGCCGATTCAGTCGCCGCGCAGTTCGTCGGCGTCTCCACCTTCGCGCAGCGACTTCGACAGACCGTGGTCCACGCGGCGCCGCTGACCATTCCTGTGCACATCACGGGTCCGAGCGGCGCCGGCAAGGAAGTCGTCGCGGAGTTATTGCATTCGTTATCGCGCCGGACGGGCGCCTTCGTTGCTGTCAACGCGGCCTCGATCCCCACCGATCTGGTGGAGTCGATCTTGTGCGGGCACGCGCGCGGCGCGTTCACGGGGGCGAGTGACCGCACGAACGGCGTCGTGGAAGATGCGCGCGGGGGCACCCTGTTCCTCGACGAGATTGCATCGGCGTCCCGTGCGACGCAGGGAGCGCTGCTTCGGATTCTTGATGGTCGGCCGTATCGCCCCGTCGGCGGCGGACCGGAGCGTCAGCCGAGCTGTCGCATCGTGTCGGCGTCGAACGAGTCGCTGGCCGATGCGGTGCGTGAGGGGGTGTTCCGCCGCGATTTGTACTACCGGCTGGTTGGCGTCGAGCTCGCATTGATTCCGCTGCGCGACCGTCGTGATGACATTGGGCCGATTGCCGACGTGCTGCTGGCGCGCGCGGCGGCGGCAAGCGGCTACCAGCGACGGTTGAGCGCGGCGGCACGCCAGCGGCTGGAGCACGAGCCGTGGCCGGGTAACGTGCGACAGCTACGGTGGGTGATTGAACGCGCGGTCGCCTTCGCGAAGCGAGATGAGATAAAGGAGGTTGACTTGGGCTTACGTGATGCGCCCGAGCCTGCGCCGGTATCGCCGCATCCGCTGGCGGCGCAGCTTGCAGAGCACGGATTCGATGTCCGCCGCCTGGCCGCGCATCACGGCGTGCATCCTGCGACGGTGTATCGCTGGCTTGAGGCGGAAGGGATCGAGGCGCCGCGGCGGTCGGCCGCGCGACGAGGGCGACAATAAAGTTGACCGGATCCCCGCCTGCGTAGCCGTCGCGGTTCCCGCCGCCCGCGAGCCCGATCGGATCCGGCTGCAGAAACCGTCCCGTCGCCGGATCATAATGCCGCGCCCGCAGGTACACCGCCCCCGTCGCCTCGGCGCGGCCGCCGAGCACGCTGCCCCACCACGCGCCCGTGGGCGCTGGCACCGCCTGCGCGCCGTCGAGCGTCAGCCCGTTGCTGCGCCAATCCACCGGCGTCGGCGCGCCCGGCGCCCCGGGGGCGTGCGCGATCCAGCCCCCCGTGGCCCGCCACCACCCGCCGTACGCCTCGCCCTGCCAATCCCGCGAGGGCACCAGCGTTTCCACGCGTCCGCTCGCGCGCTGGATCGCCAGCGGCACGTCCACCCCGCCCGCGTGCACGAGCTGCACCGCGACCTGCTCGGCGCCGCGGGTCTGGAGTTCGGCCAGTGACTGCGCGCCCTCCCACACCGTGACGGTATTGGTCTCGAGACAGCGCCAGGTGCTCGTACACGTCAGGGGATCGGGGCGCGCGCGGGTGCGTACCTGCCGGCCGAGGGCGTCGTAGCGCGACTCGGCGAACGAGTCTTCCCCGCGCTTAGGCGCACGGCTCGGCGCAGGTGGAGCATCAGGCGCGCCCGAAACGCGAAATCGACCAGACCATTGCTCGACGCTCCAGTACGGGTCGTGCGTCACGGCACGGGCGGCAGCGATTCACTGTTCGCACCGAGCGGTACCAAGGCTAATCAGGCGGTTCAAACACCAAGCTCACTCTCACATCGTGACCACTCGGCAAAGCGCGAAAATACGGATCGATCGCCCCCACTCCCGGTCCTGCTGGATCGTTTTGGATCGGCGAGTCTGAAAAGTCAGCGACGAGGTGCTCTATCGGCGAGACCATCTGACCATCCCAGCGGAACGCCTCGATGCCGACCAGTCGCGCGCCTGAGCGTAGTGCGGCGGCAATGAGATGCCGTGCGTCCGAAGGAGCGTAGTATGCCTCACCTCCGCTGAGCACGCACCGCTGACGATGGCTGGCTACGACGGCGTCAAACGTTTGTCTATTCTTCATGGCTCGAAGGGGGACCGCCAATTCGGATCGTTTCGATTCGACACCTGCACGATGTCTTTGGTGCGATCGTTTCGAACAACGTAACTCTTGTCGGCATTGATATACGCGGTAGCAGGGTCGTCCATTCTCGAGCCATCTGACAAGAATCGCGTGTCTCGTGTCGCAGCCGTTCGCGAAGGGCGGGCAATCGTCTCGGCGACGGATTCCTGAGTCCACCCTCGAGTACCCATCTGACGGCCTACCTTGGCGCCGACGCTAAAGGTCGCGTCCTCCGCTGCGATGCCTGCGCTACCACGCAACGGCGCCCGCGCTCCGGTGGCCAAAAGGATGTATCCAGCGAGTGCCCCAGTGCTGTAGCCGGGGCCAGAGTATCCGGCTCCACTACCGGACGCGACCGAGAGACCGGTCAAGAAGTTCTCCAGAAACCTGCACCACTTCTTCGCCTCATCGCACAACCCAAACGGATCCGCAAAGTTGACCGGATCCCCGCCTGCGTAGCCGTAGCGGTTCCCCCCGCCGGCGAGCCCGATCGGATCCGGCTGCAGAAACCGCCCCGTCGCCGGATCATAATGCCGCGCCCGCAGGTACACCGCCCCCGTCGCCTCGGCGCGGCCCCCGAGCACGCTGCCCCACCACGCGCCCGTCGGCGCTGGCACCGCCTGCGCGCCATCGAGCGTGAGCCCGTTGCTGCGCCAATCCACCGGCGTCGGCGCGCCCGGCGCCCCGGGGGCGTGCGCGATCCAACTCCCCGTGGCCCGCCACCAGCCGCCGTACGCTTCGCCCTGCCAATCGCGCGACGGCACCAACGTTTCCACACGCCCACCCGCGCGCTGGATCGCCAGCGGCACGTCCACCCCGCCCGCGTGCACCAGCTGCACCGCGACCTGCTCGGTGCCGCGGGTCTGGAGTTCGGCCAGTGTCTGCGCGCCATCCCACACCGTGACGGTGCTGGTCTCAAGGCAGCGCCAGGTGCTCGTGCACGTCAGGGGATCGGGACGTGCGCGGGTGCGCACCTGCCGCCCCAGGGCATCGTAGCGCGACTCGGCGAAGACGCCCACGCGCGGGGCCGCTTGGGTCGGCGTGTCCGCGCTCCGTGGGCCGAAGCCTTCAAAGGTCTCGGTCGCGCGCAGGCGACCGGCGACGTCGTAGCGATGCGCGGTCGAGCGGAAGAGGACCGGGGCTGGCGCGGAGCCCGCCCCGCCCACACCGCCGGTCGTTCCCTGCCAGCGATAATCGCTCTCGAGCCAACGCAGGCGGCGCGCGCCCGTGACATACCGCGACGATTGCACGGCCGCGACCGGGCCGCCGGTGTACTCGTAGATGCGCGGCGAATCGAACGCGCGCAGCTCCCGTGCATCGGCAAAGCGCGCGATGCGCACCTCGCTCCCATACGTCCCGCCCGCCGGCGTCGCTGGCCAGCTCACGCGCGCGGTGGCCAGCCGATTGCCCAGCACGTCGGGCACGTGGGACTCGGTGTCGAGAAACGGAGAGCCGCTGCTCGCAAGCGCGCCGAGTGGCCCATAGGTGACACTGCGCACTTGGCCATCGGGGGCCTGCACACTACGGCGGCGACCGGCCGCATCGAACACCTGCTGGCGGCCGGTGAGTCCGGTGACGCGACCGTCAGCGTCAAGCTGGTATCGCTCGACATCGCGCGTCGCGCCGAGGCGAATCGCGGTAAGTCGACCGGCCAGGTCGTCGTCGAGGTTCAGGGTGTCCCCCTGCGGGGTCGTCACCCACAGCAGTTGCCCCGTGCCCAACGCATAGCCATAGCGCTGCGTGCACAAGCCAGCGCCGGCACACGCTGCACCAGACAGCGTCAGCGACCGCCGGCGGCTGTCGCGATCGTATTCGAACACGAGCGCGTGGGGCGGGTCAAAGTCCCCCGCAAAACCCGGTGACGCGAACGGCGGAGGCGGCCCCACAACGAACGGCGGTGGCTGGCAGGTCGCGCACGGCGGAGGGGGCGGTGCTTCACCGTCAACCAAGTACCGCGCAGGATCGTCGCAGGGGTCGGCATCCGCGCTACCGTAGCGCCGCACGCGCAACGAGTCGTGTGTGAGCTCCCCCGCAGCGCTATACGCGCGCCGCACGCGAGCATACCGATTGTCCGCAGCAACCATCCGGCCCGCCTCGTCGTACGCGAAGACTGCCGTGTCACCCGCTGTGCAGAACCCCTCGGCTGGACCCCAGCTCGGCAACTGGAACCCCGGCGTGCAGCGCAGGTCCAGTTGAACTGCGGGATCGTTCGCGCTCTCGGCGTGGGGGGCAAGCAGGTCACGGCAGGACGCACGCCCGCTGTATACCCGCGGCTCGATGCGCCGAACAAGTCGGTTGAGCGCATCGTACTCCATTGTTGTGCTGCCGATCTCCGTGATTACCGTGCGCACGTTCCCGGCGGGGTCGTAGACCAACGAGTCCCCCGAGGTCTCGTTCGAGCGAACCACACGACCGAAGGCGTCGTATCGCCAGTAGGTGCTGTCCCGCTCTTGTCGCGGCGCGGGGACCGCGATGCCGGCGATGATCGGATACCGCCGCCAGAAGGACTGCACCACGGCGGACCGGCGCCCGGCTCGATCGTAGTACGTGGTTGTGGTCAGGGTGTCGGCGGGCAGGGTCAAGGTGACACCGCCGAAGATTACTGATACCGGTGGCCCCAACGCGCGCGTGAGCACGGGTCGGCCGGACGGATCGCGGACGAACTCGGTTCTCGTCCCCTGCGATAGCAGTTCGGCTTCAGTGCGGAGCGTATCGCGATGCGGCTGAGCAACGATGGAGTCGTCGCCGAAGGCGTCAGCAATGCGAAGCGTGACTACGCCGCTCGGTGAACGGACGGTACGCAGGTTGCCGAACGCGTCGTACGTGTACTGGTGCACGTTGCCCAGTGGATCGCGCGTGGTGGCTGGCAAGCCAGCGCCGAAGGTACCGGGACCGAAGTACGTGAAGTCATACTGACGTCCGGCTTGCCCGGCCCGCATCCGCAGCGGCTCGCCCGTCGTCGTATCGCGCTCGATGCGCGACCACACACCTTCGGGCGATTGCACCGAGTCAAGCTGCGTGAGGAAGCGCGTGTTGTATTGCAGCGTGGTTGTCGCGGTGTCAGCCGCTCCAGTCGCCGTGTTCCGCTGAATCCGCCGTACGCTCGCTGGCACGCCGGTGGACGCGAAGGTAACCGCGTTGACGAGTCGCCCGGCGGCACCACCGGGCAGATCGGTGCGGCCGACCGTTGCCGCCCAAATGCTGTCGCGCTCGAATCGCGCATCCGCTCCCGTCGGGTCGACCGCACGAACGACCGCGCCGAAGCGGTCGAGGTACAAGACGCTCGAGTCCGCCACGTCAGTGCGCGGCCCACGGATGATGGTGCGAACGGTCGCCAGTCGTGAGTCGCGAGCAATGAACGGCAGACCGATCGTCTCCGCCGCTTCGACGCCGATACGAATTGCTGCCCCTGCAGCGCCCTCCGCGACCAAGCTGTCGACGGCACCGCCGGCGTCGAAATGGGCACGATGCACCGTGCCCGTCCCATCGGTCATTGAGACGAGGCGCCCTTGCGAATCGTATGTGTGCCGGACCGAGTCGCCTTCCGCCGAGCGGATTCGTGAACCCCACGTCCCGAACTGCAGCGTATCGTTCGCCGCGCGCGCCGCTGCGCGGACCGAGAAGACCGTGGTGCTGGTCGAGCCCGGCGTCGACGAAATGATCAGTCGCGCCTGCCGAGGATACTGAATGGAGTCGGGAATCTCTCGCTCACTCGTGGCGGGCCAGAAGACCCTCATTCCGTGCTCGAGCGTATCTGTCGGGAGAATCACGGCCGTCATCCGCCCTGACGCATCGAAGCGCACGCGCCCACCAGATGGAGTGAGCCGTTCCCAGGTTCCATCGGCGAGCCGCTGAATGGTGGTAGGGGTCTCAAGGCGACGCGTTGTCCAGATCGTCGAACCACCGTATCTGAACTGCATCCATCCGCCGTCTCCGGCGAGCCACAGCACCGAGCTGTCGGCCCCACCGGTGACGAGGGACTCCATGCCCGAGAGCCACCACCCACGTGGCACTTTGTCGGACCGCCGTCTCGCGACGACGACTTCGCCGTTGACGACGGTCGTCACCGCCGTGGCAGCTGCGTGCCGACGGACCTCGAGGCGATACGCGTGCAATCCCACGCTGAATGGACTGCCGTCGAACGACAACGCGAGCCTCCGCCCGCTGCTGGGCGTCCAGCCAACGGCAGACCACACCCCCGTGGCGACGGGAGTCGTGCTGGTGCCAATAAAGAGCGCTGCGGTCACGGAATCGGTGCCGCTAACGTCCGGCAGATACGCGGCGACGGCGACCTGCACGCGGTCGTCCGCCAGTGCTGACGAGTACGCGAGTTGCGGTGCGATGCGGCGCCCAAATCGCGTGATGGCGCGCAGGCCGTGGCCGACTTGCAGCGCCCCGCAGCGGGAGACCATTGCGACCCCCGCGACCGCTGCGCAGTCCGATGGGCGTTGGGCATCGTCTGACTGCGTGGCCGTGGTGTCGGCAAGGATGAGCATTCCCGGGGCGCTCGACGCCTCCACCGGAAACGGACAGCCCGCAGTTTGCACGATTGGCGTCCCGATCGGCACCATAATGGGCTCGCGCAGCCCCGTCGCGTAGCGCGCAATGGGAATGATGTCGAACAGGTCGAGCCCCGACCTGACGCACGACCCCGCGACGCCTGGCATCCGAAGATAGCCCGGTACGTAACGACCGACGGACGTGCGTCGCACGTCCCCCGGGAGCGGTGTTGCACCCGAGTCCACGACGTAGAGCGGTGAAGTGTCGTCGCCTAGGCGGAATGACACGTTCGCGGCCAGCTCTTGCAGCGAGCCGGGAGGGAACTGCGCCAATCCGTTCGCCACATTGAGTATGAGAATGACGTCCGTGATGTTGATGACGTTCCACGGATCTCCTGTCACGTTGCCGTAGACGAGTCGGCCGAATGCCGGCCCACGGATGGGGTTTATGCTCGACCAATCGGGCAGCTCGACCGGGCCGCCGTCGCTCGCTTCAAGAGAACTCGGCCCGCTCGGGTCGCGTCGTCCCGACGCGTTCTCGTCCGGCGGCGGACTCCCGCGAGGCGTCGTTGTGGGTTCCATCCACCACGCGGCGGATCGCCCGTCAATCCGACGCACTTCCTTCAACGCTCCCGCGGCACGGACGAGCGGGGTTAGGCGCATCGGCACCACGTCGCGCGGCCCGTCGAATAAGCTGGCGGCCTTCACGTCACCGGCGTCCAATCCGTTGTGGTACCTGGCCGCGAGAACCGTGAAGACGAGGCGAATGGCGAACGCTGCATCATCTGGCCGAAGCGATGCTGCGGCGAGGTCCAATCGCCCCGTCTCGGCTTGCCGGTCGTTCACCGAGAGTGCGATCGTCCGGTCGAGCTCCTGACCTTCGTATCGGAGTCGGCGCGCGTCGAACTGCAACGCCGCCTGCATCGCCCGGACCGACGCCGAGCCACGACGATCCGCGAGGGTGACCACCACGCGTGAGCCGACCGGCGCGAGAGTGTCTGACACCAGTAGTTCGAGCCGGGTGGGTCGTCGCTGCGATTCGGCAGACGAGACCGGCACCACGGCGAGGGTGCAGAGTGACGCGAGCAGGATGCACTCGGCGACGCGGGACTGCGACAGTGGGCGGTTGATTCGCATACCCTGCGCTAAGCACGAGTCGGACCAGTGCGCGCCGCGTGGTCAATTCCTTGCCGACGCGGAGGTTACGTCAGATTGCGCATCGTCATCGCCGAGCCATTCGGGGCACCGCACGCGCGAAATCGCGCGAAATCGCGCGCATCAATCGACGGTGAAGAACTCGCTCACCTCATACTTCCAAACAAGCCACCGTCCGTCCGACGCAACCATCGTGTAGCGCTCCGCGTAACCCATCCCGCAGGTCCGCAGACACACGGTGAGCCTCACGACGCACCGCGTCTCCGGCGCACACTCGACGCCGTGCAGCGATGCCCACACCCGCCGAGGCGTGGTGTCGGCAGCTGCAGGGGAATGGACCTGCAGAATCCCCGCCGCGACGAAACGACGCGCGAGCGCCTGCGTACGCACGGTCCCGCAGTCGGCGCCACCGCCACCGCTCGTATCGACCGACAAGGGGCCGAAGCCAAGCGTCGATTGTCGAGACTCCAGTGCTGCTCGCACCAACGCTTCATCCCGCGCGGTCAACGCATCGCACGTTTGCGCCAGGGCGAGGCGTGGGACGCAGGCCAAGGCGCCGAGCAAGACGGCGATGCATTGGACACGCGCGCTCAGACGTCGTCGTGCGCCGAATGCACCCCGCCACCGCACCTCAGCCGCCCCGCACTTCCCCGTGATCCCCCACCGACACCCGCCCCTGCACCCCTTCCACCACCGCGTGATCCCCCACCAGCGACATCGTCAACGTGCTGCGACGAATCGCCGAGTGCCCGCCGATCACCGCGTGTGATACAGTCGCGTCTTCGACCACCGTGCCCGCACCGATCGACACGTTCGGCCCCACCGTGCAACGCGTGAGCACCGCGCCGTCTTCGATGTACACGGGATCCACCACGGTCACGTCGGCGCCAAGCGACGCCGGACGACGGGCGCGGCCCTTCGTGAGCATCGTCTGGTTGGTCTCGAGCAAGGTCTCCACCTGCCCGGCGTCGTACCAGCCGTCGACGTCCACGACCTTCAGCTTCGCGCCGTGGTCGATCATATACTGGAACGCGTCGGTGAGGTAATACTCGCCCTTGTTCGCGGGACGCGACAACGTGTGATCGATGCCCGCGAACAACAACTGCCAGTTGGCGATGTAATACAGCCCGATGTTCGCGCGCTTCGAAATGGGCTCCTTGGGCTTCTCGACGATCTTCGTCATCATCTCGTCGCCGTCGGTCACCACCACACCAAAACGCTGATAATCCTCGACGGTCTTGGTCCAAATGATGCCGTCGGCCGCTGTGCGGTTGATGATGTTGAGATCGGCGTCGAAGATGGTGTCGACGAAGATGATCAGCACCGGCTCGTTGACGAACTCGCGCGCCAACGCCACCGCGCCCGCCGTGCCGTCCTGCACCTTCTGCTCAATGAAGCGCGCGGGCAACGACGCGTGCGCCGACGTCACGTGCTTCTCGACGGCCTCCTTCAAGTGCCCCGTGATGTAGATGACCTCGCTCACGTTGCCCAGCTTCTTCACGTCGTCGAGCACGTAGTCCATCACCGGCTTGCCGGCGACCTTGAGCATCGGCTTGGGCACGGTGTGCGTGTGCGGACGCAGACGCGTCCCCTTGCCCGCCAGCGGAATGATGACTTTCACGGAATCACCAGAGGTCAGTAAAGGAGAACGTCACCCGGAAGCGCGTCGATTGCGTCGTCCACCTGGACGGCCCAATGCTCGACGCCGCATCCGAAACATATAGCGGCACATCGACCCGCACCCGCAGCGGCTCGTCGAGCAGCGCGCCACGCGCCACCAGCGCGAGCCCGGCCGAGGCGCGGCGGCTGGGTGCCCGCGGTGCGTCGGCCACGATAGGCGAGAACCAGCGCGACGGGCTCACCACCCCGTCGGTCCACAGCGCCGCGAAAACCCGCGTCGGCTCGCGACCCACATCCAGCGTCACCAATCTGCGACCCACTTCCGCGTTGCCCGAGACCGCCAGCAGCGCCGTGCCCAAACTGATACCTGGCGCGTAGCCCCGCACCCCGGCACCGCCCAGCGGGACGTACGTCACGCCCCGCCGCGACAACGGCGCACCGCTGCCGCGCCACCAATGCTGGGCAAAGGTCTCGGCCGCGCTCGCCGACGACACCAGCCACTGACGCTCGATCGGCGCACCGCTCGACACCGCCCCGCCCCAGCCGCGCAGCGCCACATACCAGGCCTCGCCGCGCGTCGCGCCGCGCAGCGTCTGCGCGAGCTCGGCACGCGCGTAGCCGCGCTGCGCGTACCCCAACGCCAGCGCCGCGCGGCGTTCGCGCGTCCACGTCGTGCCGCCCGACCGCAGCGCGCGCGGCCGAACCAGCGACCGCCACTGCAGCTCAGCCGAACTCCGACCCGACCAGCGACCGTCGCTCAGCCACGCGCTGCCGTTCGGCGCCGTCCAGTCGGCGCTCAGCTCGTACACACGCGTCGTACCGTTGGCGAACACGAAGTCCGAGCGGTCCCAGCGCTGGCGCAGCGCCGCGCGCGCGAGGCCGTCGATGTCCCACAGTTCCATCGACAGTCCCACCACCGGCCGCCCGTGTCGCCCGAACGTGGGGTTCCGCCACGTCCACCAGAACGGGAATCGCGTACCGCGCACCGCGCGTGCATCGGCCGCCGTGCCGGGCACCCGCGCGGTGAGGCCCATTCCCACATCGTGCAGATTCGCCAGCTCTCCGGTGCGAAAGCGCGCGCGCACCGCGGCGCTCGCACCGCCGGGCGTGGTGTACCACGGCAGCACGCTCCACGCGGTCACCCGCGCGTCGGGCGTCCATTGCTCCAAGAACGGCCAGTCGAGCACGTCCCGATTCGTCGCGCGGCTCGGCGCGTGACCGTACCAGCGCCGAGGGGTGTCGTTCGCCGGATTCCAATCGCCGCTCGTGCCCCAAGGATCGAGCCGCACTTCGATGGGCCGCTCGGGCGTGGTGATCGACAGCGGAATCCACGCGCGCGACGTGTCCACCGGCACGCGCACGAACTGCCAGCCCAACGACGTCCGCACGCCAACGCTCGGCGTGTGCACGTACTCACCTTCGCGGCGCACACTGAAGCTCGTGCGCACCCCGCCCGCCACGGGTTCGTACGTCACGCGGCCCAACGCGTAGTCCACGAGCCCGGTGCGGCGAATCCACTGACTGAAGAACCAACCCAAATCACAACCGCAGGCCCGCTCGGCTTCGGTACGCAGCGCGGCTTCGGTGACGTGCTTGAAGGCCCAGCGCGCATAGTAGGCGCGCCACATCTCCTTGAAGGCGCTTTCGCCCATCACGTCGCGCAGTGCGCGGTACAGTCGTTCGCCGCGGCCGTAGATCATTTGCCCGTACACGCCGAAGTCGCGGTAGTTCGCGGCCTCGGTCGACAGCGGCTCGGCCTGCCCCAAGAGATCCAGTCGCACTTGCTCGGCGTCGAGCTGCCGCAGCGGGTTCGGCTGCGTGGCGAGTGCGCGATACCAGTGCGTGGGCGACTCGGGCGCGGGGCGCCCCGCTTGTTCCTGCGGCAACAGGTCCTGCGCCCACGACTCCTGAAACGACGTGAGCCCTTCGTCGAGCCAGCCGTCGCGCCACTCGTTGTTGGCGAGAATGCCGTAGGTGTAGATGTGCCCGAGCTCGTGGAGAATCAGCCCGTAGTCGGCCGAGCCGTCCATAATGACCATCGGGAATTCGGTGCCGCCGCCGTCCAAGCGATGCAGGTTGGTCACCTGCGGGTACGGATATGCCCCGTACAATTGCTCGAGCCATTCCAGCGCCTTGGCCGTGCGCTCGACGGCCACGCCGCGCCCCCATTCGGCTTCGTCACCGGTGCGCCACAGGACGTGAATGGCCACCGTGTCGAAAGGCACGAAGGGCAAGGCGCGATCAGGCTTGGTGCGGCGCACCCACGCGCGGCCTTCGTGCACGTAGTCGGGGCTCGTGCTCCAGGCAAAGTGGTGCACGTCGCGCGCGACCCAGCGCACGCGCTTGTAGCCCGCGGGCACCTGCACCGCCGGCCCCGCACTCGTCACCGCATAGGCTTCGCGCGCCAACACCGGCGCGGGCGTGCTCTTGGGATGCTTGGTCCAGCCGGGATCACCTTCCACCGGCACGCCGGTGGCGCCCAAGACTTGATCGTCGCGCACGACCAGCGTCACGTCGAAGCTGCCGAATTCGCCGTAGAACTCGCCGGCTGGCGTGAGCGGGCGATCCTGCCATCCACTGGCGTCGTACACCGCCACCTTGGGATACCACTGCGCCAAGTCCCAATGCCGGTCGCGGCGGCCTTGGCGCCGCGGCGTGGTACTGGGCCGAGCGTCCCAGGCCAAGGCCACGTCAATGGAATCCCCGGGCGCGAGCGGAGCGTCGAGCGCCATCACCGCCACCGTGCTGTCGGGCGCCAAGGGGTAGCGCAGGGTCAACGCGCGGCCGTTGACGCGCGGTGCGTCGGTGAAGCGCTCGTAGCCGATATCGTCTGCGCCCAAGTGCCCGAAGCGCCGACGGCCTTCGCGCGCGTCGACCGCGCTCCAGCGCGAGCCCGGCCGAAAGGCGTTCAGGTACTGATGCACGCGCAGCTCGCGCAGCGTGTCGGGGCTGTTGTTCACGTAGTGCAGCGTGCCGCGCGCACTCAGGACCTGACGCGATTCGTCGAGCGTGGCGGCAATGGTGTAGTCGGCGCGCTGCTGCCAGTACGTCGGTGCCGGTTTCGGCGCCGCCACTGACTGGGCGAACGCACAAACGGCCGCCCAATGGGCGGCCGTCAGTGCCAGCACCGTGGTGCGAGCAGCGCTCACCGCGCCGTCCCGAGCATTCGGCTGCGCAGCGACTGCATCCGCTTGCGCACCGAGCCGTCCATCACCTTGTCGCCGACGCGCACGACCACGCCGCCAATGAGCTCGGCGTCGACGAGCACGTGCGGCACCACCGTGGCACCAAAGGCCTTCGACAGCGCAGCGGCCAGCGACTCGGTGCCGGCGGCATCGAGCGGACGCGCGACGGTGACCGACGCGTGCACGCGGCCCGCAGCGGCATCGAGAATCGCCCGATACTCGGTGGCGATCTGCGCGATGGCCGTCTGTCGGCGCTTGGTGATGAGCATCTCGAGAAACTTGACGAACGGCGCCGGGAGCTGCGACGCAAACGCGCGACGGATCGCGGCGCGCTTCTGTTCGCCGGCGATCTTGGGCGATTCGAGGAAGCGGCGCATCGTGACGTCGGTCGACACCGCCTGCGCGACGGCTTCGATCAGCGTGCCCCAGCCTGCGGCGTCCCCCGCCTTTTGCGCGAGGCTGTGCAGCACCTCGGCGTAGTTGCGGGCCACCGTCGTGGATTCCAACATCACTTGCTCCGGTTGGAGGAGCCGACGGTGCTCAGGAAGGACTCGACCAGCGCGCGGTTGGCGGCGTCATCGAGGTTCTTCTCGATCACCTTGCCCGCGCCCAGGAGGGCCAGATCGACCGCTTCGCGGCGGAGGTCCTGAATGGCGAGGGTCTTCTCGTTCTCGATGTCGCGCTTGGCGCGCTCGAGCATCGCGGCCTGTTCGGCCTTGGCCTGCTCGATGAGATCGGCGCGGAACTTGTCGGCGGCGGCGCGGCCCTGCGCAATGAGCGACTGCGCTTCGGTGCGGGCACCGGCCAACTGCGCTTCGATTTCGGCGAGCTTGGCGGCGGCCGCTTCGCGGTCGGCCTTGGCCGACGCGATGGCATCACGCAGCGCCTGTTCGCGCGCTTCGACAGCGCCGAGCAAGGCGGGGAGCGCGAACTTCCAGAGCACGCCGAGGAAGATCACGAAGATGAGCAGGGTCCACGCCATCAGCCCGCCGTTGGGCGAGAGCAGATTGGTGTTCCCGCCTTCGCTGGCCGAGGCCACGGCAGGGGCAAGGAGCGACAGAGCGGCGACAGTCAGGGAGCGCATTCGAAGAACCCGCAACGGGGAGAAAAGACAGAAGGACCAACTGCGTGGCGTCGGCCCGGGCCAACGCCACGCCGAGGACATCAGAACTTGCCCTGGATCTGGAAGCCGACGACGATCGCGAAGAGACCGGCGCCTTCGATGAAGGCGGCGAGAATCAGCGCAGCCGTCTGGATGCGGCCGGCAGCTTCGGGCTGACGGGCCATCCCTTCGACGGCCTGGCCACCGATGCGGCCGATGCCGAGGCCGAGGCCCAGGAGGGCGAGGCCGGAACCAATGGCGGCGCCCATCAGGGCGAGACCACCACCCGTCGAGGCCTTGAGTTCGGCCGCAGCCTGGAGAAGCGGGAAGATCATTGGAAAAACTCCACAGAGAAGAATTTTGAACCTGCAGCGCGCGTCAGATCCGAGGATCTGCAACCCGTCAGCGTGCCCCGGGGCACAACGGGCATCGTGGCTCCACTCGGTGCCACTACAGTCCGTCGCCGACCGCGCGGGGTCGGCGACGGTCGTACCGTCCTAGTGGTGCGCTTCGCGCACCTGCCCAATGAAGACCGACGCCAGCATCGTGAAGATGAATGCCTGGAGGAAGGCCACCATCAGTTCGAGCAGATTGATCGCCACCGCCATCAGCACCGGCGCACCGGCAATGGCGTAGGAGCCGAACGAGAAGATGAGTCCGATCAGCGCCAGAATGACGATGTGGCCGGCGGTCATATTCGCGAAGAGACGAATGGCCAGCGCGAAGGGCTTGGTGAGCTTGCCGATCATTTCGATCGGGCTGACGATGATCGCGAGCGGCACGCGCAGTGGCAGCGACAGCTCGGTGTTCCAGTAGATGATCGTGTTCAGGTAGCCGAAGCCGTTGGCGACGATGCCCGAGATCTCGATGACGAGGAACGTGAGAATCGCGAGCGTGGCGGTGACCGCGATGTTGCCGGTGGCGGTGGCGGCGTAGGGGATCATTCCGAGCAGGTTGGCGCCCAGAATGAAGAAGAACACGCCCAGGAGATACGGCACGAAGGCTTCGCCGTGGTGACCGACGTTGGGCAGAATGACTTCGTTGCGCAGATAGACGACGACGGCTTCGATGGCGCCGGCAAAGCCCTTGCTGTGGCCGTGCTCGCTCGTCTGCCGGCGCGCCGCGCGGGCGGCGAGCACCAGGATGAGCGCCATAATGGTGGCGGCGAGCGCCAGCATCACGGTGTGCTTGGTCGGCCAGAGGTTGCCGCTGAGCGTGAAGAGGCCGAAGTCGATATGGAAGTCGTCGATCGGCGACACGCAGCCGTGCTCGCCGACGTGCTTGCCCAGGCAGATTTCCGTGGCAAACGGCGGGGTGAGCGTCGGCACCTCCAGCATATAGCTGTCGGTGATGTGATGCGTGATGAAATCGCCGCCGGCGGCTTCTTGCGCGGCGACGGAAGCGAACGGAAGCACGGCGAGAGCCGCGGCAAGGAAAAGTCGGCGCATCACGTCTGCTGGAGCAGCAAAGGTTCGACGAGTTCAGTCAGAAAGAGCGACGTCGCCAGGGCGAGCATCGGTCCGTCGGTGGGCAGTCCGGCGGCGCGCAGGGCGAGCCCGGTGCCAATGAGCGCGACGGCACAGGCCAGCGCGCCCACGCCCCATCCGGCGAGGAAGTTCGTGCGGGCCATTCGGCGGGCGACGCCAAACATTGCCGGCTGCAGCACCACCGCCACGAGCGCCCCGACCGCAATACCGGTACGGGCCGCCGACGACGCGTACACGAGCGCGAACAGCGCGCTCGAGATGGCGACGATGGCCACCGACAGACCGGTGTAGGACAGGAAGGGCTTCACGGAGAACGGCGTACGGCGGTGGCGTTACTTCGAGGGAGGATCGCGCGGCTTCGGTGGAGACTGGGCGGCCATCAGCCGCCGGTACAACGAGTAGAACGACCCGCCAGCTCCAAGGACGAGTCCGACGAGCAAGAACAGCGGGTCGGTGCCGAGCTTGCGATCGGCCCATTGCCCGAGGTACACGAAGAGCACCACCGAGGCGGCGAACTGCAACCCGCTTCCGGCAGCGGCGATTCCGAGTCGGCGTTGTTCCTCGTCGGCATCGCTGGACTGACGCCCGGGCTTGGGCGGCGGGTCCCCGTTGGGCTGGGGAGGGGGCGCCGCTGGAGGCGTTTCGGGCATAGCCACGAAAAGGTAGCGGGGCCGAGGGGGCGATTCAACGCCTTGGCACGCCGACCGGCCATTGGCGCGGCGTGGGATCGTTGCCGAGTCGAGCCACCACGGTAATGGCGAAATCGGTCGGTCGGCGCACGATTAGGGGTCCGGCCGCGAGACGGACTTGCGGTCGCAACCGCGGAGGCTTGCGATGTGGCATCGGCGACCGATTCTGATTTTCCTGGCAATGTTGGCGTGGGCCTGTGTGGGGACGACGCGCGGGGGCTCGGCCGACAGCCAGGCGGCGTCCGCCACCACTGCCGCCACCTCGGGCGTGCGCTTCGCGGCCGGCGCGTCGCCGGTGTATCCCGCCGAGCTCCGGCAGTCGGGCATTGCGGGCGAGGCGTTGGTGGAGTTCGTCGTGGACACCACGGGAATGGCAGACGTGCGAACGGCCAAGGTGCTGCGGGCGACGCACCCGGCGTTTGGCGCGGCAGTGCTCGAGGCGCTGCCGCGGATGCGATTCATCCCTGCGCAAAAAGACGGCGTGAAGGTGCCGGCGACGGTCAAGCATCCCTTCGTGTTTGCGCTCGAGCCGATGCGTCGCTGACCGTCGGTGGCCGTTCGGGGTCCGTTCGGTGGTCTGACACGGGGCACGGACCGGTCGATTTAACCGCTTGCCGCAATTGCGCTTACCCCCTGTGATCTCTATTGCGGGTTGACGCCCCTGTGGATAAGTTC
Organism: Gemmatimonadaceae bacterium; assembly: GCA_033763905.1. GTDB lineage: Bacteria > Gemmatimonadota > Gemmatimonadetes > Gemmatimonadales > Gemmatimonadaceae > JAJTHG01. Next base: position 21,234 of record JANRJP010000140.1, read on the forward strand.
TGGCGTCGCTCGTTGGTCCCATAATCAAGGAAGCGACAGGCGATGCCACTTTTGCGGCGTGGGGGCGCTGCGAATCAGGGCATCTGGTGCCGAGTCACCGATGGTCTCGCGCGTGTTGGCAGTGATGTGTGCAGTGGCGGGGGTCGCGTACGCCTTCGGGCCGCGATCGCCTTCCGGCGACGCGGCCGGTGCCACCAAAGCCAGCGTGATCGCCGCGCAGCAGCGCATCGTCGCCGCCGGCGGCCCTGCGGTGCAGGGCGAACTCAGCGTCAGCGCCGGCAAACCCGCACAGTACACCCTCCGCGTCACCAACCGCGGCCCCAAGGTGATCGAACTGCGCTTCGCCGACGGACAGACGCATGATTTTGCCCTGCGCGACGCGAGCGACCGCGAAGTCTGGCGCTGGAGCGCCGACCGGATGTTCACGCAAGCAATGCGCACCCGCGCCTTGGGCAGCAACGAACAAGTGGACTTCAGCGAAACCGGCGCCCCTAACGTCGCGGCCGGCACCTACACGCTCGTGGCCACGCTGCGATCGACCAACCACCCCATCGAACTTCGCCAAGCGATTTCGGTGCCGTGACGCCGAGGCGGCTGGCGAGGTAGTATTTGCATATGCCGCCCATTCATCGACTTCTCCTGGCCGCGGCCCTGGTGGGCTGCGCCACTGGCGATCGCCCGGTCGCCCCCACGTCTGAGCCGCTCTCTCCCGACGCGGCCGCCGCCATCCTCCGCGGCCTGGCCGACTCGGCGGCCGTCGCCGGCGATGCCAGCGGGTCCTCGGCGTACGTCGATGCCGCCGGCGTCGTAGCCAGCGGCGTGGCACCGGCCGAAGTCACCGTGACCGACAACGGCGTGGCGTCGAGCTATCGCGTGGTGGCGCGCCGAGGACCGACGACGAGCGTGATTGCGTGGAGCGCGCAGCGCCCGATGCGGCTCGTGATGCTGCACTTCCCCAGCGACTCGGCGGCGTTTGGCGCGGCCAGCGCGAGCCGCGGGATGTTCACGGTGGAGCCCACGCCCGCGGCCAGCGCCACAAGCGTCGCGGCGCGATTGCCGGCGCTGGTGCATTTGGCGCTGTCGGGCTCGGCAGCGCTGACCGGCAGTGATACCGGTGTGGCCTGCGGGACGGCAGCGGCTGGTACGACCGCCCTGCCCCCGGGCGTGACGAGCTGCCGCGTGACGCAGCAGCGGTTGGCGCTCAACGCGACGTTCGTGCCGATGGGCCCGCCCAGCGGCGCCTCGGCGCTGGCGCGCACGCTGGTGATAGCCGGCACCACGGTGCCGGTGACGGCCTACACCGTGGACACGACGCGTCCGCCGGTGCCGCCGACGCCCAGCCCCACCCCGACGCCTCGGCCCCCCGTGCCGCCGTCGCCACCGGTGCCGCCCACGCCGAGCCCGGTGCCGCCGCCGATGCCGGTGGTGCCGCTGGTGGCGCGCCTGACGGTGCCGTTTGTGTCGGCGGATTCGGTGGTGTTTGCACTGACGTGGTCGAACACCTCGCGCGACACGGTGCGCTTGGGCTTTGGGAGCTCGCAGCGCTTTGACCTCGAGGCGGTGGGCGTGGCGGGCCGTCTGTGGCAGTGGAGCGCGACGCGCGCGTTTGCGGCGATGCTGAGCAACGAAGTGATTCCGCCGGGCGGGTCGCTGAGTTACGTGGCCACCTGGCCGCGCCCGACGCGCGGCCCTGCGGTGGTGCGGGCGTGGTCGGTGAACACGTCGGGTCCTCGCGCGGCGGCGTCGGTGCCGGTGACGATCCCGTGACGCGGGGATTGGCGCGGGGATAGCTTGTATGAATGACGACCTCTGCGGCTGACCCGACGAGCCAGGATCTTGCCCTGTTGGCCGAGCTGTCTTCGGCGCACCGGGCGTTGCGCGAACAGATTGCTCGGCGGGTGGTCGGGCAGGACGACATCGTCGAGAACCTGGTGGCCGCGATTCTGGCGGGCGGCCACGCCTTGCTGGTGGGTGTGCCCGGCTTGGCGAAGACGCTACTGATTCAGACGGTGGCGCAGGCCTTGGACCTGAGCTTCAAGCGCGTGCAGTTCACGCCGGACCTGATGCCGAGCGACATCACGGGGACGGAGCTGTTGGAGGAGGACCACGCGACGGGCAAGCGGGTGTTCAAGTTCGTGCCGGGCCCGGTGTTTGCGCAGGTGGTGTTGGCCGACGAAATCAACCGTGCCCCGCCGAAGACGCAGGCGGCGCTGCTGCAGGCGATGCAGGAGAAGACGGTGACGGTGGCGGGTCAGACGCACCAGTTGCCGAGCCCGTTCTTTGTGCTGGCGACGCAGAACCCGATTGAGCAGGAAGGGACGTACGCGTTGCCGGAGGCGCAGTTGGACCGCTTCATGTTCGAGCTGCGGGTGGGCTACCCGAGCAAGGCGGACGAAGAGCGGATTGTGGCGGCGACGACGGGCGACAAGGAAGCGAGCGTGAGCCCGGTAGTGGGGGCGGCGAAGCTCAAGGCAATGCAGCAGTTGGTGCGCCGTTTGCCGGCGCCGCCGAGCTTGGTGAGTGCGGCGGTGCGAATGGCGCGCGAGACGCGCCCGCAGGACGCGGACGCACCGGCGGACGTGAAGAAGTACGTGTCGTACGGTGCGGGTCCGCGGGCGTCGCAGTACTTGGTGCTCGGGGCCAAGGCGCGTGCGGCGATGGATGGGCGGCCGATGCCGGACTTGGAGGACCTGAAGCACGTCGCGCCGGCGGTACTGTGTCACCGGGTGGTGGTCAATTACCAGGGTGAGGCGGATGGGGTGACGCCGGAGGGGATTGTGGCGGCGGCGGCCGGCAGGGCAAGCAGGTAGGCTAGCTCGCCTCGGGAACGGAATGACGCTCCAGTGACGCCTCGCAACTCTTTCTCGGGCTATGCTTGGCTCAGATCACCCAACCGATGCTCAGCTGTCGCCCCCACGAGTTTCACTTCGGGCCCTTGGTGATGCTCGGATAGCGATCGGCGATTCAACGGTTTACCCAGACAACGAGCGTCTTTTCGCGCTCGCTCTCATTCTGACTCTCTCGGCCGGCAAGGTCCTCAAGCGTGACTGGCTTGCGGAGACTCTCTGGCCGGAAGAATCGGCTTCGTCCGCGCGGAAGCACTCGCTTCGGCAGCTGGTGTATCGTTTTCGGCAGCTAGGTGGACCGGTCGAATCTTCGTCCGGCACGATTTGCCTCGCGGCTTGCCACGTCAATGTGGACGTTGTTCCGCCTGAGCCAGCGGCACTGGCGGCCTCATCCCCGGCTGAGATACTGCGACTTAGCGGGCGGATTCTCCCCGGATTTGACCCCCTGTGGTCAAGACCACTCCAAGAGTGGGTCGAAGCTACAAGAGAGATGTGCGCCGCGAGAATTCGTACTGCTCTTGTGAGGGCACTCGAAATCGTGCGGGAAACAACTAAGTGGGACGCCATGCACGCACTTTCTACGAGTGTTCTGGCGCACGACCCGCTCAACGAGGAGGCGACAGTTGCACTCGCCGAATCGCTTTCTATGAGCGGCAGCAGAGCCGAGGCGATTCAAGTTCTGGAGAGATACGAAAAAGAGATTGGCGCGGAATCCGCGCGATTCTCCAGAAGCATACGTGGCAAGAAGCGTCGGATGGAATCGAGCGTTCATCGTGTCTGCGCGGGACAAGACGGCGCTCCGTTCGTCGGACGGGAATTCGAACTTAGGTACATGGCTGTCGTCGCCCAGCGCGTCCGGGACGGAAGGGGTGCTGCTCTGGCGCTTTGGGGAGAATATGGTGTGGGAAAAAGCCGCCTGCTACGCGAGGTGGCGTCCTATGCGTATTCGGACGGATTCACCGTTCAGCTGATTTCCGCATCGCAGTCAACCGATGTGACGCCCAAAGTGCTACTGGACGAGATAGCCTCCCAGCTTCTCACCGCTAGAGGTGCACTAGGAGCCACGCCCGACTCTCTCGAGTATCTGCAAGCCTCAACCACGGCATCGCGGGCAAATGGAGACGGCGCAAACGGATGGAGGATTGATTCTGCCTTAATTGCGCTCGATGATCTTGTAGGTGCGGTTACCGCTGAAGGCCCGGTGCTGATAGCCATCGACGATGTGCATCGTCTGAGCCGCGAAGCCCGAGCCGCCCTGCAGGAAGTGACGTCGCTAGTTCTAGAGCACAGAGTACTCCTCATTGCGACTTCCCTCAGCGAGGCATCCTTGGCGGAGAGCCTCCCGGACACGAGGGTTGAAGCGCGACCGCTTCTGCCGCTGGGACAGGGGGCAGCCCGAGCACTCGCCCGTAACCTTCGTAGCCAATACACTCGGCTCTACGATGCGCTGGGCGACTCCCTACTCGACGAGTGTGTGGGCCTCTCCGGTGGCGTTCCACGATTGCTGGAGACACTGATTGCCATTCTCGCCAATGGCGGCGCACTCGGCTCCCTCCCCCTGGAGGTAGACGCCATGATCCGGAGTCGAATCGTAGCCGTCGGGGACGGCCCGAGAAAGTTACTGCAGTTGGTTGCAGTGCTTGAGGAGTACAGCACGCTGGAACGCTTGCTTCTGCTGAGCGGGCGCTCTCCGCAGGAATTAGTTGCGGAGATCGAGGCGCTCGAGCGACTCGGACTCATCCGCCACGAGGCACCGACACTGCGACTAGCGCACCGCCTACTGACTCCGATGGTACTGGAGCATCTGCCGCCAATTGCACGTCATGCCTTACACAAGTTTGCGGCTGGGACCCTGGTATCCGATGCGCGACAGCTTGATGACCTGAACTTGCTCGTCTCTTGTGCACACCATTTTGTTCACGGCGAAGCGAGAGACGAAGCGGTGGAGCTTCTCGAGGATGCCGCGCGTCGGTTGTCCGAGGGCGGCAGACAACCTTCAGCCATCCGGTTGCTGTCCGAGGCATGCACCCGGCTCGATCTCTACGATCGTTCGCGCCCGCTGTTCAAGACGCTCATGAACCTGACGGCTAACGGCGGAGCGTATGCGGCCGGCCTCCGAGCACTTCGGCGTCTTGATTCCCGAAACGACGCCAGCCCGTTGCAGGTGGCTGCTAGACTCGGAGCAGGCGCCTTAACGATCATCCAGAAGACGTCCGACGAGTGGCCACCGTTAGTTCGCGCTACCGAGGCGATACTAGTCAATTCTAGCGCCAGCACCGCAGAGCGCTTGGAGGCGTCCGTGCTTCTGCTTGCGCTCGCCGACAACCTCGGCGATGCGATCTTGGCGTCGCGTTGCGAGGAAGTCATGCGCTCTGTCTCACCCTGTTCACCGGAGGATGAGCAAGTTCGGTTACGAGCAGAAGTCATCTTTCATTCATCCTTCGGTGTGCTGGCGAAAGCCGACTCCGCTGCGAAGTTGCTCCTCCGCCTCACCGACGATTGCAAAGACTTTTCTGCTCGAGCCACGGCTTCGTACTACGCCTCAACCCCTGCGATGCTACGTGGCGATTCGGCGGCCGCGCAACAACTGGTACGCGATGCTTATTATTACAGCCAGCGAGGCGGCCTTGCGACGAAGGCGATGACTATGGCACTCCGGCTCGCGGAGATATCGATCCACATCGGGGACGAAGGGGCAACCGAGGAGATGCTTGGGGCCGCGACAGCTTCACTCGCTGCTAACGAAGACGATGACAATGCTACCGCAGTTCTCGCCCTGCGACTTCGCGCGTCGATAGCGTTTGGCTGGAAGACAAAGGGCATCAAGTATCCGGTTCCTCTCAGCAAGATCCTCAAGATGGCGTCGGTACGTCAGCGCGTTGCTCACCTAGCCGGATATGTCGAACTGCTCACCCTTTCCGGTGGCCGACAGTCTAGCGAGGCAGCAGCCCAGTTGATCTCTGACTTCCTATTGCTTATCGAGCGAGGAGGTATGGACTACCCAGCCGCCGCGATCGCGACCCACTTCGCCGCCCGAGACCAAGCTGCTCGCGGAAAGCAGTTACTGGACACCTACGCATCGCTGCGCCGCGATCGAGGTCCGCTGCACGGTCGCCTTCAGGCGATCATTCCTAAACTGATGGCAGGTGCATCCCGCGTGCGCGAGACCACTAGCACGCTGAGCGGGCAGATCGCCCCGCCTTCGTGTGCAACGGCTACCTAGCGACCAACTGCGAGGACTTGGCTCTGCGACGAAGGTTGAGGATGCTCGTCTCAGATCGCTCGCCTGAGGGCGGGAAGAGCTCGTTCCAGAGTATTGAGGAGAGAACGACATCGCAAATGTGCGGGTCGAACTGCTTGCCTCTACAGCGAACTAACTCCGCTCGCACTTCAGCGGGCCCCAGCTTGCTTCGGTAGGATCGATCACTCGTCAGAGCATCGATCGTATCCGCGACTGCGATGATTCTCGCCCCCAGCGGAACGAGTTCGCCGGCGAGGCCATCTGGATATCCACTGCCGTCCCAGTTTTCGTGGTGTCCTCGCACCGCAGGAACCAAGTGCCTCAGATGCGACACGGTGCTGACCAGATCTGCGCCGAGGGCAGGATGAGTCTTCATCACCTCCCACTCTTGATCCGAGAGCTTCCCCGGCTTTTGCAGGATCGGAGCGAAAACCTCATGGATCTTGCCAACATCATGCAGAAGCCCAGACAATCTCACGTTCTCGACATCTTTGTCGGATAGCTGCAGGGCCACAGCAATACGTCGCGACACGTCAGACACTCGGCGCGAATGTCCTGAAGTGTATGGATCGCGCGCTTCGATCGCCTTGATCATCAACTCAAGGAGATCTTGGTTCACCTGCTGCAAATCGTACGCCTGCTGGTACAACTGCCGCATGCCCATAAGGGGAAGCACCAGAGTAGAAACCCAAAGCGCTCCGGCGGTACCTGCGATGTACGCCACAATGAACGATGTGGGCAACGCGATCCCTAAATGCATCAACGTCAGCAACGTGTTGCCCTTCCAAACGACGAGAGGGTGCTGATCGCTCGACAAGGCGATCACCGAACTCACGACCAGCGAGTTGATCAGCAGCAGCGTCGAGAGCATCACGAGGCCCGGGAGCGCGTTGCTCCGTAGCGCCGCCTCGAAAGTCGAGCCCTCCATAAAGGCACTCGGATCACCGCCTGCCCGCAGATAGAGCAGGGCGGCCACAGACAGCCCGAGTGCCGCCTGCACCCCGTTGAAGAAGACTCGAATTGGCTGGCTCTTGTTGATCGCGAAGACCAACGCCAACGCAACCGTCACCATCACGACGGTGGGCAAGGTAGGTGATAGCATCGTCGCGGCAGACAGCGGCACGAACGCCACTGACGCCGTCCCCCCCTTCGGCATACGGCTCGCCAACAACTGGGCGACAAAGCTGAGGACCACCAAGGCAAGCACTGCGAGCGAGGGCGCGGCCGGCTCCGACTTCGTCGCACCAAGCGACGCAAGCGCAGCCGTAGCCAACACGGCCACGCCCGCAACAAACCACTCTACTCGCCGCTGAGTACCTGTCATTGGGATAAAGAGTCGCCCCCCCCCGCCGTGATCACCAGTTCTGCCAACCCGTCAGGCTCGCCAGAATAGAAATCAGACGTTCGATCATTTCGCATCACCTCCCTTTCGATGAAGTCACCCCGATACTGCAGGTGCTGCAACCAGGTTGGATCCGCTCGTACTACTAGGGTCCCGCTCTACTCCGCTCGTCGATCTTACCGTCGCGGGAGCGGGGGAAGGCTCACTGTGAAAATGCGTTCGCTATAAGAATCGTCGTTCAGATTGGGTTGCTTACACGTACCGGCTGACCCTCTTCGTGCAAATGAGCGCCTCACCCACAGCGCTCATTCCCCTGTCACTGCTCTACACCACCGCACACGTCACTTCGTGTGCGCAATCCACCGATTCGTCGCGTCCAACACCGCCAACGCGGAGCTCGTCTCGGCGCTCTCGCGCACCTCGCAGCTCCCCGTCAACAACACCCCGTCACGGCCCACCCGCGCCGTCACGCCGACAAACACGAACTGCCGGTCAAACGCCTCCACCATCTTCACGCCGTACAAGGCCAG
>JANRJP010000056.1:0-2243 GCA_033763905.1 Gemmatimonadaceae bacterium
GGCATCGTGCTCGGCCCGGGAGCGGTGGGCGCCGCAGGCGCAGCCCATCGGGGTGTCGGGATCGAAGGGGTTGGAGAAGATCGACATGGAAGCTCCGTCTCGGGTTCGGGCGCACAGGCCGCGCGCGGTCAGGAGAGGCAATGCAGGTTCCGTGCCACGCGTTCCGCGTTCCGCCCCAGACCTTATGTATGTTGTTGCGGAGGGTCTGGGCGGCGCGGCGAAGTCGAGCGACGGAATGGTGCACGGGCGGTCGCCGGCGCACGATCCTGGCGCGCGAAGTCGCGTGATCGGCGCCTTTCGCGCTGGCCTCCGAATTGCTTCCGGCTCCGACGTGAACCTTGTCGACAAGGATTCGCGATGACCGCGAACCCACCGGAGCGCTGGCGCGACATCGAGGTGTTCTTCGTGCGCGAGGTGGCGAAGCTGCTTGGCCGCAGCCTCGACCCCGCCGTCGTCGTGCGCGAGATCCTGCACCTCACTTCCGAGCTCCTCGGGCTCAACCGCGGGCGCCTGCTCCTGTACGACGAGCGGCGCGACGAGCTCTGCGTGCGCTGGGCCTACGGGCTCACCGCCGCGGAGATGGCGCGCGGGCGCTTCAGGCCGGGCGAAGGCGTCACCGGGCGGGTGTTCACGACGGGCGAGACGGTCATCGTCCAGGACATCGACGACGATCCCGCCTACCTCGCTCGCACCGTCGACCGGAAGGCGCTTCCGGCCGAGACGGTGTCCTTCCTCGCGCTGCCGGTGGAGCGCGAAGGCCGGATCGTCGGCGTGCTCGCCGCCCATCGCCTGCGGGGGCGACGACGCGCGATCGCCGACGACGTGGAGATGCTTCGCCTCGCCGCCGTGCTCATCGGGCAGGTGCTGCAGATCCACGAAGCGGTGGCGAGCCGCACGGCGCGGCTGGAGGACGAGAACCGAGACCTTCGCGAAGCCCTGGACCGCACGCGGGCGAACCACGGCGTGCTGGGCGAGTCGCCTGCCATCCGCGCCTGCCTGGCGCAGGTCGAGCGCGTTGCCGACGCCCCCGCGACTGTCCTCCTGCTGGGCGAGTCGGGCACCGGAAAGGAGGCTCTATTGAATTTCAAGTGGGTTGAGGCACGTGCGGATTGATTGCCGAGAAGTTGAGCTTGCCGGCGAGCAGGAAGACGACCGTGCGAATAGTCGATGCCTTGCCGTAGCCGCGCGCCTTGCGTTTGGCGGCCTGGAACAGTCCGTTGAGGGCCTCCAGGAAGCCGTTGGTTTGCCGCGTCTGGGTCCAGGCGGCGATGCCATCGAGGTGGCGGCGGATGAGCTGCGCGACATCCTTCATCGGCTCGACCTTGGAGCGCATGACATTGGTGCACCACTGCAGGAGCATGGAGCGCACGACGTTGATCTGTTTGCGATCGAGGATCTCGCGCAACTGCTCACGGTACAGCCAGGCGCGTGCTGTTCGCAGGGTGGTGAGGCAGCCGATCAGGGTGTCGAGCTCCTCTCGCGCATCGGCGCCGAGTCGTGCGCGATCTTTCAGCAGTATCCAGCGCAGCCCCTTGAGGGCCGGTTCGGTTCTCTGCTCGATGCGCCGGGTCTTGTCCACCGCCGTGGAGGCGTGCGCCACCACGTGAAACTTGTCGAAGGTGACGCGGGCATTGGGCAGGTGCTCGGCCACCCCCTTGATGAAGGCCGGCGACATGTCGATCGACACCGACTCGATGGCCTCGGGGTCGCCTCCGTGGGCGCGCAGGTCGCAGGCCAGCGCTTCGAGCGTGTCGGCACCTCGACCTTCGGTCACGAATATCACTGCGCGGCGCTCGGCATCAGCGGCCAGGGTGAGGTAGTCGTGTCCGCGTGCCCGCGAGGTCTCGTCAATGGCCAGCGCCTTGACCTCGGAGAAATCGGCCTTGTCGAGCGCCAGTTCCACATAGCCCGAGCAGATCGCCATCACGCGATGCACGCTCACGTTGACCAGCCGAGCAACTGCGGAGAAGGTCATTTCCCGGCACAAGGCGAGCACCAGAGCCTCAAAGAGCAGCGTGAATCCTGCGAGCTTGCCGGTCCAGTCCGGCTCGACCTGGCGCACCGATCCGTCGGGCAACTTCACCCGCGGCACGCGCACCTCCAGAAAACACTCGTGCTGGAAGAAGTTCAGGTGCCGGTAGCGCTTGCGCACCGTGTCGTGAACCGGATGATCACCCTCGGCGCCGGCAATCCTGAAGCGGCTGCCGCGGGTGAAATCAACTTGGATGGTCAGCGTCCGCTCC
>JANRJP010000057.1:0-32632 GCA_033763905.1 Gemmatimonadaceae bacterium
CGCTTCAATAGCGTGGCTGTCAGCCAGCAAGCTTCGTTATGCGGCGTTGATGTAGGGTCGCTACTTGCGCCGGTCCCCAGAGCTCCCGACAAGTGCGAAGACGAGGGTACTCCAATGCGTGTCCCAGTCTGCACCCGAGCCGACTTCCGCTTGCGTTACGTGGATTGTGCGGATGCTCCACATTCCGCGACGAGTCATCGGCACGCGGACGATTCCCCTAGCGTCTGGCGCAAAGGTGGCAAGCGTTCCGCCAGGCTCATGGTTGGCGTGCGTTGCACCGTTTGGCGCATTCCGATCGGCATCGAGATCAACGACGTCTGCATGCACTGGAATGCCTGAGAGTGGGGAACCGCGAAAGAGGAGCTGCAAATCCAACGTATCGCTTACTTGCAGTGACCGTGGGTCGCGGAGCGGCACGAACTCGATGACGTGGCCCGCGGGTCGCGCGAAGGCGCTTGCGCCACCGGTACCGACCTGCACCAACGTCTTCGCGTACTTGGCGTAGCGTCGCGTCACACTATCCTTCCCGGCCAGCAGGCCTTCGCGTTCGACGCGTTGCCGCGCGGCCGTTGCTCCCTCAGCGTCGAGGTACGCGCGGAATCCATCTGCCGACTCACGGACGCTGCGCGGATGCAGCGAGACGGCGACCACGTACTGGCCAGCTTGCGCGGGCCGGTCTCGGATGAACAATGAACGTTCTTGAACTGAAAGTTCGGCGATTGCGACTTCGCCAGTCTCGCTGATGCGCTTGGCGGTGGCGACTCGCTCGACTGCGACTGCAGAACGACTCGTTGGAAAGCGACTGCTCGTCTGACCGCGCAGCACGACTTCGTCGCCCACGTTAACGCGGAACGCGTTGGGGACAATCCAGAAGTCGTCAGCGCTGGCAACGGTTGCGCCAATGAATAGCGCGGCCAGAATGAATCCCGTCCTGCGTCGCATACGATACCTCAGCGGTGGATTTGGAGCGCGATGCTACCCGTCAGGCATCGGCGTGGCGACGAGCACGGCGGTCGCAACTATCACCAGTACCGCTGCTCCAAGTTCAATCAACGACGAACGGCGCAGTCGCACGCCTGCATGGGGTTGGTCCAACACCGGCAACACGCGACGCCAATTGTACGCGCCGGTGGCCGCGGCGATTGAGAGAAACCCCAACTTGATGACGAGTGTGCGTCCGTACGTACTCTGCCACAGTGGGGCGATTCCGCCGAGATTCTCCCACGCGGTGTAGAGGCCCGTGAGTCCGAGCAGCGCTGAGAACACGAGGGCTGTTGGGCTAAAAGCACGAACGAGCCCCGCGACGCGCGCAGCCGAGTCTGTCGAGTCGCCAGCGATATGTCGCGCCGCCGGGATCGCCAAAAGCGTCAACATCGCCAGGCTCCCCACCCACCCGCCGGCACCAATCACATGAAGCAGCTGCAAAGCGACGGCGAGGTTCGGCATCTGGGCCGCAGCGGGATGCCCGGACAGCGGTTGCGACGCAGCAAAGAGGAGAATCGCTACCGCCGCGATCAGCCACCCAGCACTCGTTGCGCGCCGCAGTCGCGGTGCCACCCACGTGACGACGATGGTGGCGGTGACGGCCAGCCACCACGTGCGGCCCCAGTTCGAGCGAAAAAGTAGCGTCGCGAGAGTATCGCGCGACAACGCTTCCTGCGTGCCGAACACCGCAGCGTGTTGCGCAACGAGACGCGCGAGGGTGGCGGCGACCGCAACGAGTCCGAATCCGTCAATCCATCGCGGCAGCCGCTCAGCGACGGTCGTGCGAAGTTGCGCCGCGTCGGGCCCCACGTAGCGAGCGAGGACGACCCAACGAAGCGCGAGTGAGCCGAGCAGTCCGATGGTGCACAACGACAGCACCGCGCGGATGGCAACGAATGCGGGCGACTCAACGCCGAATTCGGTACCCATGGAAGTCAGCGAATCACGTCGAACGAGAACTCACCGCGCACGGGATGGCCGTCGTCGCCGGAAACCTGCCAGCGAACCGTGTAGCGGCCCGGAGCGAGCGCGGTACCGAAGGTCGCAACAACCGTCTTGGTATCACCCACGACCAACTGTACGGAGTCTGGACGCACCTGCATGTCGCCGTGTAGCACCGTGATGCGGGTGAGCGCGAGGTCGAGTTCCTCGTTAAACGAAAGCGCGATCTGACGCGGCGCTTCGGTGCGGCTGTCCGCAGCGGGCGTTGCTTTCAGGAGCCGAGGATGGGCCTGCGCGGCACTGAGCGGTACGGCGAGACTCAGCGCGACGAACAGGGACAAGGCTCGGATTGAAGATTGCATGATGTGGAAACAGGTGGTGAGTGTTTACGCTGTGTAAAGACTAGTGCGCAGGGATGTGTCGAGCAAGGGCACAGGAGGAGCTCCCGCTGACCACCCGGTGGCGTTCAGCGAGGGCTTTCGGTATCAGCGTGCGGGCACGGTAGCTCGGCGCCAGAAAATCCCAAGGTCCACCCGCGGCAAAACAGGTGAGTAATCGGGAGGCGATGCGCGTGGTCGCAGTGTGCCGGAGCGTGAGAGTTGTGGTCCGCAGGATCGCTCAGCGGATGCAAGACCATCACGCCCGAACTCCAGGTCAACAGCAGAGCAGCGGTGGCTGCCACAAGCGATCGCGTGGACGTGTGCGATGTCGCGACGGCATCCTCACCGGCGAGGCGGCGAATGCGTCGCGGAAGGAGGTCAGCGCGTTGGAAGCCCACAGTGGCGGCGAACGGATCGCGACCGTTGCCTCCGAGTTTGAGGATGGCCGAGGCGAGCGGCAGCGCGAGGTCCTGGGCAACCTCATCGTCGGCGGTAATCTCCACTTCGTCTTCCCAGTCGGCGGCCAAGCGCCGAAGGACAGGAAGCCAAAATAGTAGCGAGGCGAGCGCGCGCAGGGACGCAAGGCGCAGCGGGTCCCGCCGGCGCAAATGCACAGCCTCGTGTGCAAGCACCGCCTCGAGTTCGTCCGGTGTCAACCGCTCGTGCAAATCGGCTGCGACAATCACGCGTGGTGAAATCCAACCGGTGGTGAACGCCGGCATCGGGAGGCCACGAACGGCTCGCACGCGGGCGATACTCAATCCGGCCTTCATTGCGGCGCGTGCAATCGGCGAATCGCGATGCACGCGCGCCTGCGGCAGGGCTCGCATCACCTTCCAATGTCGCCACAAGACGGCCCCGCGCTCAAACAGTGCGTACCCAACGCCCGCGTAGAGCAACCAGTGCGCGACTTCGTGGACTGGTTCTAGCAGCTGATGCAGTGCGACAAGACAGAGCAGCGCGAGGTGCTGTTGCTCTGCGCGTAGCCAAGGGACGGCGCCGAGCACGTGATGACCCACGACGGGCGTGATCGCGAGGAGGAGCGCCGCGACGATAGCAAAGAGCAATACCCGGCGCCGCCGCTCTTCGCGGCGAATGACCGGCGGTCGGACGCCAGCCCTCTGCGCCGACGCGTCGGTCATCCTTCCTGTTCTCTGAGCTTGCGGCGAATCAGGCGCGCGAGTTCTGCGAGTTGTTCGGGATCGCGCTCGGCAAGCACGTCGACGATGGACGCTGTGACCGCCTCCGTGCCGAGGGAAAGAATTCCCTCCACGGCTCGTCGCGACGCTTGGGAGACGAAGTCCGCCTCTCTAATGCGTGCGCTGAAATGCAGTCGCCCGCTGACGCGCGCGCGCGCGAGGAACCCCTTGCGGACCAAACGATTCAGCACCGTCGTGCTGGTCAGCGGTGATACCGGATGGTCTTCACGTAGCAGCTCGTGAATCTCACGCGCTGTGAGCGGGGCTGCAGCGTCCCAACACAGACGCATCAAGCGGGACTCGAGCTCCCCGAGGAGTGTGCTGGTTCCGCTTCCCGAGAGCTTCATGGTCTCAGGAAGGCGAGGAGTTCTGGGGGAAAAGATGTGGCGCTTTCGCTTCACGGCATTGCCGGATCGCTGGGTCGACGAGCGCGGCTGGCGGTTTGCGTGAGCCGCACTATCCATCGATTGCCATGGCGCTCGAGAACTGCTGTGCCGCGTCCGACCACGTCCGCCTTTCCGTTGTTCGGGAGGTCCGCCGAGAGTGCGTAGCGAAAGGTTGCCCACGCGAGGTTGCCGGACACCCGCGCTTCAATCTCAAAGGGACGATAGCGGAAGTTCGAGAACTCTTTCAGTTCGGGCGCGAGATGGTTGTCGCGGTAGTCTGTCCAGCCCCGATTGATTCCTGCGCCTTCGATGATCAGCAAGCTGTCGCCCGCATAGATGGAGTCGAGTGCTACAAGGTCGCCGCGCTCCGCGGCGGCAAAGAGCGCCTGGATGGCTTGGACGACTGACGCCACTTGGGCACTTGGTGCGGCGGCGGAAGCCGGGTGCTGATGTGCCTGGGCGGTACCACGCTCTGGGAGCGCAATGGTCAGGAACACGAGCGCGAAGAGGCGACGGGTCGTGAAGATCATGGTGGTTGAGTCGGCAAGAGGTTGAACACCGCTGTGCTTGGCGCCAAACGCAAATTTACGGTAGGTAAAGGTCCAATTGCAAGCGGGACGCCAGTCCAGTACTTTACAATAAGTAAAGCGCCAACCGGACTCTCGTGCACGTGGCTGCGACGAGCACGGTTGGAAATGCATCCCCAAACCCGCTTGCCCGTGCCTGACCTGAGCCCCCTCCAGCCTGTCTCCCGCCGGGGCTTTCTCGGCGCCGCTGCCGTCGTGGGTGCCGCTGCCCTGCCGAATCCGCTGCGTGCGGTATCGTTGGAACCGAATCCCTTGCATCCGGGGCTCGCCCCGTTGCCGCCCGTTCCGAACAATCGTCGCGAGTACGACCTCACCATCGCGGAGACAACGCTCCGCATCGATGGACGCAACGCGCGAGCCACTACGATCAACGGGACCGTTCCGGGGCCCGTGCTTCGGTTCCGCGAAGGGGAAGAGGCCGTCATCCGCGTGCGGAACACGCTCAACGAGGATACCTCCATTCACTGGCACGGTATCCTGCTGCCTCCCGCGATGGATGGCGTTCCTGGCTTGAGCTTCGCGGGCATCGGCCCAGGCGAGACCTTCGAGTATCGCTTTCCCGTGAAGCAAGCCGGTACCTATTGGTACCACAGCCATTCCGGTCTGCAGGAGCAACTCGGCCATTACGGTGCGCTCATCATCGAGCCGGCTGACCGTATCGGCCCTGCATACGATCGCGAGCACGTCGTGATGCTCTCCGATTGGACCTTTGAGAACCCCTACCGCCTGCTGTCGCGCCTCAAGAAGCAACCCGACGCGTACAACTACCAGCGTCGCACCGTGGCGGATTTCTTCCGCGACGTCGCGCGCGACGGGTTGTCCGCGACCGTGAGCGACCGCTGGATGTGGGCCGGAATGCGGATGAATCCGACTGACATCGCGGACGTCACCGGAGCGACGTATAGCTACCTGCTCAACGGCCAGGTGGCCGAGGCGCCGTGGACGGCGCAGTTCGCGCCGGGCGAGCGTGTGCTGCTGCGCGTCATCAACGCGGCGGCAGGTTCGTACTTCGACCTGCGCATCCCCGGCGTCCCGTTGACGGTCGTCCAGGTGAGCGGGCAGCCGGTTGAGCCCGTCGAGACGGACGAGTTCCGCATCGCCATCGCCGAGACGTACGACGTCATTGTGCAGCTCCCCGAGGATCGGGCCTACACGCTCTACGCCGAAGCGATGGATCGCAGCGGGTTCACGGCAGCGTCGCTGGCTCCGCGTGGGGGACTGCAGGCGGCGTTGCCGCCGCGTCGCCGCCGGCCGCTCCTGACGATGGCCGATATGGGGATGGACCATTCCGCGATGGGGGGGATGGACCACGGCGCAAGCGATCATGCGGCGATGGGCCACGAAATGCCTGAGACCGCGCCGGCCACTGCAGCCACCGCAGCCACCGCAGTCGCGGACGACGAACACGCCGGGCACGATATGGGGGCGATGACCTCTGCGACGGCACTGCGCGCACCCGGAACGCTGCCCGCGGAGACTGCGCACGGCGCGGACACGCACGGGGTCGGCAACGCGATGATCCCGATGAGCACCAAGAGCCGTCTGGCCGAGCCCGGCGCCGGACTCGGTGCTGATGGGCGACGCGTCTTGCTCTACTCGCAGCTACGATCAGCGGCGCCGTATCCCGAGTTCCGCGCACCGACGCGCGAGATCGAGATCCACCTCACTGGCAATATGGAACGCTTCATGTGGGGCATTGACGGCGTGCCGTACGACGAGGCGGCGCCGATCGAGTGCAGCTACGGGGAGCGGCTCCGACTCACGATGGTGAACGACACGATGATGAATCACCCGATGCATCTGCACGGGATGTGGATGGAACTCGAGAACGGCCAGGGGGAGCGAAGCCCTCGCGTTCACACGGTGAACGTCAAGCCCGCCGAGCGTGTCTCCCTGCTAGTGACGGCGGACGCGCCCGGGCGCTGGGCGTTCCACTGCCACGTGCTCTACCATATGGAGGTCGGGATGTTTCGCGAGGTGCGCGTGAGTGCACCGACGGGGCACGAGGGACATCACAATGCTGCGTAAGCGTCCCCTGCGAGCTGCTGTCGCATCGGTCGGTGTGCTCGTGGCCAGCTGCCTGCTTGCCGCGCCTGCAGAGGCGCAGGCTCCTGCGCGCGCGCCGCACGATGCGCCGCACGGAATGGGTTGGGGGCGGGAGACGTTTTTTCTCACAGAAGTGCTCGAGTACGACCCTGCCGGCGCGGAACGTCCGCTGCTGTTCGATGTGATCGCTTGGACGGGTGGGGCCAGCCGCCGGCTCTGGTTCAAGGCGGACGGCAGTGTGGCGACGGTCGAACGCGCGTCGCACGGCGAGTACCAACTGCTCTACGGATGGATGCTCAGTCCATTTTGGGACGTCCAGGTTGGCGCACGCGCCGACGTGCGCGCGGCGTCGAGCAATCGCGCGTCGCGTGCGGGAGCTGTGATAGGACTGCAGGGGCTCGCGCCGGGTTGGTTCGAGCTCGAGCCGTCGCTGTTCGTGACGAGCGGCGGCAACCTGTCGTTCGACCTTACGGCCTCCTACGACCTGTTCCTGACGCAGCGGCTGGTGCTGCAGCCGCGTTTAGAGTCCAGTGTGGCGCTGAAGGACGACGTGGAGTTCGGCGTCGGCCGCGGGTTGAGCAGTACGTCGTTTGGCCTGCGGACGCGCTACGAGATTCGCCGGGAGTTCGCGCCCTACCTCGGTGTCGTGTGGGAGCGGGGCTACGGCCGGAGCGCCGAGCTGGCGCGACTGGCGGGTGAGTCCGCCGGTGAAGCGATGATTGTCGCGGGTCTGCGCTTGTGGAGGTAACCTAGGAGGGAGGATGGACGAGGAGCAGAGTTCGAGCCACGATGCGCACGCGAATCACAATGTGCACGCGAGTCACGACGCGCACGTCGGCCATGACTCGCACGATCGTCACGCCGGTCACAGCCCCGAGATGTTCCGCCAGAAGTTCTGGCTGTCGCTCCTGCTGACGATTCCTGTCGTCGTATGGTCGCAGCACATCCAAGACCTGCTCGGCTACACCGCGCCGTCGTTTGCCGGCTCCGCGCGTATTCCGGCGCTGCTGGGGATGGCGGTCTTCCTCTACGGCGGGTTGACGTTCCTCCGAGGCGCGTGGGGGGAGCTCCGCAGCCGCTTGCCCGGGATGATGACGCTCATCTCGTTGGCCATCACCGTGGCGATTGTGTTTTCGACGGTGGTAGAACTTGGGTTGGTCGAGGCCGAGTCGCTGTGGTGGGAGTCGGCGACGCTTATCACGATCATGCTGCTGGGGCATTGGATCGAGATGCGGTCGATCTCGGAGGCCAGCGGTGCGTTGCAAGCGCTGGCGAAGCTAATTCCCGACATGGCGCACCGGGTCGTGGATGGCGGTGAAGAAGATGTCACCGTCGCGCAGCTCCGCGCGGGCGACACGCTGCTCGTGCGACCGGGCGAGAACATTCCCGCGGACGGCATTGTCCGCAAGGGACGCAGCAGCGTCAACGAGGCGATGATTACGGGGGAGTCACGTCCCGTGACGAAGGAGGAGGGTGCCGAGGTGATCGCAGGCACCATCAATGGCACGGGCTCGCTACGCATCGAAGTGACGGGCACGGGTGACACGACGAAGCTCTCGGGCATCATGCGGCTCGTGTCGCAGGCGCAGAGGTCGAAGTCTCGGGTGCAGCACCTCGCGGATCGGGCCGCACAGATTCTGACCATCGTGGCGATTCTCGCCGGGGTTGTGACGTTCGCGGTGTGGCAGGTCCTCGGTGCGCCGATCGATGTCGCGCTCACGCGCGTGGTGACTGTGCTGGTCATCTCGTGTCCGCACGCGCTCGGCCTCGCGGTCCCGCTCGTGGTGGCGATCTCGACAACGCTGGGCGTGCACGGCGGGCTGCTCGTGCGTGACCGCCGCGGGCTCGAGGAGGCACGGTTGCTCGACACGGTCGTCTTCGATAAGACGGGTACGTTGACGCTCGGGGAGTTCCGAGTCGTGAATATGGGTGTGCGTGATGGCATCGCGGAGGACGAGGTGTTGGCGATTGCCGCGGCCATCGAGACTGAGTCGGAGCACCCGATTGCGCGCGGCATCGTGAAGTCCGCGGCGGATCGGGCCTTGCCCCTTCCGGTTGTGGAGGGATTCAACGCCATCCCTGGACGGGGTGTCGAGGCGATGGTGCGCAGAGAGCGGTATCGCATCGGCGGACCGGCGTTGCTCGAGCAAGTCGCGGCCGATGTTCCCGACGTCCTCCGGCGCGTGGCGGACCAGGCGTCGGCGCGCGGGCAAGCGGCCATCTATCTGCTGACCGATCGCGCGGCCGTCGCGGTGTTCGTCGTCGCTGATGCAATCCGTCAGGAAAGTCGCGAGGCGATTGCCGCGCTCCACGCGGCAGGTATCGAGGTCGCGATGCTCACCGGTGACGCCGAGCCGGTGGCGAAGGCCGTCGCCGCCGAGTTGGGGATCGATACCGTGTTCGCGCGCGTCCTGCCGGAGGACAAGGCGCGGCATGTGCAGGCGCTGCAACGCCAGGGCAAGAAGGTCGCGATGGTGGGCGACGGTGTGAATGACGCGCCGGCCCTCGCGACGGCAGACATCGGCATCGCGATCGGTGCCGGCACTGACGTGGCGGTGGAGGCGGGGCACATCGTGCTGGTGCGGTCGGATCCGCGGGACGTCCCGCGGATCGTGTCGCTCTCGCGGGCGACGTATCGGAAGATGATCCAGAATCTGTGGTGGGCCGCGGGTTACAACATCGTGGCGATTCCGTTGGCGGCTGGCGCGCTTTCGGCCTGGGGCATTCTCCTGACGCCGGCGCTGGGCGCGGTCTTGATGTCGTTGAGCACCATTGTCGTGGCGCTCAACGCACAGTTGTTGCGGCGGGCTACGTTGTAAGCGGCCGTCGCAGGATGTGGCGCGTCATCAGTCTTTACCCTACGTAAAATCGGGGCGTTCACGATGGGCTGCCGCGTGCGGCGGTGGCAGCTTTCGGCCATCGCACACGCGCGGCGCACGGGGCGCTGTGCAGATGTAGCCGACACACCCTGCCGCTGGAGGACTCGATGGTCTTAAGTGATGCTTGCGTTCGGGTCGGCGCTCGGGCCCTCCTCGTCACGGCGTTGGCCGCAGCGCCGAGTTCGGCGCAATCTGTCGCGCTGCAACTCGGGTCGCTGTACGACACCGCGCGGCTGACGAGTCCGCGCATCCAAGCGGCTGAGGCACAGGCGCGGGCTCGTGCCGCGCAGGCGCTCACGTTGACACGGCCGCCAGACCCCCGCGTGCAGCTCGGTCTGATGAACAGGGAGCTGCCGAGCTTCGCCCCGATGTACCCGCTGGGGATGGCACAGCTGCAGGTGATGCAGATGTTGCCCACGGCCGGGAAGCTCGGGTTGGCGGCGGAAGTGGCGCGCGTCCGCGCGAGTGGCGTGGAGTTCCAAGCGCGTGAGGTCGCGTGGGAGGTCCGCGTCGCTGTCGCAGAGGCGTTCTACGAGCTGTACCGCGTCGAGCGCGCGGTTGCCATCGCCCTCGAGACGCGGCGGCTGATGGAGAATGTCGCTGGCGTCGCCGAGGCGATGTATCGGGTCGGTGAGGCGCCGCAGGCCGACGTACTCAAGGCGCGGGTCGAAGTCGCGCGGATGAGTGAGGAGATCGTGGTGATGCAGGCGATGCGTCAGGTCGCGCTTGCGCGGCTGGGCGGGCTACTCGACCGTGCGTTCGGAGACTCGACACCGCCGGCGATGCTGCCCGCGTTCCCGGCGGACCTGCCGTCGCAAGCCGATCTCGAGGCCGCGGCGCTGCAGGGACGCCCGATGTTGCGCGCGGGCGATGCGGAGGTGGCGGCGGCCGATGCGGCACGCACGCTCGCGACGCGCGAGATCATTCCCGATGTGGAGCTGGGATTCCAGTACGGTCAACGCGGCGGTGCGATGGGCACCGAGCGCATGGGGAGCCTGATGGTCGGCGCGTCGGTGCCGGTCTTTGCTCGGCGGCGGCAGCTCCCGATGCGTGCGGAGGCGGAGGCGATGCGCGCGATGGCAGTGGCCGATCTCACGGCGATGCGCGCCGAGACGCGCGCGCGGGTCGGCGCGGCGTACGCAGAATGGCAACGCGCGCGGAACCTTCAGACGCTCTACCGCTCGACGGTGCTGCCGCAGGCCCGCGCCGCCGTGGACGCGGCGTTGGCGTCGTACCGCGTCGGTGGCGTGAACCTGATGACGCTGCTCGACAACCAAGCGACGGTGAATCGCTATGCACAGGCGCTGGCCGGTTTGGAAGCGATGGAAGGCATCGCGTTGGCGGAGCTGGAGATGCTGATGGGGCGTCAACTCTTTGACGCGCGACGCGGCGCTGATGGACCGGAAAATCGATGACATTCGAGACAGTGGCGCGTGTGCGCTGGCGTGGCGTCGCCTTGGGCGCCGTGGTGCTGGCGGTGGCGGCTGCCGTGGCGTGGTGGGCGACGCGGAACGAGTCTGACCCCGCCGCAGCGGCGGGGCACGCTCACGGCGCAGGGGCCGCGGGCGGTACCTCGGGCCCGGTGATGCTCGATTCCGCACAGGCCGCACGGATCGGCGTGTCGTATGCGCAGGCCGAGCGTGGGGTGATCGAGCAGGAGATTCGCAGCGTCGGGCAAGTGACGTACGACGAGACGATGGTGCGCACTGTGAGCCTCAAGTTCGACGGCTGGGTCGAGCGGCTCTTCGTGGACTTCACCGGTCGCGAGGTCCTCGCGGGTGAGCCACTGCTGACGACCTACTCGCCGATGCTGGCGAGTGCGGAGGAAGAACTGGTGCTGGCCCAGCGACTGCTGCGCGATGTGCAGCACGCCGACAGCGCGACGCAGGACGGCGCCGAACGCCTGTTGGCCGGCGCGCGCGCGCGACTCCGCAACTGGGATGTGCCGGCGGAGGAGATTGCCCGTGCGGAGGCCTCGGGCGAGAGCCGCCGTGCGCTGGACATCCGCGCGCCGTACGACGGCGTGGTGGTCGAGAAGCTGGTGTTCGAAGGGCAGCGCGTGATGGCGGGAGATCCTTTGCTGCGCCTAGTGGACCTGCGCCGCGTGTGGGTGGAGGCGGAGGTATTCGAGCAGGATCTCTCGCTCGTGCGACTCGGACAGCGCGTGACGGTCGAGCTCGAGGCATTCCCAGGGCGTCCGCGCAGCGGTCCGATCGTCTTCCTGCAGCCGACGGTGGATCCGCGAACGCGCACGATGCGCGTGCGCATTTCGCTCGACAACAGCGACCGCCAACTGCGTCCCGGGATGTACGCCACGATCCGCCTGCGTGCCGCCGCGACAGGCGCCGTGGTGCTCGTGCCGCGTTCGGCGGTGCTCTCGACCGGCCGTCGCGACATCGTCTTCGTGCGGACCGTCGACGGGATCCTGGAACCGCGTGAGGTGGTGCGCGGGCTCGCCTCAGATGATCGAGTCGAGATCCGGTCCGGCCTTGCCGCAGGCGAGTGGGTCGTCGCGTCGGCGACGTTCCTTGTGGACGCGGAATCCAACCTCGGCTCGGCGCTCGGCGGGATGGCTGGGATGCCAGGGATGGATATGCCCGCGCCGCCGAAGGCAGCGACCCCGGCGCCCCCGCCGGCCACACACGACCACTGAGGTCGCGATCAATGCTGCAGCGAATCATCGAGTGGTCGGTCCGGAACGTCTTTCTCGTAACGTTGATGATGGTCGCAGCGGTCGGTGGCGGTATCATCGCCCTCCAGCGGACGCCGCTCGAGGCCTTGCCCGACCTGAGTGACGTGCAGGTCATCATCCAGACCGAGTACAACGAGCAGGCGCCGCAGATTGTCGAGGACCAAATCACGTATCCGATTGCGGCCGAGATGCTGAAGGTGCCGGGCGCCGAGGTGGTGCGCGGGTACTCGTTCTTCGGCGTCTCGTTCGTGTACATCATCTTCGACGACGATACCGATCTGTACTGGGCGCGCAGTCGTGTGCTCGAGTATCTGAACGGGTTGAAGGGCCGCCTGCCGGCGTCCGTATCGCCGACGCTCGGGCCCGATGCCACCGGCCTCGGTTGGGTGTATCAGTACGCGCTCGAGGACACGACCGGGAAGCTCGACCTCGCCGAACTGCGTGCGCTGCAGGACTGGTACCTGCGCTACGAGCTGACGGCCGTGCCGGGCGTTTCCGAAGTGGCGACCGTCGGCGGCTACGAAAAGCAGTATCAGGTGGATCTCGATCCCGCGAAGCTCTTGGCGTACCGCATTCCGGTCACGCGCGTGATGCAGGCCATCCAGGCATCGAACGCCGACATCGGTGCGATGGTGGTCGAGCTGTCGGAGCGCGAGTACATGGTGCGCGGACTGGGCTACCTCAAGTCGCTGGGGGACATCGAGAGCATCGTCGTCGGGGCGACGGATCGCGGGACGCCGATCCGAGTGGCCGAGGTCGGTCGTGTCTCGGTCGGGCCGGCCGTGCGTCGCGGCGTCGCCGAGCTCGACGGTCGAGGCGACGCGGTCGGCGCCATCGTCGTGATGCGCTTTGGCCAGAACGCGCTCGCAACGATTGCGCGCGTCAAGGAGCGCATTGCGCAGGTGGCGCCGGCGTTGCCGCCCGGCGTCGTCCTGCGGCCGGTGTATGACCGCAGCGACCTAATCGAGCGGGCAATCTCGAACCTGCGCGTCAAGTTGATTGAGGAGAGCCTCGTCGTCGCGCTGGTCTGCATTGTCTTCCTGCTGCACGCTCGCTCGGCTCTCGTGGCGATCATCACGCTGCCTGTCGGCATCCTGCTGGCGTTCATCGCGATGCGGTACGTGGGCGTCGGGGCGGACATCATGTCGCTGGGCGGCATCGCCATCGCGATCGGTGCGATGATAGACGCCGCGATCGTGATGATCGAGAACCTGCACAAGCATCTTGAACGCGCCGTGCTGGCCCGCGAGGAGCCCGGTGCCCCGCCGTCCCGATGGCTGGACACTGGGCGACTCACGCGCGCCGAGCGTTGGCAGGTCGTGATTGACTCGGCCAAGGAAGTCGGACCGGCGCTCTTCTTCTCCCTGCTGATCATCACGGTGTCGTTCTTGCCCGTCTTCACGCTCGAAGGGCAAGAGGGACGCCTGTTCCGGCCGCTCGCATACACGAAGACCTTTGCGATGGCCGCCGCCAGTCTCTTGTCGGTGACCGTGGTGCCGGTGGCGATGGGCGTCTTCGTGCGTGGGCGCATCTATCGGGAGTCCGCGAATCCCGTCAATCGCTGGTTGATGCGCGCCTACCATCCGTGCATCACCTTCGTGCTCCGGCATCGCTGGTCGGTCGTAGTAGCGTCGGGGACGGCGGTGATCTTGACGTGGATTCCGTGGTCGCGAATCGGCAGTGAGTTCATGCCGACGCTCGAGGAGGGCACGGTGCTCTACATGCCGACGACGCTCCCCGGTGTATCCGTCGCGCGGGCGCGCGAACTCCTGCGCGTGCAGGCCGAGATCTTGAGAGGGTTCCCGGAAGTCGAGCACGTCTGGGGCAAGGCTGGACGCGCGAATACCGCCACCGACCCCGGGGGTCTCGATATGATCGAGACCACCATCACCCTGCGTCCCCGCGACGAATGGCGTGCGGGGATGACTTATGACGGTCTCGTCGCAGCGATGGACTCGGCGGTGAGGGTTCCCGGCGTGACGAATGCGTGGACGATGCCCATCAAAGGGCGCAACGACATGCTCGCGACCGGCATTCGCACGCCGGTGGGAATCAAGGTGTTCGGTCCAGATCTCGCTGAGCTGGAGCGTCTCGGCCGCGAAATCGAGCAGGCGGTGAAGATGGTGCCGGGCACGCGCAGTGCCTTCGCCGAGCGCGCGGTCAGCGGTTACTACCTGGACATTGACATCGATCGCGAGGCGGCGGCGCGGCACGGCCTGAACGTCGGCGACGTCCAGGCCGTGATTGCGACGGCCATCGGCGGGATGACCGTCACGCAGACCGTGGAGGAGCGGCAGCGCTTTGGTGTCCGCGTGCGATATCCGCAGGAGCTGCGCGACTCACCGGAACGCTTGGCCAATGTGCTCGTGCCGGTCGCGCACGGCGCGGCGTCTGCGTCGGCCTCGGGCGGGATGGCGGGCATGGGGGCAGGCGCCGCTGTTGCGCAGTCGGACGGACCCGCGCAGGTGCCTCTGGGCCAGCTGGCCCGCATCACCACGGTGGCGGGGCCGATGGTGGTCCGCACGGAAGGCGCGGTGCCGACGGCGTGGGTCTATGTCGACGTCGTGGGGCGCGACATCGGGAGCTACGTCGCGGAGGCGCAGCGCACCGTCGCGCAGCAGGTCACGCTCCCCACCGGCTACTCAATCTCGTGGAGCGGGCAATACGAGTACATGGAGCGCGCAAAGGCCCGTATGAAACTGGTGATCCCGGCGACGCTGGCGCTGATCTTCCTGCTGCTGTACCTGAACTTCGGAAACGTCGGCGAGTCGTTGATTGTGATGCTCTCGCTGCCGTTCGCGTTGGTTGGCGGACTCTGGTTCCTGTGGCTGCTCGGATACAACTGGTCGGTGGCCGTGGCGATCGGCTTCATTGCGCTCGCAGGCGTCGCCGCCGAGACGGGCGTTGTGATGCTGATTTACCTCGACCACGCGTGGCAGGCACGGACGGCGGCGGGGCAGCGTGCGACGCTCGCCGATCTCTACGACGCCGTGATTGAGGGCGCGGTCGAGCGTGTGCGCCCCAAGATGATGACGGTGACCGCAATCATGGGCGGGCTCTTGCCCTTGCTCTGGGGCACGGGAGCGGGCGGCACGGTGATGCGGCGGATTGCGGCGCCGATGATCGGCGGAATGGTGTCAAGTACCGTGCTGACGCTGCTCGTGATTCCCGCGGTTTATTCGCTGTGGAAGGAGCGCGAGCTTCTCCGCGGCGCCCAGGGGCCCGCGTCGCAGGAGGTGACATGAATCCATCGCCACACGACGTAGCGGAGAACGGCGAAGTATCTAGCGGCACTCACGCCATACACACAAATGGGAGGAAGGACGATGTGCTCGACAACTAGGATGATCTGCAGCGCGATCGCAGCGGTGATGCTGACGCTGCCATCGCTCTCGGCGGCCCAGACCGTTGACACGGCGCAGACGCGGTTCCAACCGCAGAACGTGATTCAGTACCTGAGGCCGCAGGACAAGCGCGGCCTGAACCTGTTCGAAACCTCGAAGGAGGCCGGGGCGGAGTATCGGGGCTTCGCGCTGCAGTGGGGTGCAGCGTTCACGCAGCAGTTCCAGGCGCTCTCGCACTCGAACACCGCCGATTCGGTGGCAGTGCCTGCCGTGGCGCCGTCGCCGGGCAATGCCGGCAGCGCTGCGATCGCGAACCGCAATCGGTTGATGGAAGTCGGCAATGGTTTCAACAATGCCACGGCCAATATGTATCTCCACGCGCAGCTTGCGCCCGGGGTGCGCGTCCAGTTGACCAGCTACCTCTCCGCGCGGCGTCACAACGAGACGTGGGTGAAGGACTGATTCTTGCAGATCGACGAGTCCCCGATTGACCTGCCGCTCTTCAATGACATCATGAGGTACACGACGCTGAAGATCGGTCACTTCGAGATCAACTACGGCGACTTTCATTTTCGGCGAACGGACAACGGGCAAGCCCTGTACAATCCGTTCGTCGGGAACCTGATCCTCGATGCGTTCACCACAGAAGTAGGCACTGAGGCAATTGTCCACAAGGGAGATGTCTTCGGCGTCATCGCCCTGACCAATGGCGAGATCCGTGGCAATATTCAGCGTCCGAACAGTCGTGAACCAGCGCTGATGTTCAAGGCGGGATTTGATCGCCAGATGAGCGAGGATCTGCGCGTCCGCCTCTCAGGCTCCTATCGCACACAGAAGGGAGCCATCAACAACACATTCTACACCGGTGATCGCGCGGGGTCTCGCTACTACTACGTCCTGGAGAACTACGTGGCGACCGAAACGGCGAACGCGTCGTCTGGGATGATCAACCCGGGCTTCAGCGATGCGGTCACGGCGTACATGATCAACCCGTTCGTCAAGTTCCGCGGGCTCGAGTTCTTGGGCGTCTATGAGAACGCGTCCGGGCGTGGGCAGGAAGGGACGGGTGGTGCACCGGCTGGAGTCGCGCCGCCAGAGCGCGATGTGACGCAGCTGATGGCCGAGCTCGTGTATCGGTTCTTGCCGGGTGAACGGCTCTTTGTGGGTGGCCGCTGGAACACCGTGACCGGAAACCTCGGTGGCGCCAATAGCGATGTCGATGTGACCCGCACCAACTTCGGCGGCGGCTGGTGGATTACGCCGAGTCTGCTCCTCAAAGCCGAGTATGTGAACCAGACCTACGATGGCTTCAGTAGCACGGACATTCGCAACGGCGGTCGCTTCAAGGGATTTGTGCTCGAGGCCGTGACGGCTTTCTAAGCGGCCGACGCGCGGGGCTCGGGAGAGACGCTTGTTCAAGGCCTCTCCTGATCCTTTCGCGAGAATGGGCCCGGTCGCCGCCCGCCCATCCTCTTGCAGAACGTTTAGCGCGAAATGCGGTGCTGTCGCATCGGGTCGACGGGGCTGCTTCGGTCGCGTGTTCCTGCAGGACCGCGATGATCCGCTCGGTCGTCAACCGGCACTTCTTCACGATCGTCAGAATCGACGACCGAGAATCCTCAACCATCAGCATACAACAGGACCGCGTGGAAGGGAGACTCCCTCACTGGCGCTTGCCAACGAAAACTGCTCTCGGGCCCTGCTGAGCACCCGTTGCCGGAGCGAATCCCGCCCTTGGTATTGGCGACGGTCGCTGCGCTTCGACTGAAAACACCCTATGACCTCAACGCCGACCGACGACGCTTCAATCGTAAGGATGAGTCAGGCGGATTGGCAGATTGCGATTGCGTAGCAGCGTGCGGAGAGTCCGGCATAGATCCCGAAGCGTCTCGAGGAGCCGACGCTCTCGCTACTTCTGTGGTTTGCACGTCACAGTTGGGTTGTCGGCATAACGTGGGCTTCTGCTGCAGACACTCCATAAAATGCGGCCGCGAAGCGGCCGCCACCATAGCGTGGCTGTCAGCCAGCAAGCTTCGCTGTGCCGCGCGAGGTCAAGCGTGGGGCAATCTGCGAAGCCATTAAACGAGCCAGCGTCTACACGAATCGGCCTAGTTATTGACTAGCCTCGCCGGGGCGCACTTCGGAGAAAGTCAGTCCGACGGCGGCGCTCCAACAGTTCACTGATCAACGCATCATCTCGACCTGCCCTCAGACAGGCCAGAGATCCACGCGTGGGAACGCACACGAAAAAGTGGGGTGTCCTGGGCATGCAACTGTCGTTCAGTCACCGAAGGAATGCCTGCAAGCAAGAAAGCGAAAGACAACCGGCACGGCACGCGCGTCTCCGATTCGAACTACCGGCGGCGCCGTCCAACCCACCGTCGGACAGAAAGTGCGTAGTGTTCGAAACGCGCACCGAAGCGCTCCTCAAGCGCTCGCTCTTCCGCCGGAATTTGCACACGATGCAAGTACACCGCGAATACGCCAGGTCCTGCGAGTGCTAGCAGCGAGCCCAGTGCGACAGCAGCACCTATCGCTGCGCAGACGAAGCCCAGATACATCGGATTGCGCGTCCAGCGATAGACGCCGTCGGTAACGAGCGCGCTTGCGCGCTCCGGATGTCGCGGATCAACGGTGGTCTGCTGGCGTCGAAACGCCATCACACCCTCCAATGCCGTGGCCAATCCCGCAAGAGCAATCATCACGCCTAGGGCGCGAAGTCCCACAGAGGATCGTTCAAGGGGGTCAATGCTAGCCAACCGGACGCTCAAGCCGACGGCTCCGAGCAGCATCAAAACAGGAGGAACACGCATATGGCTAGAATCTCGCGATTACAGGTTGGTTTGGGCCGCGCCGCAGTCGAATCAGCATTCCACCAGCTCCTTCCAGCGACGCTGCCGATGCCAATAAAGACGATGTGCGAAAAGCCACTCAAACGGTGTGAGAGGTCCGGCCCGTACCTCAACGCAATCGCGATACACCATAGCGCTCTAGCCCTGCTCAATGGAAATGAGATGGTCCCGAGCTGGAATCAGCGCACTGTGGCCCGCGTCTCGGAGAGCGAGTCCAGAGGCGACCGGAGGACACGAGACTACCGTGGTCTGTCGGGCCAATAGAAAGACACCAAACAGCCAAACGCTGACCCAGTGCGTCCTCGCCATCCGTGCCGGCGGAAACGCATCCGTGCCTACCGGGGAGAAATGAGCAAGTGGGCGGGCGACGTACTGCAAGGGGTGCCGACCAATAGAACTAGAAGTACGTGGCAACGCCAAGCTGCAGGGCACCAGACCTCGTCGCCGCGTTCCGAAGGAGGTCGTGCGCCCATTCTCGCCGATAGTTCAGCTTGAGCACCGTGCCCGCTACAGGGCGGAAGCTCGCGCCGAGGGTCATGGCCATGCGGTCATCGCCGATGACGCCGCCGGTAGAGGCGAAGCGACCAACGTTGAAATCCACGTACTCAAGGCGCGTCGTGAGGCTCACGGTGCCACCGCGAAACGGACCGCTTGGTAACCGCAGTACCGGCGCGATGACATCTAAATAGGCCCCCCATTGCTTGTTACCGAGCACCTCACCCATGCCCCGGGGAAGCTCAATCCGGGCAAACGCAGCTTCGCCCCGCACCTCAATGGCGCGCGGCAGGAGCGTAGACACATCAACAGCGAGCAGCGAGAGACCTCTGCGTTCATCGATCTCCACGCCATCTAGGCGGAAGGTGTTGTACGTGGTGCCGTACCAGGAGAGGCCGGCCTCTCCAAACTCGCGCGACCGTAGCGCGACACGTCCCGACGCGGCGGGTACGCCATTATCGTCGCCAGCGAACTGTCCCGCACGTTTGCCGCTCGCGAAATGGGTGCGTCCCGTTGAATTGAGTACGACGCCCTCGCCGAGCCCGTTGGTCAGATACGCGTCATAGGTCAACGTCAGCCCGGGAGCCGACGCGATCCGACCGTTCACGCCGAAACCGACCTCCGAGAGCGTGGACGGGATGATCTCAGTTGACACAAGCGGCCGATCCACGAACTCCCACCTCGGGCCGTCGTGATTCTGATTGAACGCCCCTACGGGCGGCAGCAGGATACCGGCACGCACAACCAGCGCGGACGAAAGTCGGAAGTCAACGATTGCGGTCTCGAGCGCGATCTCTTGCGTGCCATGCTCAAACTCGAGCTCTGAGAGAAAACGAACTCTCGATCCGATCGATGAGAACAGGAAAATGTTAAAGCGGCGCAACTCCATCGATAGGCCGGGTCCAATGCCTTCTTCACGCGTATAGAGCGCGTTGGCTTCGACGTATCCTCCAATCGCGGTGCGACCGGCTGACGAGATGAATGGGCGCTGGTAGATGCTTCCCTGCACGGACGTCGAGTCATCCTGCGCGAAAAGCGGCGTGCTCGCGAGAGCCAGTATCGTTGCCGCGCTCGCAGCCCAATGCTTCACCGCAACGTGAATCGGACGCATTAGGAGCCGCCTCCCGAACTGAGCTGAATGACGAGGCGGTCAGGCAGCTCGCGGACAGCGAAGCGCAACAGCGGTCGCGCCGCTGGCCCTTGCAGCACGGCACCTTCCAAATCGTACTCGCTCCCGTGACAGGGACATACCAGCCGATCCGTTGAGGGCTCCACTTCGCAGCCACGATGCGTGCACTCTGTTGAGAGCGCCGTAGTCGTCCGGCCCGCACCGCGTCGAACAAAAAGTGGCAGGTCCCGGGTACTTCCACTAACGCTCGACCGTTCTTGTCAAGCGCCGAAAAGGGCACGTGCACTTCGTTGTCGCGGCGTTCCCCAATCACATACGGGACGGACACGCATCTCATGCCGATCATCGGCAACGCCGCGCGCGCGCCGAGCGCACAGGCGCCAAACGCGACCTGTTGTGCGCGAGCCAAGAATGCGCGTCGCGGAATCGTCATAGCGACCTCAGGTAGCGTAGGATCCGTTCTTGTTCAACGGCTGGGAGCGCATTGAATGTCGCGCGACTCGCCGACGCCTCGCCGCCGTGAAATCCGATTGCGGCGCGCAATGAACGTGCACGTCCGTCGTGCAGGAGGAACTGCGTGCCACCAGTCGCGCGCTCAGCCAAGCCAATGCCCCACAGTGGCGCGGTACGCCATTCGGAAGACGAGGAGGTTCCCTCAGTGTAGCCATCATCGAGCTCGGGACCCATATCGTGCAACAATAGATCGGTGAGCGGCTCGAACTCGATACGATCGAGCGCTGCAATCGAGGACCTTCCCGTGCGCATCGTCATCACGTGGCAGTTCGCGCAGCCAATCGCGATGAAGCGCTGGCGGCCTGCGAGCACTTCCGGATTGGCCGCATCGCGGCGCGGCGGCGGGCGTAGTGCACGTAGGTAGAAAACCACGGTACTGACGATTCCGGAGCCGACTTCGGGATCGGCGACGCCGTCTCCGCTTGAGCCTGGCAACTCCGGGAGCACCAAATCGTACGGATGGTCAGCGGTGGTCAGCCCCATATCCTCAGAATAGGCATTCACCGTCTGATGGCGGAGCGTGATGGTGGTCGCCTTCTTGCCGAAGCGTCCGAGATAGCGTCCAGACCAAGAGAGATGACGCGCTGGGGTTCCGGGAACGCCGCGGAGTCCTTCGGCCGCGAGGCCATCAACTAACGGTGACGCCGTCACCCAACTCGCGCGCCCTGAAATCCCGTCTGCATTGAGGTCGGCGGAATCGGCGCGTGCGAGGATGCTCGAATCATCTACTGCTTCAAGCAGGCCCAATCCGGTGAGGGCTGGCGGGGTGAAGCGCGCCATCACTGTGGATGCGGATGGCCGAGTTTCTGCGAGGTAGCCGAGGATCGCACGATTCTGCAGCTGCGGACCACCGTCGGCGATCATCGGATCGAAGGTGAGGCCCTCATAGCGTCCGAAGCGCGTGATGTCGAAGATTGGATGGCCTTTGCCGTCGCCGGCGTGACAGGCGTCGCAGGACTGTGCAATGAAGAGTGGTCCGAGACCCTCGGTCGATGCGAAGGCGCGTCCGAACTCGGCGTCGCCTCGGAGGAAGATCGCGTGTTGAGGCGCGGTGAGTCCGGCAATCGGACCTTCGAGGATCGAGTCGTCGCGCGGCGCGCCGGGGAAGAAAGGCTCTCCGCAAGCGGCGATTGCAAGTACTGTCGCAAATCCGCCGATGACGGCGACAACTCGATGGGCTCGGCGGGCAAAGGCGCGCAGATTCCGGGGCAAATCCATAAGTTGGTATGTGCTAACTCTAAGAATTTGTCAAGGTTTCCCTCCGCTCGCGATACGCGTCCGTGAGGATTCGTATTACGCTCCGCAGAATGAGCACGCAAATGCCCGCCGCAATCAGTAGGTCGGGGATTCCGGACTCAGTCAGGCTCACGAGAATGGCAGCGAGGATCACCGCTACGTTCACTTGCACATCCGTCGCCGAGAAGATCCAAGCCGCGCGGAGATGCACCTCGCCATGCCGATAGCGCTTGAGGATTGCCAAGCACCAGACGTTCACGCCGAGGGCCAGCAGCGAAACACCGACCATGGGAATCGCTTCAGGTGCGCTCCCCCGAGCGAGGGCGAGGCCCAGCTTTGCGATAGCGGCCGCCGCGAGGGCGAGTTGGGCGTACCCAGCGCCGAGTGCGGCGTTGACTTTCGCGCTGGCAGGCCGCCCGATGGCATAGAGAGACAGACCGTACACCACGGCATCGGCGAGCATATCGAGTCCGTCCGCGACGAGTCCCATCGAATCGGCGGTCAGGCCGGCGGTGACTTCCACGACAAACATCGCGCCGTTGAGCGCGAACAGGGTGAGGAGCGCGCGCCGCTCCGCGGCCTCCGGCAAACCGTTCACGTGGGCTCAACCTCGCGAGATCCGTAGCGGAGTAAGCGCAGGGCATTGGCGATGACAACTAGCGTACTGCCTTCGTGCATCACCACGGCACCACCAATGCCGACGAGTCCCGTCGAGGTTGCAACGACCAGCAGGATAATGACACCGAGTGAGACGAAGAGATTCTGCTTGATGATGCCGCGGGCCGTGCGGCTCAAGCCGATTGCGAACGGGAGACGTCCGAGATCATCACCCATCAGCGCCACATCAGCCGTTTCCAGCGCAGCCGCAGTGCCCGCCCCTCCCATCGCAATACCAACCGTCGCGTGCGCTAGCGCCGGCGCATCGTTCACACCATCGCCCACCATCGCAACCCGTCCGAGTTGCGCCAATTCCCGGATGGCCTTCACTTTGTCCTCCGGCAACAGACCAGCCTGTACGTTTGTGACGCCAACAGCATCGCCAACGGCCTTGGCAACACCGGCATTGTCACCGGTGAGCATCACAATACGCTTCACGCCAACAGCGCGCAGGCGATCAAGTGTTTCTCTCATGCCAGGACGCGGTTCGTCCGCGACACCGATGACCCCAAGCCAGCCCTCGCCATCGTCGAACGAAGTTGTCCTGCCCGAGCCCAATCGATGACGCACAACCACGGTAGTCCGCCCTGCCGTCTCCAACATCGCAACAATTGCGCGCACGCCTGCCGGCACTTGCGCCCCAGTCTCCTCGAACATCAGTAGTCGGCCCACTTCAACTCGGGCCCCGTCCACCGCCGCGCGGATTCCGCGTCCTGTGACCGATTCCACATCGCCGGCCGCTGGTACTTCGAGTCCACGTTGCTCAGCCGCTTGTATGATTGCGCGCGCCAAGGGATGTTGTGAACGCTTCTCAACAGCGGCCGTCATCGAAAGCAGGCGGTTTTCATCCACGCCGTCAAACGGACGAAGATCAGTCACCTGCGCCTCGCCTCGCGTAATGGTCCCCGTCTTATCCAAAGCCAGCGTATCAATTGAGCCAAGTACCTCGAGGTATGCGCCTCCTTTAATCAGCACGCCCTTTCGCGCCGCTTGCGCAATGCCAGAGAGCACGGCGGCTGGCGTGCCAAGCGCGAGCGCGCAGGGCGATGCTGCCACAAGAAGTGCCATGCCTCTATAAAACGACTCGCTCCACGTCCAGAACCCGAGCAACGGCGGACCAACAATTAGAAGCACGTCGGCCACGAGAACCACCGGGACAAATACGCGCTCAAAGCGATCGGTAAACAGTTGGGTAGGCGCCTTCTGCGTTTGCGCCTCTGCGACGAGCTTGATGACTCGATCAAGTGTGCGATCGCCGATCGCCGCCGTCACCTCAACGACGAGCGCGCCATCACCATTGACCGCGCCAGCGAACACCGTGTCATCCGCTGCCTTATCAACTGGCACGCTCTCGCCGGTGATGGGTGCCTGATTCACGGCCGAGCGCCCTTCACGCACGATGCCGTCAACCGGGATTCGCTCGGCGGGCTTCACGACCACGCGATCACCCGCGCGGACCTCAGCGATGGGTATCGCCGTCTCACGCCCGTCGCGCTGAACGACTGCTGTTTGCGGAGCGAGCTCAGCAAGGGCCGCGATGGCATTACGTGCGCGTCCTAATGCATAGTGCTCAAGCGCGTGTCCGAGGCTAAACAAGAAGAGGAGCAGCGCGCCCTCCACCCACTCGCCAAGGATTGCGGCACCGAGCGCCGCGACGACCATCAAAAGGTCAATGTTGAAGTGGAACTTCCCGCGCCGCAGGTCGCCAATGAAGTGACCAACGTTGTCGCGCGCACCAAATACGTAGGCGGCGATAAAAATGCTGATGGACAGCGCGCGTGGCGCGCCCGTGAACTTCTCAATGAGCCAGGCGACCGTGAGGAGTACTCCCGATGCCAAGCTCCACGCGAGCTCCCGGTTGCGCGTGTACCAACTGCTTTCTTCCGGAGCGGCCGCGTGAGCCGGATCACTGACTGTTCTCATTCGTGCTTCAATCGTCGCAGAATCTACTCGCCTGCGGTCGAACTCCACACGCGCCACCTGACCCGCGAAGTTGACCACGGCCGCGGTCACGCCGGGTAGCGCGCGTAGCTCCGTCTCAAGGCGCGTGCCGCTGTCCTCGGTGCTGACAGAGCGGAATGGTAGGATCACGTGTCCGTAACGCTCGGTTACTTCAGCGCCGGCGGAACGCGCGAGTGCGGTGATGTGCTCGAGCGAGAGCTGATTGGGATTGTAGTGCAGGCACAGCTGCGACTCGGCCGGTTGCGCCGATGCAAACACAACGCTGGGCGTGGCGTCTTCGCAGTTCTGGGCGCCTCGCCCCACGACGTGCGCGCTCTGCACGCCCGCTCGCTGCTGAAGTGTCTGAACTAATCGCTCCACGCAGGCGTCACGTAGGTCTTGCACCTCCGGCAGCAGCAGTGGGAGGTCAAGCCGCGTGGTGTGACCTGACGTGTCTGTCATAGCTCAATACCTCTCGACGCAGCCACGTGCTCTTCCCGCCTCTCGAAGAGCAAGTAGAGCAATGGCAATACCAGGAGTGTGAGCAGCGTCGCTGTAAACAGCCCACCGATGACCACCGTCGCCAACGGTCGTTGGACCTCCGCACCCGCCCCGCTTGAGAGCGCCATCGGAATGAATCCCAAGCTCGCCACCAACGCGGTCATTAGCACCGGACGCAAGCGCGTCATTGCACCTTCGCGCACCGCATCCACAAGCGGACGCCCGTGCTGGCGCAATTCATTGATGTAGGACACCATCACGAGGCCGTTGAGCACCGCCACGCCGAAGAGCGCGATGAAGCCGACGCCTGCGCTAATCGAGAAGGGCATCCCGCGCAGCAAGAGCGCAAAGACACCACCCACTGCGGCGAGTGGGATGCCCGTGAATACAAGTGCCGCCTGTCGAAGCGAGTTAAACGTGGCAAAGAGCATCAGGAAGATGAGCAAGAGAGAGAGCGGCACCACAAGGGTGAGCCGCTTGCTCGCCCGCTCAAGATTCTCAAACTGCCCACCATACTCTGGACGATAGCCAGTCGGCAACTCAATCACGCCATCCTCGAAGAGCGCCCGGACATCAGCAACGAAGCCTCCAATGTCGCGTCCACGCACATTGCCTTCAACGATGACAAGGCGAGAACCATTCTCGTGGCTGATTTCCGCCGGACCATTCACTTCTTCAACCCGCGCAAGGGTACCCAGCGGCACACGCTCGCCCGAGGGCGCACTCACGAGGATGGTGCTGATAGTTGCGGCGTTCTGGCGCACCTCGGCCGGCAGGCGCACGGTGAGTGCGAAGCGACGCTGGCCTTCGAGCACCTGCGAGACCTCCGCGCCGCCCAGCGCCTCCACCACCTGCATCACATCCGCGGAATTGATGCCGTACCGTGCAAGCTGAGTAGGCAGCACAGTGATCTGGAGTTGCGGCATTCCCTCCAGTTGCTGTGCCTTGAAGCCCGTCGCCCCCTCAAGCTGAGAGACTGCGGCGACCACCTGTGCGGCGGTTTGGCTCAACCGGCCCAGATCTTCGCCGTAGATTCTGATGGCGAGGTCGCTGCGCACACCGGCGATGAGTTCGTTCACGCGCAGTTCAATCGGCTGGCTGAAGCTGAACACCAGGCCAGGAATCTTTTCCAACGCTTCAGACATCTGCATTTCTAGCTCGACCTTCGTATCCGCCTTCGTCCATTCGTCCGGCGGCGTGAGAATCAGGAAGATGTCAGAGATATTGAACCCCATCGGGTCTGTGGCAATCTCCGGGCGTCCCGTTTTGGCCACCACATCAATCAGTTCGTCTGGAAACGTTGCGAGCAGCACCTGCTCTACTTGCGTCGTCTGGCGCACCGATTCCTCAAGCGAGACGCTGGGAAGCCGCAGCACCTGCAGTGCGAACGAGCCCTCATTGAGCCGCGGGATGAACTCGGACCCAAGGAATGGCACCGCCGCCACCGCAAGT
This sequence comes from Gemmatimonadaceae bacterium, assembly GCA_033763905.1. Taxonomy (GTDB): domain Bacteria; phylum Gemmatimonadota; class Gemmatimonadetes; order Gemmatimonadales; family Gemmatimonadaceae; genus JAJTHG01. The sequence continues at coordinate 26,216 of JANRJP010000057.1, forward strand.
ACAAACGCCGCGGCAGCACCAATCATCACACGACGGCTATGTGCGAGCGTCCACGCGAGCGCCGGCTCGTAAAGAGCTTTGGCCTTCTGCATCAGCCAGACGTCTCTCTCCTCAACCTTGCCCCTTAAGAAGAGTGAGATCAGCACCGGCGTGAGAAGAAATGTCAGTAGCAAAGATCCGACTAGCGCAAACACTACGGTGAGCGCCATGGGCCTGAACATCTTGCCCTCTACGCCTTCGAGTGTCAGGATGGGTAAGTACACGATGATGATGATGCCGACGCCGAAAAGAATGGGGCGGGCCACCTCGGCGCAGGACTCGAGCACCGTCTGCAGGAAACTCTCTTCTGGCTTGCGGTGTCCTAGGCGGCGCATCGAATTCTCCACCATCACGACCGACCCATCAACCACGAGGCCGAAATCAATTGCGCCGAGGCTCATCAGGCTGCCCGCAATGCCGGCCTTCAACATTCCGCTGAGTGCGAAAAACATTGAGAGTGGAATCGCCGCCGCGACAATCAACGCACCACGAATGTTTCCCAGCAGGAGAAAGAGCACCACGACGACGAGCACAGCGCCCTCAATGAGATTCTTCTCCACCGTCTTGATCGTGCGATTGACGAGCTCCGCGCGATCGTAGAACGGTACGAGGCGTACACCAGGCGGCAGACTGCGTGCGGCCACGGCGAAGCGCTCCTTCACCGCCTCCACTACGGTGCGCGAGTTCTCCCCCATGCGCATCATCACGATGCCGGTCACGACCTCGCCAGTTCCGTCCTTGGTCACCGCGCCTTGGCGGATGGTCGAACCAATCACCACGTCTGCGATGTCGCTTACAAGCACGGGCGTGCCGCCGCGGCTCGATACGACGATGCTACGAATCTGGTCAAGATCCTGCACCTGACCGACTCCGCGAATCACGAGTTGTTCGGCGCCCTTCGTGATATATCCGCCACCCGCGTTCTGATTGTTGGCGGCAATGGCATCAAGGACACGCGGCAGTGTCAGGTCGTATTGTACGAGCGCTTGGGGCCGCACGAGCACTTGGTACTGCTTCTCGAAGCCACCAAAGGCATTGACCTCGGCTACTCCCTTGACCGCGCGGAGCTGTGGTGCGACTAGCCAGTCCTGAAGCGTACGCAACTCTGTGGCATTAACATCCGAACCTGAGTCCGCTTCAATAGTGTACTGAAATACCTCGCCAAGTCCGCTTGAGATGGGACCCATCTCGGGCGTTCCGTAGCCTGCGGGAATCTCCTCGCGAGCCTGTTGCAAACGCTCCTGCACTTGTTGTCGTGCGAAATAGATGTCAGTGCCTTCCTCAAAGACCACTGTCACTTGCGACAGGCCAAACTTTGAGATGGAACGAATCTCTTCGAGGTTCGGAAGTCCGAACATCGCGAGCTCTACAGGTAGCGTGACCTGCCGCTCCACCTCCGTGGGAGGTAGCGCCGCAGCGTTTGTGTTGATCTGCACCTGCACGTTCGTGACGTCCGGTACTGCGTCAATGGGGAGCTGGAGGGCGCTCCAGATGCCCACACCAACGAGCATTGCCGTCAGTCCGAGGATCAGAAGCCGTTGCTTTAGGACGAAGCTGATAATCGATCGCATGTTAGATTCCCGTATCGGCTAATGGTCGTCTTCCCCGATTTCAGCCTTGCTGAGCTCGGAGCGGAGCGCGAAGGCTCCAGCGGTTACGACGCGACTGCCTGGCGCAATGCCAGACAGAATGACGATGCGGTTGCCGTCCGTGGTGGGGCCCACCGCAACTGGGATTGCACGAAACTCACCCGGTGCGTCGCCGGGAACGAACACCACGAGCTTGCCCTCAATCGTTTGTACCGCGTCTTGCGGCACGACGGCCATCGGCGGTCCGCCGCCGCCAACTTGGATGTTTGCTGTTGCGAACATCCCGGGCTTAAGAGCGCCGTCTCGATTGGGAATCTCAACGCGCGCGCGGACGGTGCGCTTGGCGGGATCAAGCACGTCACCAACGTAGACAATACGTCCGGGAAAGCTGCGACTAGGGTACGCCGAGACCAGCACCGCCACGGACTGGCCACGTGTGACGCGCGCGAGGTCGCGCTCGAAGATGTCGAGTTCAATCCAAACTTCGGAGAGATCCGCCACGGTGAAGAGCGTGTCCGCTGGCGTGGCCATCTCACCGAGACTGGCATTGCGCGCGACGACCACGCCGGCGAAGGGAGCAACGAGCGTGAACTCACCACCCGCACCGTGGTCGTGCGACGCACCGAGCACCTTCAGCCGGTCCTCGGCGCTGTGCAGTGCCGCTTCTCCTCGGCGCAACATCGCCTCAGCCTCGAGCAGTTCCTTTCGGCTCGAAATGCCTTGCGCGGCAAGCCGCTGCTCACGCGCGTAATTCTCCTTTGCGATTCTTAACAGCGCCTCGGCTTCACGCTCTTCTGCGCGAATCTGCCCCACCTCGACGCTTTCAAGCGTTGCAAGTGCCTGACCGCGCTGAACGCGCGCACCGAGATCGCTACGCACGGCAACGATGCGGCCATCAGATCTCGATCCGACGTGGCTCACTCGGTCAGCGTCGAAGCTGATGGCTCCAGTAACCGCGAGGGCGCTGGTGGTGACTGACCCGACTTGACTTACTTGGATGCCGCCGAGTCGAATGGCCGCGGTGTCGAGCACGACGACGCCTTCTTCGCCGAGGCGTTCCTCCGGGGCAGCCACAGGCGGCGCTTCATCGCCTCTGCTACAGGCGACGAGCGCGACTGTTCCTACAAGAACGAGTACGGCGAAGCTGGGCACGGCCCGATGCGCCTGCTTGAAGTTCGTGAACGTGATCACGGGGAAGTCCTGAAAGAGGAATCAGCCTTGGGCGATCCGTAGACCGAGGCGGAATGGAGAGGATGAAGGGCTGCGGCCGTGGGAGTGAGCGCGCCGGTTGCTGCCTCGAGGCGTGCTAACGCCTCGTGCTGAGCAAGCCAAGCATCCCAGTAGCCGAACTCGGCGTCGAGTAGCTGGTTGCGAAGCAAAAGCAGCGTTGGCAGCGCAAGTTTTCCTGCCCGGTATGCGGTCTCGAGCAGTTCAATGTTTGCGCGTGCCGGTCGAACCACCGTCGTCTCGAAGACAGCAATCTCTTCGGAGGCAGTGCGATACGCTCGAGCGGACTCCAGCACATCAGTGCGGATTCCAAGCTCGGCGGCGCGTTGATCTAGTCGAGCCTGCTCGGTGAGTGCCCGGCGTTGGTCCACGAGCCCTTGGTTGCGGTTGAAGAGCGGGAGGCTCAAGCCGATGGCGGGCCCGATGGCCGCTGAGCCGTTGCTCTCCGCCCGCTCCACAACGGCGCCGATGCGCACATTCGGGAACACCGAGCGTCGCGAGAGGCGTGTTAGGTGTTCAAGCTCGCGTACCGCCGCTTCGTTTGCCGAGAGGTCCGGCCGTCGCGCCAATGCGAGTACTACCAACGAGTCTTCGGCCGGGGAGGGCAGCTCAGCGGGATGATTCGAGGTGCTCGAGGAGTCAGAGACAAGGCGAAGCAAAGTCTCAGGTCTTAGCCCTAGGAGTTGCTTGAGTGCGAAGGCTGCTCCGAGCGCAGCGCGCTGCGCACTCAAGACCCGGCCTCGCGCTCGCCCGGCTTCAATCTCAGCGAGATTCGCCTCCATAATGCTGATCTCGCCTTCGGCAAGCTGGGTGCGCACAGCTGCGATTAGTCGCTCGGTGAGCGCCAGGGCGTCCTGCGCAACAGCGAGCCGGCGCTCCGCAGCGAAGGCCCGGTAGAAGCCGACACTCGCCGACGCGAGTGACACACGCGCTGCGTTTTGCACAGATGCGGTCGCGCGAGTGCGACCCTCGCGCGCAGCGCCGATGCGAAGTCCGCGCTGGCCAGCCCACTCGACTTCCTGCGTCAGCAGAAGCTCAAACGGCCTCTCTGTTCCGCCATCGCCTACGGCTTGTAGCGTGAGGTCAGGATTGAACTGATAGACTCGCGCCTGGCGAAGCGCGCCATCGGCAATCGCCAACTCTTGTCGCCTGGCCAAGAGGTTCAGATTCTGCCGGAGCGCTAGCCGCTGAACGTCGCTGATGTCTAGCCGAAGTGTGTCGGTAGTGAGGTTGCCGCTCGCGCCCTGAGCTAAGAGCGGAAGCGCCCAAGCCGCACTTGCGGCGAAGACGAGCCCGGCGCGCTGTGCGCACCGACGGAGTCGGTTCAGACGTGTGGTGTGTTCGTGAGCAAGTGCCACTAGTGCTTCTCTCCCTGTGCTTGGTCTCGCTCCACTGATTGGGCGCATCGTGGCTGGAAGCACTAGCGTGCGTTCCAAGGCGACCGAGAGATCGCCGCAACGAGTTGCGACGATCTAAGATCAATCGGCGAGTTGTGTGGGGCCTGTCCGCGTAGGCGGCAGGAGCGCGGCGCGCTGATGACGCGTCGGCCCGTATGGCCAAGCGTCAGCGCCGCGCGAGAGAATCAGCCGATTGGTGGCCGGAGCTGGGGCTCGCCGTGACGGCTCGCAGGCGCCTGCTCGCAGAACTGCATCGGAAGGCCGCGGGTGACGGCGCGTTCTGCTTCGCAAGTCGGCGGAGATTGCATCCAGCCGCTGTGCACATGTGCACAGTGGCAGGCGTGTTGAGCGTGTCCAGATTCTCCGGGAGCGCGCTCACCTGGGTAATTATCGGAAGTGTCTACGCGTGCACCCCTCTGCGATTCATTTACCTCGTCGCCGCGAGCGAGGTGGAACTCTGCGTGGTCACGGGCTCCGTCGACTCGGGCCAACTCCTCGTGCGTTGCATCGCCATCATGGGTGTCCGCGAGCAAGGCCTCAGCCGTGAAGAGGCCAAAGGTCAGTGCCAGAACGCACGCGGTGAGGCGGCGCAGAACTGAGCCACGAATAGTCACCAGATTAATGTAATCGGAAGTCACCTCCCGAGAAAGCTGTTTGGTTCAGCCGAGAAGGGCATCTGAAGAAGTTCAAAGCGTTTAGGCGGTAATTTCAGCTGCCGCACGGACCACTTAGGGCAGAAGTTGAGGGTCCAAGAATCGACCCAAGCCAACAAGCGCCCGTTGACGCGCTCGCGCGGATCGCGTCGTGAAGCGTCTCTCGCCCAGTATTGATTCAATCTGAGGCGTGGGTCGGCATAACGTTTGCTTCTGCTGCGAGCGCTCCCATAAAATGCGGTTGTGGGGCCGCAGCATTCCTTCCATAAAGTTGAGCAGCGGCCCCACAACCGCTACCAACCCCGCGCTTGTCGGCAGCAAGCGTCGTTATGCGGCGCCATTGCTGAGCGCGCGGCGTGAGCGCCCTTGACTCTATACCGTGGTATAGGGTTTATCCTACATCGTATGAAAGTCCCTTTGCGCATCGGGGCCGTCGCTGAGGCGGCGGGCGTGGGCGTGCAGACGCTCCGGTACTACGAGCGGCGCGGCCTGTTGAGCGCTCGCCACCGCACGGCAGGCGGCTACCGTGAATACGCTCCGGACACGGTCCGTCGCGTCGTGTTCATTCGCCGCGCGCAGGCGATGGGATTCACGCTCGATGAGATTCGCGCGCTCCTCGCGCTTCGTGTGCGGGAGCCGCGACGTTGCGAGCCGGTGAAGGAGTCCGCCGAGATCGCGCGCGCGCGCGTCCGCGAGCAGCTCGTCGCGCTGCGACGGATGGACAAGGTGCTCGCACGGCTCATTCGTGCGTGCGACGCGCGAGCGGTCACGGAGGAGTGCCCCATCCTGGCGGCGCTCGAACCTGAGGAGAGGAGTTAGCGATGCAGATCGATTTGGTGTACTTCGAGGGATGCCCGCACGTTGTATCGGCGCGTCAACGCATTGCGGACGCGCTGGGGAGTCTCGGATTGTCTGCTGAATGGAGCGAGTGGGACACAGGCGAGGCCGCGACGCCGACGAATCTACGCGGCTATTCGTCGCCGACCGTACTCGTGAATGGGGTCGATGTCGAGCACAAGGCGGCGACGAGCGGCGCGGGCTGCGCGGTAGGTGGAGGGCCCAGTCTCGAGGTGCTGCGTGCGGCCCTGACTGCGGCGAGCCGATGAAGCCGGGGACACGTGATGGGGCGGGAGTCCTCGGTGCGATCCTCGCGGCGCTGTGCTGCGCGGGAACGCCGTTCATTGTGGGTGGACTGGCCGCACTCGGCCTTGGATTCCTGCGCAAGGACGGCATTCTGTGGCCCGCGATGCTCCTCGCCCTGGCGGTCGCCGTTACAGGCTTCTGGAAGGGCGCGCGGACGCACGGGCGCTGGGGCCCGTTCGTTGTCGGTGGGCTAGGCGCGGTGTCGCTCGCAGCCGGCGTGATTCTCGTGCACGGATTTCCGGCGATGCAGATGATCTACGGGGGTTCCGCTGCGCTCGTCATCGGGGCGGGATGGAACAGTTACGCGCGAAGAAACTGTGCAACCGTGAGCACGCGCGCGTCCGCATAACGAATTGGCGTTCTGCTGCG
>JANRJP010000145.1:0-1962 GCA_033763905.1 Gemmatimonadaceae bacterium
TCTTGAGGTATGCGCATCTATGATTGGCGAGCACTGGGGTTGACGGTGCTCGCGTTTTCGTTTGTCCCCGCCGCGCGTGCCGCGGCGCAGCAGCGTCCCACCTCGGCGCAGGCGCAGGAACTCCTGCGGACCCGCCCCGAACTCGTCGAGCAACTTCGCAAGCGCGTGGGCGAAAGCGGGCTGTCGCCCGACCAAGTGCGTGCGCGTCTGCGCGCCGAGGGCTACCCCGAGAATCTGCTGGACGGCTACCTGCCCGGCGCCACCTCCGCGCCCGATGCCAAGCTCCGCGACAGCGCGCAGGCCGCGTTGCGCTCGCTCGGCCTGGTGGACTCGCTCGACGTCGAGGAAGCCGAGATCGTGGCTGACTCGGCGCAAGGCGGAACCGCCGCCGACTCGGCAATCGCCGGGCGCGCCGCGATGGGCAACCCCGATCGCATTTTCGGCCTCGACTTTTTCGCCACCGGCGCGAACCGCTTCCAGCCGAACCTCGCGGGTCCGGTGGATCCGTCCTACCGCCTCGGCGCCGGCGACAAGCTCGTGCTCATCCTCACCGGTGATGTCGAACTCACGTACGAACTCGACGTCAACCGCGAAGGCTTCATCGTCATTCCGCAGGTCGGGCAGCTCTACGTCGCCAATCTGACGCTCGGCCAGCTCGAAGATCTGCTCTACACGCGACTCGGCCGCAGCTACTCCGGCGTCCGTCGCGGCGCCGGCGCGACGACGCGCTTCTCGATCTCGGTGAGCCGACTCCGCAGCCTGCAGGTGTTCGTGGCCGGTGATGTGCTGCGACCGGGCTCGTACCGCATCGCGTCGGCCGGGACGGCATTCACCGCGCTCTATGCGGCCGGCGGCCCGACCGAGAACGGCTCACTGCGCGGCATCGTGATTCGTCGCGGCGGCAAGGTGGTCGCGACGCTCGACGCGTATCAGTACTTGCTGGCGGGCGACGCATCCAACGATGTGCGTCTCGAGAACGGCGATGTCGTCTTTGTGCCGGTGCACGGCGCGCGCGCCCGCGTGGCCGGTGCGGTGAAGCGGCCGGCGACGTACGAACTCAAGGCGGGCGAGTCCATCAGCGACGTCATCACGTTGGCCGGCGGCTACGCGACGACCGCCGAGCGCCGCGCAATGACCGTCGAGCGCGTGCTCCCGCCGAGCGAGCGCCGCACCCCCGGCGCTGACCGTACCGTGGTGGCGATCGATGGCGAAGCCGGCGCGGCCACCATTCCGGCGCGCGACGGTGACCGCATTCTGGTGCCCAAGCTCTCCGATCGCACGCGCAATCGCGTGACGATCAAGGGCAACGTCTACACGCCGGGTGACTTCGGGTTGGGCGGTGGCCTCACCGTCAGCGGCGCCATTCGCGCCGCCGGCGGCATCAAGTCCGATACCTACCTCGGCCGCATTCTGGTGAGCCGCCTGCGCGCCGACTCGACGCGCGTGCAGTTGCGCAGTGCCTTTGCCGACGCGTCGGGCCGCGTGACGGACGACTTTGCGCTGCAGGAAGACGACGAGATCACGGTGTTCTCGCTGACCGACTTCCGGCCGCGGCGCTACGTGACGATTGCCGGTGCGGTGAAGAAGGGCGGCCGCTTCCCGTATCGCGAAGGCATTACGCTGCGTGATCTCGTGTTGCTCGCCGGTGGTATGCAGGAGAGCGCGTACTTGAACGAGGCCGAAATCGCGCGACTCCCCGAGAGCCGCGCCGCGGGTGCCACGGCCGTCACGCGGCGCGTGCCGCTCGATTCTAGCTACCTCTTCGAGCGCGGGCCCGACGGCAAGTACGACGGGCCGCCGGGGATTCCGTCGCCGGCTGGTGGCAGTGCCGAAGTGACGCTCGAGCCCTACGACAACGTGGTGATCTTCCGGCAGCCCGACTGGGAACTGCAGCGCACCGTGTGGCTGACGGGCGAAGTGAGGTTCCCGGGGCAGTACTCGTTGCGCACCAAGACGGAGCGC
>JANRJP010000003.1:0-2562 GCA_033763905.1 Gemmatimonadaceae bacterium
CGTGCACGCGGCGTCCGGCGCCGACTTGCTGATCATCGCCAGCCAGCAGCCGCTGACGTCCCCGGATTGGACCGTCGTGAATGCCCCCGGCGTGCAGGAAGATCTCAAGCGAAACTATCCGCTGACGCCGGTGGCCTTCGACGCGACGCGCATCGCGGATCGCGCATCGCTCGCGCCGCTGCTCGACACCTGGCAGACGGTCAACTCCGACTACTACCCGATCGTCGATCTCGGCGCCGAACGGACGCGCTTCCTCAAGACGCGCGCGATGGGATTCCTCGGGACGGCATCGGATCGGTTCGACATCATCTCGTTGTACAACGGCACGTCGCGCGTCCTGCCGCAGGTGCAGCAGTCGCCAGCCGAAATGCCGCGCCTGATGAAGGCCGCGTACACCGAGCGGGTGCGCGCCACCGTCAACGGCCAGCCGGTCGACTCGACCGGACCGGGTTCGTTCAACGGCGTGCCGGTCTCGGCCTGGGAAGTGCAGACCTTCGAAGCGCATATGGCCAGTGGTCGGTTGCCGGTCAGCTGGCGCCAGTGGGCCACCACCCTGACGTTCGTCGATGGCTCGCTCCACGCCGCCTCATTGGGCGCGGTCGATGAAGCGTTCTACGGTCGAGTGCGCGCGTATCTCGACCGCGTGAAGGCGCCGGATGGTCCGCGCCGCGCGGTGCAGTTCCTGTACGGGCTCGGGACGCTGAACTTTGCGGCAGCCGCAGAGGCGACGACGTTCCTCGAGGCCGAGTTCAAGGCGAACCGCAATTGGGTGGATCCGGCGGTGCTGCGGAACGCCGGCGTGATCGCGCGACTCAAGGTCGGGGACGTGAACGGGGCGGAGCGGCTGCTCGACGCGATGACTCAGCCCGCGCAGCGCGAAGATGCCCGCACCCTCTTGCTCAAGGCCTACGTGCGGGCCATCCGCGGACCGGTGCCCGAGAAGCCTGCAGGGAGTTAGCCTTCCCGGTTGTAATGGCCGACGAACTGCCCCCTCCGCGACGCTCCACGACGTCCACCCGTCGGCCGACGGCACAGGAACGCGCCAACGAACTCCTCGAGGCGTTCGAGGCCGCGCGCGCCGAAGACGAGCGCAATGCACCAAAGCCCCTCAAGGAGGCGGCGAAGGACCTCCCCAAGATCGGCGCCGCGATTGGGTTGGTCCTCGTCGCGGTCGGGGTCTGGACGGTGGAGCTCGTGCGCTCACCCGACGTCCGCCCGGTGCGGCCGCTGTGCCGCGAGCACGTGGTCGCCGAGCTGCGGCTGCGCGTCGCGCGACAGGCGCAGCGCGTGTCCCAGTTCGCGCAGGTCACGGGTCGCCCCCCCGCCAACCTGGCGGCCTTGGGCGATACTGTTCTGAATATGAAGTACGTGCGATTGGCCGATGACAGCTACGAACTGTCGGCGCGTGAAGGGCCGCTGGTCATCACGTACAGCTCCAAGGACCCCGCCGCGACGCTCGTCAGCAGTGCCGTGGCGGTACTGAGCGCCCCCTGTCCGGCCCGGAAGAAGTGATGCGGCTGCGTCGTCGAGGCGGCTTCACCATCGTCGAACTCGTGATGGCGATGAGCGTGGTGCTCATCCTTACCGGGATCGCGATTCCCTCCGTCCGCTTGGCGCGGCAACGCGCGGCGGCGAGCGCGGTGCAGGCCCACTTGCAGGAGCTGGATCTGCGCGTGGCGCGCCTGTGTCGCACCGTGGTGGACTGCACCGATCCCACGAGCGCGGTCTACACCGCGTCGTCGTCGCCCGGTACGGCGCCGTCGTGGCTGGCCGATTCGCTCGGCACCGCGCTGGCCTTCGACCAGCGCGCGAAGGGCAACTACCTGCTGGGATGGTCCCCGGTGATCGCGGCCAGCGGCTCCACCGCGCTGCCCGACAGCATCGACTTCATCACGCCGCCGACCGTGTGCCGTCGCGTTCGTCGCAGCTACGGTGGGCAGATTGCGTATGGCGCGATCGTGGTCGTGGATCTGACCGCTGGCGCCACGGCGTTGGGCGATCGGCTCGCGGCGGGCATCGACGACGCGGTCGAGTTCGAGCCCACCGGGCAGTACCCCAATCGCTGGATCGTCTTCAGCGGGCCGACGGCGCTGCGCGACGGGGGCATCACGAGTACGCCGGACGCCGGCACGATTCCCTGCCCGCCCCCGACCTGACGCACGACGGCAATGGCCGGCGAGCGACCTACGGCGTCGCGCGCCCCGCCGGCCACGCCGTGCCGAGTCGCGCGACCAGCGCCGCGTAGAGCTCGATCCCGTCCCACAGATTCTGCAGCCGCAGGTTTTCGTCCGCGGCGTGTTGCCGGTTATCGTGGTTCACGATCGGAACCACGAGCAGCGGCACTTGCAGCAGCTGCTCGAACACCGACATCGGGAGCGATCCCCCGAGGGTCGGCATCAGGATCGGCGCTTCCCCCAAGGCCTCGGTCGCCACCGCAATCACCGCACGCGAGGCCGTCGCGTCGAGTGACGTGCGCTGCGCGCGATAGCCGTCGCTCCATTCGAGTGTGGCGAGCTTGTCGTGCGCCAGTCGCGCGTCGAGGGTGGCACCACCCGGCGGCAC
>JANRJP010000014.1:0-13158 GCA_033763905.1 Gemmatimonadaceae bacterium
GCCGACAGCGCCGGATGTTCCACGCGACACGGCATACACCACGACGCGAAGAAGTTCACCACCACCACGGTGTCGCGCATCTGCGTGAGCGACACCGTGGTGCCGTTCGGCTTGGCGAGTCGCGGCTCGTCGCCGGGCGCCAAGGTCACCAGTTCGAACTTGGGGGCGTCCGTCCCGGGCAGCGGCGAGGGGATGTCCTTGGGATCGCGGGTCATCCCGAACGCGAGCAGCCCGATCACCGGCAGGGCGACGCCCGCAGCCACCGCCGCTCGCGTCCAGTTCACTGCGCCATCCCCTGCGTCGTGGCCACCCCAACGCCCTGCGGCGCAGTCCAGCCCTCGCCGCGACTGACCGGTCGGGCCACCGCCACGCGACGACCCTGCGAGCGCCGCGTCGGCCAGCCGGAGATGACGGCACCGAACGCCACGACGAATCCGCCGATCCAGATCCACGGCACCAGCGGCTCTTCGATCGCGCGGATCGTCGCCGAGCCACCATCCGGCGTGAACGCCATCAGATTGAGGTACAAGTCACCCAGCGGTCGGCTGCGGACCGACGGGGTGGGCACCGGCTGTTCCTGCGTGGGATAGAAATTGAGCCGCGGATCCAGCGTGCCCAGCACCTTGCCCTGCTTGTCGAGCACCTCGACGTCGGCGCCAATCACCTGACGGTGCGCTTCGTCGCGCCCCCAGAGCTCCTTGAAGCGGAGATCGAAGTTCCGCAGCGCCAGCGTGGCCCCAGGCTTGAGCGTCGCTTCGCGCTCGTACTTGTACGACGACGACGCGGCGATCGCGACCGACATCATGATGATGCCGGCGTGTGCGACATACCCCCCGTAGCGCCGCTGATTCGCCGCTACCAGGCGACCGACGGCCACGGCGGGATTCTCACCGTGCGCCTTCATTCGCGCGCCGGCCCCGATCACGTACTCCCGCACGTTGCAGACGAGCGCCCAGGCCGCGAACGCCACCGTCGCGACGGCAAAGGGATCACGAATCCCGACGGCGAGCGCAAGCCCGAGCGCCACGAACGCACCAATCGTTGGCGCGACGACCATCGACTTTACCTGCTCCCACGAGGTGCGCCGCCACGGCAACGACGGCCCAACACCCATCAAGAAGAGCAGCGCCGCGCAAAGCGGCACTGTCATCTGATTGAAGAACGGCGCCCCCACGCTGACCTTGATGCCCTTGATCGCCTCGGCGACCAACGGGAACAGCGTGCCGAGCAGCACGGTGAACGTGAACGCGGTGAGCAGCAGGTTGTTGAGCAGGAACACCGTCTCGCGGGACGCTGGCGCGTCGAGATGCCCTTCGCTCGCGAGCTTCTCGGAGTTGCCGGCGACGAGGGCGAACGTGGTCACCAACCCGATCGCGATGAACGCCAGGAAGTAGTAGCCGATCGTCCCCGTCGTGAACGCGTGGACGCTCGAGAGCACTCCCGATCGCGTGAGGAAGGTGCCGAGAATCGTGAGCAGGAACGTGCCGACGATCAGATTGACGTTCCACAGCTTGAGCATCCCGCGGCGCTCCTGCACCATCGCCGAATGCAGGTACGCGGTGGCGGTCAGCCACGGCATAAACGACGCGTTCTCGACCGGATCCCAGGCCCAGTAGCCGCCCCAGCCGAGGACTTCGTACGACCACCACATCCCGGCCATGATGGCCAGGCTCAGGAACGCCCACGCACCGAGGGTATAGCGACGGGTCAGCACCATCCAGTCGGGCTTGTCGATCTCGCCCGAGAGCAGGGCCCCGATCGCGAACGCGAACGGAATCGCCATCCCGACGTAGCCGAGATACAGCAATGGGGGATGCACCGCCATCAGCGGGTGGTTCTGCAGCAGCGGATTCGGTCCCGGACCGTCGGCCGGCGTCGGCGACACCAGATGCCACGGATTGGCGGGTCCGACCAACAGCAGATAGAAGAACACGCCGATCGCGAGCAACGTCGCGGCGGCGTAGGGCACGAGGTTCCCTTCACGTCGGCGGTTGGCGAACACGACCGCCGCCGACAGGCCGGCGAGCACAAAGCCCCAGAACAGAATGGAACCTTCGAGGGCGCTCCACAGCGAAATGACCGTGAAGAACATCGGAGTCGCGCGGCTGCCGACCTGCGCGACATAGCCGATCGAGAAATCGTGGGTGACGAGCCCGTACACCATCGCGCCGGTGGCCACGGTGAGCAGCCCGAAGTTCGCGTACACCGCGTTGTACGACGCGGCCACGAGCGCCTGCTGCCGACGCCGAGCGCCGAACGCCGCCATCAACAGGCCGACGATCGAGACGGCGAGCGCGATGATCGTCGCGAGATAGCCGATCTGACGCGTCACGAGCGGCTCTCGCGCATCAAGGTCTTGTTCAGGCGCTCGGGGTGCTTCATCTCCTCGGCGTTCGGCGCGCGGTATTCGTTGGAGTGCTTCACCATCAGGTTGTCGCTCTGGAACACGCCGTCGCGCGTGTACTTGCCTTCGACAACGACCCCGATGCCGGCGCGGAACATCTGCGGCGGCGCGCCGCGCGAGTGCACGAGCACTTCAGCGCCCTGGCCGTCGGTGACCTTGAAGCGGAGGTCGAGATTGTCGGCGTTCCACACCACCGAGCCGGCGACGACCTGTCCGCCGAGGCGCACCGGGCGCTCGACGGCCTTGTCGCCCTTCTGGATCAGCTCGCCGGGGGTGAGGAAGTACACGATGTTCTCGCCAATGCCGCCGTAGGCGAGATAGCCGAAGCCGCCGAGCATCAGGGCGACGGTGGCAAGGGCAACCCACTTCTTGTTGGAGCGGGGCGCGGGGGCGATGGGATTCGTCATTGGTCAGAGTCCTGAGCGTTCGGCGTCACGCGACGCCTGGGTCCACACGCGATACAAGTGAATGGCATAACCGATGAGCACGACCCACGTCACGGCATACGCCGCGATCACATAGGGCCACTCGCCAGCGACACGGCCGTCAACGGGCACGAGCAGATCCTCCCGACAAGGCGCGCGCCTCGGCCCGCCGCTCGGCGGCCAAGGTCCACAGCGCAGCGCGATAGCGCACCACGATGCACGCCGCCAACAACACCGCGAAGGCCACCGCGTTCCAGCGCAGGCCGATCACGTAGGCAGGGTCCACCGTCGATGGCGACGACTGCATCTGGTGCAGCGTGCGCCACCACTTCACGGACATATAGACGATCGGCACGTTGAGGGCGCCGAGAATGCCGACCGCCGCACTCCAGCGCGCGCGACGCTCGGGGTCGTCGGTGAGCGCGCGTAGCGCGAGAAAGCCGACGAACACCAGAAAGAGCACCGCGGTGCTGGTCAGGCGAGCGTCCCACGTCCACCACACGCCCCAGGTCGGACGACCCCAGATGGAGCCGAGCACGAGCGTGAGGCCGGTCATCACGGCGCCTGCTTCCGCTGCGGCAGCGTTGAGCAGATCGGCCTGCTCGCTGCGCTTCCACAAGACAGTGACGCTGGCCCAGAAGACGACGAAGAACGCAATGAAGCTCGCCCACGCCGCCGGCACGTGGACGTACATGATCTTCTGCAAATGCCCCATATCGCGGTCGGGCGACGACGTGGTGATGCCCACCACCTGTCCGCTGATCATCAGCAGGACTGCCGCCGCGATCAGCAGGGTCGGCACGCGCGGCCGCGCGATGGCGTCGGCGGCGCTGCTCGCCGCGCGCTCGGGAACGGCAATGGTACTCACGACTCGCTCCGGTTCACGTGCCTAGCCCTCAATCACAAAAGGGAACACCCAGAATGCTGCCACGACAAAAATCACATCGAAGGCCGCCAGTAGCCGGATCCAGCTGCCTGCGTTGCCCATCGGATCGTCGATCAACAGCGCCCCGGTCGCTTCGGTCGCGGCGATCAGCACCGGCACGAGCATCGGGAACAGCAGCAACGGCAGCAGCACCTCGCGCGCGCGGCTCCGACTGGCCATTGCCGCATACACGGTGCCCAGAGTCACGAAGCCCACGGTGCCGAGAAACAGCACGCCGAGCACCGACACCCACGCGTCCGGAATGGCGACGTGATAGAAGATGCCGGCCAGCGGGATCGTCACGACTTCGACGAGAAAAATGAACAGCAGATTCGCCGACAGCTTGCCCGCGAACAATGCCCAGCGCTCGCCCGGATAGAGCAACAGCTGCTCCAGCGCGTTGCCTTCCATTTCGAGTTGATACGAGCGATTGAACGCCAGCACGCCGCTGAACAGCACGGTAAGCCACAGCACGCCGGCGGCCGCGGAGCGAAGTCCCTTGGCGTCGGGCCCGAGGGCGAAGCCGAAAAACAGCAGAATCAGCCCCGCCATCGCCGCGACGCTGTTGAAGTTCGCCTTGGTGCGACGCTCGGCGGTGAGATCCTTCCAGAGAATCGCCCGCGCGCGGCCGAGGTCGGTAGCGAAGGACATCAGGCGCTCACCGAGGCGAGAACACGCGACGCGAGTGCGGCATTCGGCGTGTCGAGCGACGCGTCCGTCGGCTCGACAAACGTGCCGTCCTGCATCGCCACCACGCGATCGGCCTGCACCGAGCCGCGCTGCAGGTCGTGCGCCACCAGCAGCACGGTAGCCCCGCGCGCGCGCGTGTCGTCCACAAGGCGTGAGACGAGTTCCACGCCCTGAGCGTCGAGCGAGTTGAACGGTTCGTCGAGCAGCAAGAGCTGCGGTGTGCGCAGATACAGCCGCGCGATCGACAATCGCCGCTGCATCCCGCTCGAGAATCCGCGCGCCCGCTCATCCGCCACGTCGCGAAGGCCCACCGTGTCGAGCGTGGCGTCGATGACGCTGCGCGACGCGGGCCGCCCCAGCATTCGCGCGGCAAAGGTCAGGTTCTCGGCCGCGGTGAGGTCGCCGTAGAGCGCCACATCGTGCGTGAGCAGGGCGCTGTGTTCGCGAATGAATCCCGGCGCCGCCGTGACATCGACCCCAAGCACACGCGCGGCGCCGCGCGTCGGGCGCAGCGCGGTCGCGACAATACGCAGGAGCGTGCTCTTGCCGGAGCCGTTGTGGCCGACGATCGCCACGACTTCGCCGCGCGCCACCGTGAGCGATACCCCGCGCAGGGCCCAGCGCTGTCCGAAGCGCTGCGCCACCCGCTCCAGCTCCACCGCTGGGGCCGAGGTCGCGCTCACGGCAGGGTGACGTTCATTGGGACGTGCGTCCGGGGTCGATAGAGAACGGCGGTGATGGCACAGTCTACGGTCGGGCCCGATTTCTCAGGAGTCGCGAACGGTACGGGCGACCCCTCCGTAGAACTCCGGACGGTCAGCCGCGCTGCGGCTTGGGGAACGGCGACGCGGCACTGCGCATCGGCATCACGCGGACCTCGTGGCCCCAGGTCCGGAGCTGGCCGATGACCGCGTCCAAGAGGTCATCCACCCGGGCCGACACACTGGCGGTCAGGCCCTTGCGACGCTCTAGAAGTTCGGGCTCGATCCCCAAGGTCACCGCCTGGGGCGGCAAGGCGCCTGCGCGTTCGATCGCCGCGACCACGCCCCCGGAGTGCAGGGGGACGATCGTCGCACGGCGAGTCGCCGTGGACGAGACCGCGCTGCCCTCCAGCCGAAGCACGGTGCCTGGGGCGGCCCCTGCACGGATCGCGTCGATGAACAGCACCCGTTCCGCGCGCTCGAGCAAGGGCAGGGCGCGACCGCCATCTGGGCCGACGTCCTCCAGCACGACTTCGGGCCCCACGTCGTACATCCTGGCGAGACGAGACAGCACTTCAGGCCCAATCCCATCGTCCGCCAGATGGGGATCGCCAAGGGCGATCACGACCGTCCCGCGACGGAAGGGGGCGTCTTGCTGTTGGGGCGTCTGAAGGCTTGCCATATCTGCCTTGCAAGCTCGCCGAATCCGCCCGCGACGCTGTCAGGGGCCCCCCGACCTTGGGTAGGGGTTCCAAACTCGGACTGACGTTACAGTCCGCAGCTCAGAGCCCGACGCGCGAAAGCAGTTGAAGAATCGCCGCTTTGGGCACCGCGCCCGCCTGCTGCGCCACCGGCTGCCCGCTCTGCAACAACACGAGCGTCGGGATGCTGCGGATCTGGTAGGCCATCGCGGTCGTCTGCTCGACATCGGTGTTCACCTTGGCGACCAGGAGTCGTCCGGCGAAGCTCGCGGCAACGTCGTCGAGGATCGGTGCCATCATCTTGCAGGGCCCGCACCAATCGGCGTAGAAGTCCACCAGCACGGGGACAGTGGTGTCCTGCACGGCACGGGTGAAGTCGCGGTCGTGGAGCGCCACCGGGCGATCCAGCAGGAGCGGCTTGGCGCACGCCGCGTTGCCGCAGCGCGGGCGATCGCCGACGCGAGTGGCGGCGACGTGGTTGATCGCGCCACAGAAGGGGCAGGGGACCGCGAGGCGGGCAGGAGTCGGAGCGCTGGTCATTGGCGGTGTAAGATCGTCATATAACCATAGCGTAATATATGGGCGGGGCTAGTCCCCCGGAGCGGTCAGTCGCGCCGTCCCATCCGGACGCTGGCTCCCGCGTACCACACCCGGCCGGTAAAGCCTGGCCAGTCGGGGCCGGGGCTCACGTTCCCCAGGTTATCGACGCCCACTTGCAGCGTCGTGCGCCCCACATCACTGGCCAGCCGCAGGTCGGTGCGGCCGAACGCCGCCCGGATCTGCTCGCCACCGTTCACCAGGTCGGGGCCCGTCGGCGTGGCGCCCGTCAGCACGTACGTCGCCCCGACGCGCCAGCCGTTCCGGGTCCAGGCGAGCGTCGCCCGCCCAGACCGCGGCGGACGGTTGTAGAGCCGTCGACCGCTCGACTGGTCGCGCGCATCCAGAAACGCCGCCGCCACCTCGGCGCGCCAGCCGCCGTGGGCATAGCCGAGTTCGACATCCGCCCCCTGCGTGCGTCCGCGCGAGATGTTGCCGTAGCTGAACGTGCCGGTCGCGTCCTGGGAACCGGTCTCGATGAAATCGCGGAACTCGTTCCGGAACAGCGTTGAGCGCGCGAACCACACATCCTCGGCCCACTCGACGCCCCCGGACCACGACGTGGAGGTCTCCGGCCGCAGCGACGGGTTGCCACGCACGGCGTAGCCGACGCTGGCGTTCACGAACTCGAGGTAGAGTTCCTTGAAGTCCGGGGCTCGGAAGCCGCGGCCCACCGAGCCCCGGAAGGCCAGGGGCCCCGCCGGACGCCACAGCATCGCGACGCGTGGCGTGAGGTACTCGCCCCACTGCCGATTGATCGTCGCGCGGACCCCCGGCACGATGCTCAGCGCGCCGCGGGTGACGGTCCACTGGGCGTAGGGCTCGATCTGATCCATCCGCCGCGCGCCCGGGACGCGGTCAGCGGCGATCGCATCGCGACGAATCTCGACCCCCGCGTCGAGCAAGCCGCCCGGCGTCGGTCCGCTGTAGGTGAGTTCGAATTCCGACAGCACCTGACGATCGGTCGCTCCGGAGTCGGTCACCGGGTTGGGGCCGAGCGCGGCGCGCGACAGGTGTTCGAACGCCGTCCAGTGGACCAACGGCTGGATGCGATGCCGCCCACGCTGCCAGGTCAGGCCCAGTCGGGCCGCGTGCTGCCGGTTGTCGGCAAACCGATACAGCGGCGCGGTGAGATAGCGCTGCGCTTCACCCATCGTGAATAGCGACGCGAAGACGGTCGTCTGCTTCGACGCCGCAAACTCCGCGCGCCCCTGCAGATGGCCTCGGTTGACGAACGATCCGTTGCGATCGGCGCGTCCCGGCACGAGGTCGGTCATTCGCAGGCCACCATCGGCACTCCAGCCGAAGCGACCGACGCGGCCGCTGAGATCGCCCGTCGCATCGCGGCGCCCGACCGATCCGCCGAGCAGCGACAGCGAGCCCGCCGCTGACGCGCTCCCGGGCTTGCGCGTGATGAGGTTGATCACGCCCCCCATCGCTTCAGAGCCGTAGAGCGTGCTCTGCGGGCCCTTCACGATCTCGATGCGTTCAATCATCGACGTCGGGAGTCGCGACACATCGAAGGTGCCATTGAGCCGACCACCGAGCGGCTGGCCGTCGAGCAGAATGAGCACGCGATTGGACGACAGCCCCTGCAGCTGAAGGCCGGCCCCGGAGGGAATGCCGCCATCGAGCTGGATGCCGGTCTGCTCGCTCAGCAGGGCGGCGACATCGGGCGCCGCACTCTGCTCAAGATCGCGGCGCGACACCAACTCGATCGTCGCCACGGCGTCCTTGAGCCGCTGCTCGCGACGCGCCGACGAGACGACGACGGCGTCGAGCGCGAGGGCGGCTGGCGCGAGCCGGTGGTCCAGCGGCGCAGCCGATGCGGCGGACAGCGTCAGCGGCGCGTAGCCGGGCATCCGGGCGCGCACGCGCCACGGGGACGGTCCGCGCGGGCTCACGCGCCATCGCCCGGCGAGGTCGGTGCGAAGGCGCGTCGTATCAGCGGTCGCGGAGATCACCAGGACTTCGGCGTTCCCGATCGGGGTGTTGTCGGTGGCCGAGCGGACAACCCCCGACAGCACGGGCGCCGCCGATCCCGACGGGATCGGCGGCGACTGGGCCTGCAGGGCGGTGCCCCACGCGGCGACTGCCGCGAGGCGCACCGCCAGCGCCCGGACGTCAGTTCGCAATGCGGGCGTACCGGATCGCGATCTGTCGGGCCGTACCGGTCGCGCTGTAGTAGCTGAACGGCTGCACCTTGAAGAGACCCGACGGCGTGCGGACGAGGTACACCTCGTAGCGCGGCAGGATCAGGTTGAGCGCCGGGTCATACCGGTACCAGACACTCGACGCGGCGGCATTGCCGGCGACGGCGAGCATCATCGGATTGAGCGTCCCGTCGCGGAGCCAGCGGGCGTTCGGGTTCGACATATCCGGGTTGGTCACCGCGGGGTCGGTGCTCGTCGCGTTGACATTCGCATAGGCGGCGCTGACGAAGGTCGCCCCGGTCACGTTCGGGCCGAGCCGGAAGTCGAGGCCCTCGAGCCGCAGGTCGTGATCGGCGGCCGTGCCCGCAGCGTTCGTGTTGAGCTTGATGTACTGCGGGCTGCTGCTCGTGAGTGCGATGGTGTCGATGATGTCCGCCGGCCAGGCGCTCAGCGGCGTCGTCTGCGTGGTGTAGCGCAGAATGATCTGGCCCGGCGTCCCGGGGGTGATGCTGACGATTTCGAGCTTGCTGTACAGGAAGGCGTGGGCGCTGCCGGCTGGTGCGGGCCGACGGAAGCCAAAGCGCCGGCCCGTGTTCGCCGCGATCGTGGCACCGGCCCCGGTGGACCAGTTGCTGACGGCCGGTGCGAAGGTCTCAGCGCGGAAGGCGCTGTCCGCGGGTGCGCTGTCGGCGGTGATCCGTTCGAAGCGCAGGCGCTCGGCGACGGTGTCGATGGCCTGGAGCTGTGCGGTGTTGAGGGCCTGGTTGCGGCAGAGGCAGGCGACACGCACGGTGGACGGTCCGCCGAGGCCGGAGTTGATGCGGGCGGTCGTCGCACGGAATGCGATGTCCCAGGTGGTCGGCGACGTGGTGTCGACGACCGCGACGACGGTCGCCGTCGGGGCCAGCTTGATGCCAGCGAAGGCCAGATCGCTGGCCGCGTCGATCGTCGCTTGAGCGGTGGCCGTCACCGGGTTCTCGGGAGCCACGGTGTCGTTCTCGCACGCGGCAGCGGCGGTCGCGAGGACCAAGAGCAGGGGGCGGAGGGCAGTACGCACGGGTCGGAGCGGTGGAGGAAGGCTACGGGTGACGCCTGCGACATTGTCGCGGTGGGACCAGCGGCGCGGCATCCGGAGGTGCCGCCATTCTTCGCCGACGAGTCCCGATGGCCGGGGTCCGTACCGCTACGGATCGATCCCGCTATATTTCGGGTATGAGCGCGCCGATACCGATCGGAACCACCCTCCTTCACCTCGTTCATCCAATGACTCGTCTTGCTGCCCTTGCCGCTGTGCTGTCGTTCGCGGCGCTCTCCACGACCGCCGAGGCACAGAAGACCGGCGCCGAAGTGTACGCCACCTGCTCGGCCTGCCATCAGGCGAACGGTCAGGGCGTTCCCGGGGCCTTCCCTCCGCTCGCGGGTTCGGAGTGGGTGAACGGCAAGGGTGACATCCCGATCGCGATCGTGCTGCACGGCCTGCAGGGCCCGCTCACGGTCAAGGGCCAGAAGTACAACGGCGTGATGGCCCCCTGGGGCACGACGTTCAACGACGAGCAGATTGCCGCGGTCGTGACGTACATCCGTTCGCAGTGGGGCAACAAGGCGCCGGCCGTGACGAAGGCCGACGTGGCGCGTGTCCGCGCCGCAACGAAGGCGCAGAAGGGCGCGCTCACCGAGGCGGCGCTCAAGAAGCTCTAAATCGCCCGAACGGGTTGGTGCAGCGGGCGGGGGCCTTGAGCCACCGCCCGCTGTCTCGTTCGGCCGGTGAAGGCATTACCGCAGCTCGCTTGCCTTGATCGTCCGGCTCCACTTCACGTCGCCCTTCACATCGCGGATCGACATCGTCATCACTCGATCGGTTCGAGGTCCGCTGAAGTCGAGTAGCCCGAAGTTGTGCACGCCCACGAAGGTGTCCGGGACACGCAGTGTGTTCGGTTCGTTGATGCCGTTGGGGTTCGAGCCTGCCGTCAGCGCGCTAACCGTGAGATCGAGGAGCGGCGGCACGCCCGGTCGATCGAGACGGGTCAATTCCGTATGGTGCCGATCGCCGGTGAGGAACACCACACCGGGAATGCGCTCCGCGGCCAAGGTCTGGAGCAGCTGCTCCCGCTCGTCGACGTAGTTGGCGTAGTTCTCGAAGATTCTCGCCGGGCTCAGCACCTGGCCGCCGACGGCCACCAGCTTGAACGGCGCGCGGCTCGAGGTGAGCTGATCGATGAGCCACTCGAGTTGCGTCGGGCCGAGGTAGTCCCGGCGCCCGGTCTTGCGGTTGTTCGGCGCACGGAACCAGCGGTCGTCGAGCAGGAACACGTCGACATCCTGCCACTGGAACATCGTCGTGACGCCGGCGTCGGGGCCGAGCGCGGGCGCGGGGTTGGCCCAGAAGCCGTTGAAGGCCTCGAGCGCCAGCCGCTTGTCGCGGAACGCGCGGTCGGCGTCGTTCGGGCCGTACTCGTGATCGTCCCACGTGGCGTAGTGGTGCGTCCGGCCGAGGAGCGGCTGCAGCTGCGGGAGCGCGCGCGTATGGCTGTATCGCGCGAGGAATCCCGACCGCGAATACCAGTCGGCTTCACGCGTGTAGGTGTTGTCGCCCAGCCAGAGCATCACGTCCGGCGCCGTGGCGTTGAGGGCGTCGAGGATTTCGTACTCGCTGCCGTACGGGCGTCCGGGACGATCGTAGCCGGGCTCGTTTACGTAGAAGCAGGACGCCAGCGCCATCCGGAACGCCGGCGGATCAGCGCGCCACTGCCAGAGGGCCTGCGTCTGGAAGCGTAGCGGATACGTGCGCGGCGCGGGCTTGCCGTTGATCAGCACTTCGTAGGCGTAGCGTCGCCCGGGCTCGAGCGTTCCCAGCGCCACCTGCGCCGTGTTCGCCAGTGCATCGCGGGTGCGCACCTCGGCCGAGCGCCGCTTCGTGCCCGGCGCCGCGGTGTCCCAGTACACGAACTGGATGCGCGCGGGGGCGGTCGTCTGCACCCAGAGTTGGACTTCGCGCATTTCGCTGGCGCCGACCATCGGGCCGGCGGCGATGGTGGGGGCAGGGGACTGGGCGCTCGCCGCGGACGCGACGAGGCAGAGCGCGAGTGCGAATCGACGAAGGGCAACCGACGACATCGGGAACTCCTGACGGGACGTCAAGCGGGAACGAGTGCGTTCGGCGACGGTCGCCCGGCGGCGATGTCGTCGAGGTTGGTCAGCGTGGTCTCGGCGATGGTGGTCATCGCTTCGTGCGTGAAGAAGGCCTGATGGCTCGTGACGAGCACGTTCGGAAACGTCATCAGTCGCGCGAGCACTTCGTCGTCGAGCACTTGATCGGACAGGTCCCGGAAGAACTTGCCCTCTTCCTCTTCGTACACATCGAGCGCCACGGCGCCGATGTGCCCCGACTGTAGCGCATCGAGCAGCGCGGGGGTATCGACCAGTCCGCCGCGGCTCGTGTTGACGATCATCACGCCACGCTTGCAGCGGGCGAGCCGCTCGGCGTCGAGCAGATGGCGCGTCTCCGGCAGCAGCGGGACGTGCAGGCTGATGATGTCGGCGGACTCGAGCAGCTCGTCGAGCGGGACGTAGCGCCCGCCTAGGGCCAGCACCTCGGGGTTGGGCTTCACGTCGTACGCCAGAATGGGACATCCGAAGCCGTGCAGGATGCGGGCGAAGATCGCGCCAATGCGCCCGGTGCCGACGACGCCGACCGTGCGGCCGTGGAGGTCGTGCCCGAGCAAGCCCGCCAGGCGGAAGTTGTGCTCACGCGTGCGGTTGTACGCGCGATGCACCTTGCGGTTGAGCGTTTGCAGCAGCGCGACCGCGAACTCGGCCACCGCGTACGGCGAGTAGTCGCGCACGCGGAGGCAGGTGATGCCGTGGGCCGCGGCCGCGTGCAGGTCGAGGTTGTTGTACCCGGTCGAGCGCTGCGCGATGCAGCGGACGCCGCCCTGGGCGAGGCGGGCCATTACCGCGGCCGGCGCTCGGTCATTCACGAACAGGCACACCGCATCAAAGCCGTCGGCGAGCGCCGCGGTCTGGAAATCGAGTTGTGCGGCCGTGAAATGCAACTCGTGGCGTCCGCGGTTGGCGCGCTCGAGATACTCCCGATCGTAGGAGTGAGTGTCGTACACAAGGACGCGCACGGAACTGGCCTTGCCGGTGGTGATCGTCGGACGTCGGGCGGGAATGCGCTGGGTGAAGCCAGCCGTGATAAGCTAGCGCCACCCGCGCTCTGGCGACTGAGGGGCTTCGGTGAGAGCCAGGGATCGGCGGTGGCCAAAGGATCGTGTAGACTTCGGTATGCCTGCCCGCCCCACCCCCGTCGCCGCCAGCGCCGCGCCCCTCCGTCGCACGCGCCAGCGCACCGCCGTCCACGACGTGCTGGCGGGGGCAACCCGACCGCTGACCCCGGACGAGATTCGGGTCGCGGCCGCGCGCAAAGTGCGAGGGCTCGGCATCGCCACGGTGTACCGCGCGCTCCGCGTCCTGGTCGACGCCGGCGACGCGGTGATCGTGGAGGTGCCGGGGGCGACCCCGCGCTACGAACGCGCCGGTCGCGGGCACCACCACCACTTCCA
>JANRJP010000019.1:0-2356 GCA_033763905.1 Gemmatimonadaceae bacterium
TGACCACCGCCGACGGCCGGACGATCGCTGTCGATCGCCGCCGCAACCCCGCCCCAGCGACGACGGCACCGACCGTGCCGCATCGGTGGCTGGTGCAGGACTCGGTGGCCTACGTGCGCATTGCGGGCTTCGATCCGTCGCTGTATGCCGACAGCGCCGTCGCCGCCATCCGTGGCCGCTATATGTCGGCCGCTGCCATTGTCGTCGACGTGAGGGGCAACGGCGGTGGCAATACGCCGATGGGTCTGATGCGTCTCTTGGCAGCAGGTCGTCACGCGCAGGGGTTGCGACTCGTCGAGAGCAAGCTGCGCCGCGACTTCGGACAGGTCGGCGGTCGTCTCGAGTCACTGGGTGATGCCGACGGCTACCGCGGCTCGGCAATCGTACTCGCCGATCGTGGTTGCGGCTCGGCCTGCGAAGACTTCGTGGCACCGTTCGCCACGGCGTCGTGGGCGCGCGTGATTGGCGATACGACGTACGGCAGCACGGGCCAGCCCGTGTTCGAGACCTTGCCGACGGGGATGCGATTCGCGGTGGCCGCGCGACGCTACACGTTGGCGGATGGTCGTCCCTTCGAGGATGTGGGGATTCCGCCGCACGAGGTGGTGCCGGTGACACTCGAGGATGTGCGCGCGGGACGCGATCCGATGCTGGCGCGGGCCTTGGCGTGGGCGCGCGAGCAGGTTGGCGCAGGACGACTTCGCTAGCGATTCGCTCCGTCGACCGCCTTCTTCATCGCCGCCACCCACTTCGGCACCACCCGCACGTAGTAGCCCAGATTCTCGGCGGGCGCCTGCAGGTACATCAGGTCGCCCCCCGGCATCACCGCACTCGACCAGCCTGGTGTGTCGGCAAAGCGCGAATCCGAGAACAGCCGAACCGGCGCCCCAACCAACTCCGGTGAGTTCGGGTCGATGCGCACTTGGTAGAACGTGCGCTTTCCAGGTTCCGCCACCTCATAGACGATCTCGTTCGCCGAGCGCCAGAGCGGTTCTTCGCCATTGGCTGCCACCTGTACGCGACGGTCGAGTGCCGGCCACGGTTGCAAGTACAGCCCCGCTGCTCCCTGATTCTGGTAGACGATCCACTTTCGATCGGGGGAGACCGAGATGAAGTAGCTCGAGAGCGGCAGCGTATCGATGCGAGGCGGCGTCGCAAGCGGGTTCACCACCAGATTACGCGATTCGCTCATCCCGGAAGACGTCAGGAAGAAATCTTCGGCGCGGTACGACCCCGCCTCGCGTCCGACGTACTGGCTGGCGAGCAGTACGCGGGGCGGTGCCGGCGAATCGAGATCGCGCAGATACAAACGCTCCGAATCTGGCGCCGCGAACTCCTGCCGCCGATACGCGATGCGGCGGCTGTCCGGGCTCCACGCCGGCGTGCCGAGATGCAAGCCGCGATCGACGACTTCCTTCGCGCCGGTGCGCAGGTCGTAGATGCGGAGCTCCTGCTGTTCAACCCCCGCCACGACACTGGCGATACGTCGCGTATCAGGACTCGCCGCAAAGCGCAGGTGCACGCCGTCTTCAACGCCAAGCGGCGTCGTCCGCCCGTCGTTCGACCAACGGACCAGCTGGCCGACTTCCGCGTTGATCCCCGGAACGAAGGCGAGTGATCCGTCTCTGGTGATGTCGAAGTGGCCGGCGCCAGAGTACGTCGCGCGCCGCACGCCGGGCACCAGTGCGACAGACTTGCCGACGGTGAGCGAATCGCGGTTCTCGAATCGCGTGGCCATGATCGTGCCGTCGAGGGACATATACACGAGATAGCGATCGTTGATCACGCGGAAGTCGGCGCCGAGCACGAGCGTCGGTCCCGCGCCTGCTGCGCGCGCGGTCCGACGCAGATATTGTCGCGCGGTGGGCGAGGCCAAGTCGCGCGTGTACGCCCATTTGGTTGAACCACCGCCGCAAAGCACGGTCGTGCCGCCCAAAAGCTGCGGCAGAATGCACAGTGGCGTCGTCACCGTTCGTCCAGCGCCGGGCTCAGCGTCGAACCAACGCATCGCACGACCGTCGTCCACCGCAAAAAAGATCTGTCCGCTCTCGAGCCAGTCCCCACCGTACGGATCTGCCGCGCGTGCGACTGCCGTTACCGGCCCGCCGGCGATCGGCACGATCTTCAGCTCGCCGCGCGACACAAAGGCCACCCGTTTGTCGTCAGGCGAGATGCGCGGGGTACCCATCGCGCCTTCGGTCCCCTCGATCGCACGAACCTCGGGGCCGACCAAGCTGCGATACCACAATTCGGAGACTGAGTCGACGCGCGCTTCGTAGATGATGAAGGAACCATCGTGCGACACCGCGAAGGTGCGTCGGCGGTCTTCGAGCCGCATTGGCGCCGTGGGCGGCAG